>CAYQDC010000047.1:0-11396 GCA_964416205.1 uncultured Acetobacter sp. | reverse complement strand
TGTCTGTCCCAGAGATAGCACTTCTGCTGAATGTTTAATTCTTTTCCATTAAATGTCTGTTACATGCAACAAACCATCTACACCGCCCAAGTCAATGAATGCACCGTAATCTGTCAGATTTTTGACGATACCTTCCAAAACGGCGCCTTCTTTGATGTTATCCATCAATTCTGCACGGGCAGAGGCTCTAGTTTCTTCGAGGACAACACGACGAGATACGACAATGTTGCCACGTACTTTGTCCATTTTTAAAATCTGGAAAGGCTGGGAAATACCCATTAAAGGTGTGATATCTTTTATCGGGCGAATATCAATTTGTGATCCAGGTAAGAAAGCAATTGCGCCGTTTAGGTCAACGGTGAAGCCACCCTTAACACGGCCAAAGATAATACCGTTTACTCTTTCGTTGCTGTTCATCATTTTTTCAAGATCATGCCATACTTCTTCGCGACGTGCTTTTTCACGAGATAGAACGATGTTTCCGTCTTTGTCCTCGTATCTGTCAACTAAAACTTCTACGATGTCGCCAACTTTTAATTCATCGTTTTTACCAAATTCACGAAGAGGTATGCGACCTTCGGATTTCAATCCGACATCAACTGTTGCATAATCATTCGTCAAGCGAATGATGGTACCTTTTATAACCGTGCCGACAATACCCTTATTGCCAAACTGTTCGTTTAACAGTTCTTCAAAATTTTCGGTTATTTCTGGAATTTTTACTTCTGCAGTATTTGCCATTATATTATTTTTCAAAAATGCCAGACCCTCTATTGAGGCGGACTTGTGCATATATAATCCTCTTTTTCATATTGCACCATATGAAAATCAAAAATTTATTAGCTTTAAATATCCGAAAAGTCAAGAAAAAATTCTGTTGATGTGGTGTTGAAACCGTGTTTATCAGACTTTGTAGGGAAGCATTTTATAAATATAATCACTGAGCCGATTGGGTAAAATGCTACCCAGCCAGGCAGCAAAACGCATAGGCCACGGAAAAGCAATTAAACCAATGTTTTTTTGTATTTTATCGGCAATGAATGCCGCAGCGGGAGCCGCTTCCATGAAAAAAGGCATCGGACAGGTGTTTTTATCGGTAATGCGAGAACGAACAAAACCTGGACAAATGGTGTTAACTTGTATGTTATAGGGCAGTAAATGTAGTCGCAAGGCTTCGCTGTAAGCCTTTACACATGCTTTGGTGGCACTGTATGAAGGGCAGGCAGCAAGACCGTGATATCCTGCTATTGATGCGGTTATGGCGATGATTTTGTCTTTATCCGGACGTTTTTTGTAATTTTCTATAGCGGGGATTATGGTATTTAAAACACCAAAAACGTTGGTGTTAAATGTGTTGAAAATATTTTGCGGCGTTTCTTCAACAGATGATATGCCGGCGTTGGCGAAAATAAGATTTAAAGGAGCTTTTTTTTCTGCCTCATTTAACCATTTTTCCGTTGTTTTTCGATCTGTTATATCTAAAATTTGGGTGTAAATTTTAGCTTTTCCTAAAGTTTCACACTTTTTTTTGACGCTTTTAAGTCTTTTTTCATTGCGACCGCAAAGGAATAAATTTTTGGTTTCGGGAAGAGAGGCATAATGTTGAGCCAATGCTTCGCCAATGCCGGAAGATGCGCCGGTTATTAAAATATTTCTGATAATCATGGTGTAATCCTTTAAAATAAAACTTTATATTTATGTATTTTATTATATATAGTAGTTTTAGCAGTTTGTGAAGAGTAATGTTGCCTTTGGGGATTGAGAGGATGATATGAAAGAAAGCCATTGCCGTATTAAAAAAGAGGGACAGATTTTTATTTTTTCAGCACCGAGTGGTGGTGGGAAAAGTTCGGTTATTAAGGGCGTTTTGCAGCTATTGGATAATATTCAGCTTTCAGTTTCCGTTACGACGAGGCAGAAAAGGGAAGGAGAAAAAGAGGGGAGAGATTATTACTTTGTGGAAGAAGAGCAGTTTAAGCAGTTGGTGAAAAAAGACGCTTTGTATGAATATGTTGATTCTGATTTTGGTCCGAAGTATGGAACACCAAAAGCTCCAGTGGATAAACTGCTTGGTGAAGGAAAAGACGTTATAATGGATTTGGATTATCCAGGAGTGCAAAAATTAAGGAAACTTGTCGGAGATAAAATTAAAGCAATAGCTTTAGTACCACCTTCACTGAAAATTTTGCGCGAGCGATTGGAAAGGCGCGGAACGGATATGCCCGAAATTGTTGAACGACGTATGCAAATGGCGGGTAAGAGAATAAGAGAAGCTACATTTTATGATTATGTTATCGTAAATGATGATGTAGACGAGGCAATCAGAGAGGCTGTAGCGATTATTGTAGCGGCACGTGCAGAAAGAAAAAACATGTGTGGATTGGATGAGTTTTTAAATAACATTTTGGAAAAAGAAAATGGCGACAATTTATAATTCAATAACGGAGATGGTAGGGCATACGCCGTTGTTGAGGCTTGGTAATCTGGCAACAAGGTATAGGTTAAATGCTGAAATTTTGGCAAAGTGTGAGATGTATAATCCTCTGTTTTCGATTAAGGACAGAGTTGCATTGGCGATGTTGGAAAAAGAGGAAAAAAAGGGGATAAACGAAAATACTATTTTTGTAGAAGCGACTTCTGGAAATACTGGAATTGCATTGGCGGCTTTATGTGCGGCGCGCCGGTATAAACTTATTATTATAATGCCTGAAAACATGTCGGAAGAGCGAATTAAAATTATTCGTCATTTTGGTGCGGAGGTTATTCTAACACAGGCTGAAGACGGAATGAATGGTGCTATTCATAAAGCGGAAATACTTAGAGAAAGAAATCCAAATGTTGTTATTTTAGGGCAGTTTGAAAATGAAGCTAATTTGAATGCACATAAGATTGGTACGGCGATGGAAATATTGGAAGATACTGGTGGTGATTTTGATGCAGTTGTTGCTGGAGTGGGAACTTCGGGGACTTTGACGGGCGTTGCATCAGTATTGAAAACATATAATCAGGATGTTTTTATTGCTGCTGTTGAGCCTGCATCCAGTGCGATACTAAGCGGAAATATGGTAGGGTGCCACGCTATTCAGGGCATCGGTGCAGGGTTTGTTCCTAAATTTTATAATGCTTTTTTTGTTGACGAAGTGATACAAATCAGTGATGATGCGGCAATAGAAATGGTTAAAATTGTTGCTGAGACGGAAGGTTTACCTATCGGTATTTCTGGTGGGGCGGCTGTAACAGCAGCAATTAAATTGGCGAAAAGGGAAGATTTTTATAACAAAAGGTTGGTTGTTATTCTAGCTGATAGTGTTGAACGTTATCTTTCCACCGGTTATTTTTAGGAAATATGCAACGATGATGAAACCAAATTCTATTTTAGGTTTGTATTTGATTAGGCAGACAATAATAAACTTTTTGTTTGTTTTAGTTGTTGTTTGTGCCATTATTATGATGTTTGATATGATAGAGATCCTACGTCGGACTTCAGGTCGGTATGATGTTTCTATAGTTTTTTTGATTGAATATGTTATAGCTAAACTGCCAGAAACTGTTGATAAAATTGTGCCTTTTGTGGTGATGGTTTCTACTATGATTGCTTTTTGGAGATTGAGTAAAACAAATGAATTTGTGATTATAAGAGCCGTCGGTGTTTCTATTTGGGGGGTGTTGTTTCCTGTTTTATTGGCGGTGTTTTTTTTAGGGATTATTTGGGTGGCTGTGTTGAATCCAATTTCGGCAAAATTGTATGAGCTTAAAGAAACATTATCTTATCGTCTTTCTACGGATAATCCTGATGCTTTTCTCTTTTCTAACAAAGGTTTGTGGATACGTGAGGGAAAAAGTGACGGAACAATAGCTATTGTAAATGCAGGAAATTTGAATTTGCAGGATGATATTTTGTGGTTTAAAGATGTCAGTATTATTGAGACAGATAAAAAGATGCAAGTAAAACGCCGTATAGAGGCTTTTGTGGCGACTTTAGAAAATGGGGTTATGGATTTGAAGGATGTTCGCATTTACAAGTCAGGTCATCAGGCTGAAATTTTGAATAGTCTTCAATATCCGACGGAAATGAATTTGCAACGTATTAAAGATAATTTTGTAGATCCTGAAGCAATTTCGTTTTGGAATTTACCGGATACAATTGAGTTTTATGAGATGTCTGGATTTTCTGTTCAACGTTATAAAATGCGTTATTTAAGCCTTATAGCTTTACCTTTCTTTTTAATGGCGATGGTATTGGTGGCTGGAATTTTTTCTTTGAAGCCGAATCAACGTCAAGGAGGTGTTTTATTAATGATTGTTTTCGGCATTGTTACGGGGTTTACAGTATATTTTACGTCACAGGTTATTTCGGCGTTTGGTGTCAATTCGTATATTCCGGTATGGTTTGCTGCGTGGGTGCCGATGATTGTAGTGGTATCTATCAGTGTATATGTTTATTTGCATAAAGAAGAATGAACAGTGTAAAAAAATGTTTATTGAAGTAGGTTTGATATTTCAGGCGGTATTTTTATTGGGCGCATATTGTTTAAATTTAGGAAAACCAGTGTAATTTCCAAATTGCAAATGAGGGTATCCTGCCGATATAACTTCTGCTCCATTTTTAATGAGGCACCTTTTAACTCTGTTATTTTGCAGGTCATGTTTAAGGTGTCGTCAAGCATTGCTGGTGTTTTATAATGGACGGAACAGTTATGGACGACAAAGCCGATACCTTGTTTTTTTAGCATTTCTTGCTGATTTAGGCCTAAATGGCGGAGAAATTCCGTACGAGTACGTTCGGCATATTTTAGATAATTTGCATAATAGACAATGCCACCGGCATCTGTATCTTCATAATATATGCGAATCGGGAATGAAAAGGTTTTATCTGTAAAAAGTTTTCCGCAAATGGGATTTGTTTCATAAGTCATGTCTAAATTCCTAAATTATCCATAAAAGTGAATTGGTTGTTGGTGTTTTTTAATTTGCTGATACCGAGATATTTGCAACCTTGTTCAGATAAAACTCTGCCGCGGGGGGTGCGTTTCAAGAATCCTAATTTCAGCAGATAAGGTTCGATAACTTCTTCGATAGTGTCTCTTTCTTCTGAAAGTGCTGCAGCCAGTGTATCGGCGCCCACTGGTCCTCCGCCGTAGTTTTTGGCAATGCAGTTTAAATATCTGCGGTCAAATTCGTCCAGACCGTATTCATCTACATCAAGTTGTTTTAATGCCTTGTCGGCAATTGCCGAATTGATTTCGGCATTTCCGGCGACAGCACCAAAGTCACGGACACGCTTTAATAATCTGCCCGCAATGCGCGGTGTTCCTCGTGAGCGCTTGGCGATTTCCATGGCGCCGTCATCAGAAATAGGCATATTTAATAAACGTGCTCCACGCAAGACAATTTTTTGTAAATCGTCATGATTGTAAAAATCCATGCGCAATGGTATACCGAAACGTTCGCGCAACGGGGTTGAAACAAGGCCTGAGCGAGTTGTGGCACCGACTAAAGTAAATGGTTGCAGGTCAATTTTCACAGAACGTGCGGAAGGACCTTCGCCGATGATAATATCCAGTTGAAAATCTTCCATGGCGGAATATAGAACTTCTTCTATAGCCGGGTTAAGCCGGTGTATTTCATCGATAAAAAGGACATCACGGGCTTCTAAATTAGTTAAAATTGCAGCTAAATCTCCTGAGCGAGTTATCATGGGGGCAGATGTGGCTTTAAATCCGACACCGAGTTCTTTTGATATAATATTTGATAATGTTGTTTTGCCTAATCCTGGTGGGCCATATAATAAAACGTGATCAAGAACTTCACAGCGGTTTTTGGCTGACTGAATAAAAACCTTCAGATTTTGGCAGACTTTATCTTGTCCGATGAATTCATCAAGAGTTGAAGGACGCAAGTTGATTGCGATAGGAGTATTGGTCTCATCGGATGAAATTTTTTGTGCACTGATGATACGCTCGTTGTTTTCAGGCATTAAAAACTCCTATTGGTTAAATTCTTTTAAAGCCAGTCTAATCAGTGTTTCGAGATTGGCATCCTGGTTTTTTAGACAAATTTCTGAAGCAACACGATAGGCTTCAATTTTTTGGTATCCAAGGTTTGTTAAAGCAGAAGTTACATCTTCAGTTTTTGTGTATGTGTTGTCAGTATTATCATCGACAGCTTGTACTGTCATGGTTTTGTTATTTTTGGGAAAAACAGACGTTTCGTTGTTGTTTTCTTCAGAAATAGTATTTAAATCGGTAGCTCCCAGATATTCAGGTGGAATTGTTACTATTTTATCTTTAAGTTCGGTAACTAATCGTGCTGCTAATTTAGAGCCGACTCCTGCGGCTCGCAAAAACGAATTTTTGTCTTGTGCCGCGATAGCTTGTGATAGTTGTGCGGGAGATAATGTGCTTAAAATATTTAAGCATACTTTTCCTCCTACACCTTGAATTTTAGTCAGAGTATTAAACCATTCTTTTTCCCAAGGCGTTTGAAAACCAAATAGTGTGATATTGTCTTCTTTGATAACTGTTTCTATGAGGAGTACAGCATATTCACCCTGATGTAATTTTGATAAAGAGCGAGAGGACATATTGACGAGATATCCAATACCGTTGACATCTATAATGCAACAGTTTTCACCGATGTTGTCTATGGTACCTTTTAATTTTGCTATCATTTTTAATCCTTATCTTAAGAAAGTATTTTAGATTCCATTTGATTGTTATTCAAGACTTTATTTTGTAAATTCCCCTTTTTTTTCGCGGTATTAAGGGTATATTTGAAATATTGTTAATCCGAAGAAAGGAGCATGTAATGAAAAAAATTAGAGTAATTGGGATTTGCGTAAGTTTGTTTTTATGGTTCAGAGTGTACAGACGAAAAAGGAATAAATAATCTGAATAAAGTATCATTGCGAGTTCACCGAATATTTAAAGTCAACCAATTCCGTTTTCTGCTAAATTGATAAATGTAATATAACATTAAACACAGTTATATTGTTTACATAATGGTTTCGATTATAGTGTAAACGTGTCTATTTGGGAACAATAAAAAACGATGCTATTCAGGCTTATCTTTATCTTGAATGTTTATAAACGGTATTCCATTACACGATACGGACAGCATAATGTAGCGGATATTATATATGATTATCAGTATAAATGATGGCCATTTTTGAAGTATATTGAGTGTGGGGTATTGGTAATATATTGACAATATCTCTGGATATACAACAGTATGTTAATCTGACTCTTAAAGCTAAGTCTGATTTTGGTATAGAGACAGGTATACGATTTCTAATTCCAATATTTAAATACATTGTTTAAATACATCGTTTAACCTGTTTAAATAATAAGAAACAATGTTTATTACAAGCGAAATAATTTTTCGTTGTGTATTAGTGTGATTTTATTGGTGTTAAATCCAGAAAAAGAAGTTATGTAAGCAGTATCTTAAGATCTTTAATCAAATGGGTTTGAGTTGAAGGTGTCAAAATGCGCAAATTATGTTTTTTGATTTTGGTTTTCATCTTATCAGCGTGTCAATCAAAACAAGTTATTGTTCCTGCTGTTGTTCATAATGTCAGTACTACTCAGGAGGTTGTGATGGAAAAGGCTCATCTGCCGATTATAGGTGAAGTCGAGCCGATTTATTTTTTGCCGATGAAGTCGCCATTTGCTGCTAGAATTGATACTGGAGCAACAACATCCTCATTGGATTGTCAAAATGTTGAATATTTTGAACGAGATGGTGAAAAATGGGTTTCATTTTTACTTACAAACAGAAAAACAGGAGAAGAACATGTTTTTGAGAAAAAAATAGAACGTTCTTTTAAAGTACGACGTGTGGGTAAAGATGAACCACGTAAAGCGGTTAAAATGGATGTTAAAATGGGGGATGATGTTTTCAGTGCCGTCTTTTCTATAGCGGATCGCTCCAGTTTTGATTATCAGGGATTAGTTGGCCGTAATATCTTAACGGGACGTTTTTTGGTTGATACGTCTACATCATATACTTTAGATTAAGGTTGTTTTATGAAGTTCACTTTTACAGTAAGAAAAGTTCTTAGTCTTTTGTTGTTATTATCTGTTGTTTATGCAGGATATGGAATTTATCACAAAGTTAAGTATTGGGGATTTACCTTGTCACCAAAAGCTTTGACAGATGTGTGGACGGTAGAGGCTAAGGTTTCCTTTGATGCAGTTGGTGGTGATACCAAAGTATCATTAGCTGTGCCAGATGATAAAGATGGTTTTAAGATCTTAAGTGAAGAAATAATTGCTAAAGGATATACTGTTTCCAGAGATAAAAAGAATGGACGAGTTATTTTGTCTGGTGAAAATAAAAATGGCAGGCAGAATTTATATTATCGGCTGAGCATTTATAATGATGTACAATATCAGGTTTCTAATATGTCTATGGTAGCTAAAGTTCAGCGCCCATTGTTGATGGAAGAAGAGAGAGGGCAAATACGAAAGCTTTGGGAGTTGTCGCATTTGCAAAAAGGAGATAAAGTTCAGAAAATAATTTCTACGATTAATCAGGAGATAGCTATTCCTACCATAACGCCAGTTTTACCTTTAAATTATACGATGAAAGAATTTGCTGAAAAAATTATTCAAATACTGGCATATAAACGTATACCGGCGCGGATTGCTTGGACCATTAAGCTGGAGGAGGATAGAAAGACAGATAAACCGGATATTATGTTAGAAGCTTATTTGGATGGCAAATGGACATTGTATGATTTGAATACGGCAAAGAGTGGTTTACCTAAGAATTGGGTTATTTTTCAGCGGGGTGGTGTGTCGTTGCTTGATGTTCGCGGTGGGGAAAATTCTAAAATTGCTTTTTCCGTTCTAAGATCTGTTGCAACTCCGGCTAAAATGGCGAAATATAGAGCAACGGCAAATGATAAATTGACTGAGTATAAATATTCAATTTATACATTACCTGTTTTTGAACAAAATACGTTGAAGTGGCTTATGATTTTTCCATTGGCAATATTGGTGATCGTTATTATGCGGAATGTTATCGGAGTTTCTACAATGGGTACTTTTACACCGATGTTGCTGGCAATGGCGTTGGTTAAGACTGGATTTTGGCCTGGAATTATTTGTTTTTCAGTTATGATTGTTTTGGGATTGATTATGCGATTTGTAGTAGCAAAACTTAATTTATTGCTTGTTCCACGAATTTCATTTGTTGTTATTTTTGTAATTTTGTTGATTCAGGCTTTAACTATTATAGGGTATCGGCTTAATTATGCGGTGGTTAGTTCGGCGCTTTTCTTTCCGATAATTATTACGGCATGGATTATAGAACGTGCATCTATTACATGGGAAGAAGAAGGGGGGAGGAATACGGTAAAGGAAATTATTTCTACATTGCTTACTGCTTGTATAACTTATTTTGTCGTAAGCAGCGAATATGTACGTCATATAATGTTTGCATTTAATGAACTGAATTTGGTGATATTATTTATTGTTATGTTGTTGGGGACTTATACAGGCTATCGTTTGACAGAGCTAAAACGGTTTGCTCCTTTGGCCGGTGGAGGATAAGTAATATGATTGAATGGCTGTTTAATGGCAAAAAATTACGGGAAAACGGCGTATTAGGCATGAATGATCGTAATTATTCGGTAATAGCAAAAAATAATAAACGTTCTTTGTATGTTTTGGTTGATGATAAAGTAAAAACCAAGAAATTAGCAAATAGTATTAATATAAATACGCCTGGAATGATAGGGATTATTGAACATCAATATCAAGTGCAAAATTTTTTGAATGTAATTAGAGGTCACGATACATTTGTTATTAAACCGGCTCATGGGAGTGGCGGAAAAGGGGTCTTGGTTATAAAAAAATATGATGATGAAAATTTTTATAGTGCTTCCGGTAATATTTTAAGTTATAAGGATATTTATCAACATATTTCCAATACGTTAAGCGGATTGTTTAGTTTAGGCGGACAATATGATGTTGCTTTAATTGAGGAAGCGGTTAATTTTAGTGATGTTTTTGCAAATTTTAGCTATCGTGGTGTGCCTGATGTGCGGGTGATTGTATATAAAGGGTTTCCTGCTATGGTTATGATGCGGTTAGCGACTAGAGAATCCGGCGGACGAGCAAATTTGCATCAAGGTGCGGTGGGCGTTGGTTTGGATGTTCGGAGCGGTCTGCCTCTTAAGGCTGTTATGCATAATAAACCTGTGTTTCAGCATCCAGATACAAAAGCAAATTTGATGGATTTACGGGTGCCGTTTTGGCGGGAACATTTGCTTATAGGTGCTCTTGCGTATGATATGACGGGGCTTGGATATCTTGGTGCGGATATTGTTCTTGATAAAAACAGAGGTCCGATGATGCTGGAAATTAATGCGCGTCCTGGGTTGGCTATTCAAATTGCTAATGGATGTGGATTAAAATCTGTTTTGATGGAAATAGATTTGACATATCCTAAGGGGTTGTCTGCGAAAGAAAGAGTTGATTTTGTCTTGAATAAAGGAAAGTAAATATTTAAATATTGGGTAAGAAACTATTTAGAGGAGTTTAAAATGTCTAATATTTTAGGAAAAAGTGAAACAAAAAGTTTGGATAAGAGCAAAACGAAGAATTTGTCTACTGAAGAAAAAAAGAAAATATGTGTAAGCGATACACGTGGTAAAAAGATTCGATATTCATATAATGTGGCAGATCCTGAAAATGCTTTAGTCATGAAACTAGAAAAGGGAGATGTTATTATAGAAATGTATCCGGAGTCGGCTCCGAACCATGTTGCCAGAATAAAAGAACTGGTACGTCAGGGATTTTATAATGGCTTAAAGTTTCATCGTGTTATTGACGGATTTATGGCTCAAACGGGATGTCCTCTTGGTACGGGTACAGGGGGGAGCGGAAAGAAGCTGAAAGCGGAATTTAATATTATTCCGCATAAGCGGGGGACTGTTTCCATGGCAAGAGCAATGAATCCGGATTCGGCAGATAGCCAATTTTTTATTTGTTATGATGACTGTCCTCATTTGGATGGGCAATATACCGTATGGGGAAAAGTTGTTTCCGGGATGGAAGTTGTTGATAAAATAAAGAAAGGTGATGGTTATAATGGATTGGTTAGTCAGCCAGATGAGATTGTTAGTATGTGTGTAATTGCTGATTTATAAAAATGTAAAAATATGAGCCCTTTACAGGTTCATATTTTTGTGTAGTTATTCCGTTTATACATTTTTGTCGTTGTATGTATTTCGCAGGTTGCAGTGAGTAATAGCAATGGCTAAAGCATCTGATGAATCGTTGTTTTTAGGATTACAGCCCGGGAGTAATATTTTTACCATTGTTTCTACTTGGTGTTTATCTGCTTTACCAACGCCGGTTAGAGCTTTTTTTATTTTGTTTGGTTCA
>CAYQDC010000046.1:0-11503 GCA_964416205.1 uncultured Acetobacter sp. | reverse complement strand
ACACTCCCCTTGTGAACACCTCACATTTTTGCAAAGTTACCGTTAAAAAACGCCACGTTCCATAAAATGTAACATTCTTAATATATTGTATTTATCATATAATTGGTTAATGTTGAGTTAATGGGGAAATGTTATTTCTTGCTATTTATATCTAAAACTCCGCCATTATATGCCGCCCCATCTGCAAAAACTTATCCGTCCGTTGCTTTTTTAATTCATCAGGCGACAATTTTTCCAAATCGCACAAATGTTTTAAAACAGCCTCTTTAACCGAATTCAATGTTTGCTGCACATTGCGATGAGCCCCACCCAAAGGCTCTTTGATAATTTCATCAATAATCCCCAGCGCTTTTAAATCCTGTGCAGTCAAACGCAATGCTTCTGTTGCCTCTTTTGTTTTATCGCTGGATCTCCAAAGAATAGACGCACAACCTTCCGGAGAAATAACCGAATAAATAGAGTGCTCCAACATCAAAACCCGGTTAGCCGTAGCAATAGCAATTGCCCCACCGGACCCACCTTCCCCAATAACTACAGCAATAACCGGAACTTTAACTTTCAAACTCTTTTCAATAGATGTCGCAATAGCCTCAGCCTGCCCCCGTGCTTCAGCATCAACACCAGGATAAGCCCCGGCCGTATCCACAAAACTGATTATCGGCAAATGAAACTTATCTGCCAAATCCATCATACGTTGAGCTTTACGATAACCTTCTGGTTTAGCCATACCGAAATTATATTTTATCCGTGTTTCTAAATCAAAACCTTTTTCCTGTCCAACCACAACAACAGATCTACCGTCTATTTTTCCCAAACCGCAAACCATAGCTTCATCATCGGCAAAACACCTATCACCAGCCAACAAAGTAAACTCGTCCACAAAGGCCTTAATATAATCCAAACAATGAGGACGCCCCGGATGTCTTGCAATTTGCGCTTTCTGCCAGGCTGATAAATTCATATATGTTCTGTTAATATGCTGTCCCAACTTGCGTTCAAGCCGCTTTATCTCTCTGGTAATATCCATATCTTCATCTTTAGCGAGAAACTTCAAATGCTCGATTTTTTCTTCAATCTCTAAAATATCTTTTTCAAAATCAAGCACAACCGCTGTCGAATCATTCATTTTCCATACCTTCAAAAATTAAAAACTCACCTTTTCTATAACACAAAACAAAAAAAAATCATCATATTTTTTTTATATATACCACCAAAGCAACCTTTTTTACACTTTTTTTTACAAAAATTAGGTAATTAACTGTTTTTTTATTTGCAAAATATGGCATATCATCTACAATACAAAAAAACATCTGGAGTAAAACATTGCTGAACATCTCATTCTTCATTACCGCCTTCTCAAGTATTTCTTGGATGATATATGGTTTAAGCCTTGTCAAAATGCCCGTCCAAAATATTGAAACACTTTATCAGACCATTTACATAATTTTGTTCCCAATTGCACTCATTTGGGGAATATTTTTTATCGTCCGAAGTTATTATATCTCAAAAAATTCGGAAAATCGCATCACCGCTATATTGGAACAACTGAAGAAACAAACAGAAAATACTGAAACTTTGGGATGTGCTCTTCTAGCTGCTGAAAAAGAAATAAAAAACGGTTTTATTTTACAAGAATTTGACACCTTGATTGCTGATGCCAATGAAACCCTCGCCGAAATAATTAAACGCAGTAATTCAATATCCAGTGCCCAAATGGAACACCTTTGGTCGCGAACAGCTGGTGGTGAACGCTGGCTCATCGCTAAAACATTCATAGAAACATATAACTTTCAATCAGATTTTGCCGGACATTTATTCAACAGAGCTCAAAAAGATTCCTTGCTTAAAGGCAGCATATTAGAATTTCACACCCGCATTACCAGTCTTTATCAACTCATGAACACTTATGACACACAGCAAATATTTTATAACATTATAGCCTCTGGAGCTCTAGGAAAAGCTTATGAACTCATAACACCGATTGCAAAAAGACTATCCGAAGAAATAAAAGATGAGCTGTCCAAACCATCTGAAAAAATTATTAATGCAACAAAACAATCAGAAAAATATTTTTTAACTGAAGAACAAGATATCACTCTTCCATCATTTTTGAGCGAGCCTGTCATCAAAAAAAACTCCTCCCAGCCCCTGAAACCAGCAGCATCCAAGCAAACAAAAACAGAAGAAAAAAAAACTTCTCGTCAGACAGAAACACCACAAAATATAGATGCCAGTTTACAAATCATCCGTGATGAATTACAGATAAAATCATCTCCGTTTAACAAAAACAAAACCCCGATTATAAAATCTTTTGCAAACACGCAAACAGCTCTTCGAGGTTTAAAAAGAGAGTCAACGTTTTCCTCTCCGGCATCAAACACACCTACACAACCTAAACCGCCAGTCATATCACTAGATGAATTGGAAAAAGAAATAAATGCATCGCCTGAAAACAGTTATGATGAATATGCTTATCCGTTCGGAGCTTGGCCTGATGACAAAAAAAGCAAATAATCTACTATTTTTGCTAACATTCCTTTTAAACTTAACCATATCAGCAAACGGCAAGAACGTTTGTGCAGAAATGGCAAACATGCCTGCAAAAGAAGAAACATCTTTTAATACAGAATCTTCAAACCTGCAAAATACACAGCAGGAAATAATCGTTGCCCCATATATTTCATTAAGCAAAACACCTAAATACACAGAAAATTTTACACATTTTGACTATGTCAACCCTAATGCCCCTAAAAAAGGCCGAATCGTTTTACCGGCATATGGCACTTTTGATAATTTCAACCCCTATATTTTTAAAGGAACAGCTTCAGCGGAAGCTGTAGCATTAACTTTAGACAGCTTAGGCTACACCCCTGCCGATGATACGGAAACAGTCTATCCATTACTGGCCGAAAAATTTGAAATACCTTCAGATAAAAGTTTCATCGGCTTTTTCATTAATCCGCAAGCCCGTTTCCATAACGATACCCCCGTAACAGCCGATGATGTTATATTTAGCTTTAATGCTCTAATCAACCAAGGTTCTCCTGTATATAAGTTTTATTACAGTGACGTAGACAAAATAGAAAAAATATCCCCGTTACATGTTCGCTTTTACTTTAAACCCGGTTCTAAAAACAGAGAATTACCTATTATTTTAAGTGCGCTTAAAATCTTTTCTGCCCAGGATTTCCAAAACAAAGCTTATGACAAACCAAGCTTAATACCTCCGCTTGGAAATGGTCCTTATGAAATCACGGACTTTGAAGCAGGACACTACATTGTCTTTAAAAGAAAATCTGATTATTGGGGTAAAGATTTACCTGTTCGTAAAGGTTTCTTCAATTTTAATGAAATCAAATATGACTATTACCAAGATACCACCGTATCCCTACAGGCTCTATTCTCTAAAAATATAGACATGCGATATGAATATATTGCAAAATCATGGGCTACCGGTTATAATAATGACCTTATCTACAAAAGCAAAATAAAAAAACAAACCATTAAACATAATCGCCCGGCAACCATTCAATTTTTCGCCTTTAACACTCGCCGCCCAAAATTCAGCAACCCGCATGTACGCCAAGCTATAGATTATGCTTTCAATTTCCCCTGGGCCGACAGAAACCTGTTTTATAACCAATACAAACGATTAAACAGCTTTTTTGCCAACACACGTTTCGCTGCAACAGGCCTCCCTGAAGACCTGGAATTAGAAATTTTGCAATCGCTTAAAGATAAAATCCCGCCAGAAATTTTCACAACTCCGATAGAAAAGATTTTTCGTGACGATTCGCTCTCTGACAGAGAAAACCTCAAAAAAGCCGTACAACTTCTAAACAGCGCCGGCTACGATTTCATAAACGAAAAAATGTGTAACTTAAAAACAAGGAAGCCCTTGGAATTTGAAATAATCATAAACTCAGCCAACGGTAATTCGTTCACACGAGTTTTATTGCCTTTTATAGAAAATTTACGCAAAATAGGTATCAAGGCAACAACCAGAATTTTAGAAATAAATACTTACAAAAACAAATTGGATAATTTCGATTTTGACATTATTATTGGCGGATTCGGTGGACTTTATATGCCAGGGTCGGAACAAAAGGATTTATGGGGCAGTAATGCTGCAGATACAACAGGTAGCAATAATATCATCGGCATTAAAAATCCCGCCGTTGACGAACTTATACAAAAGTTAATAGAAACAGAAGACAAAAACTTATATACTGCCTACGTACGCGCACTTGACCGCGTCTTACTTTTTAATCATTACGTCATCTTCAATTGGTATTCGGACAGCGATAGAATTGCTTATTGGGACAAATTTGCTTTTCCAGAAAACAATTCCGGCATTGGCGTAGACATTAACACTTGGTGGATAAAGGATTAAACAAATATGCGCATTTATGTCATAAAAAGACTTCTACTAATCCCGATAACATTGCTGGGAATACTACTGATTAACTTTGCAATAGTTCAACTGGCTCCTGGCGGACCAGTTGAATATATGCTTGCTCAATACAAAGGTATAAACACCAGCGCTACCGGCAATATAAACAGTGGCATACCAAATTTAAACGAACAAAAATACCAAGGAGCCAAAGGAGTCCCAGACGACTTGGTTAAAGAACTAAAAAAACAATTCGGATTTGACAAACCCATACACGAACGCTTTATCAAAATGTTAAAAGACTACTTATCTTTTAATTTTGGAAAAAGCTATTACAAAGATAATACCGTCTTAGAATTAATTAAAGAAAGATTGCCAGTATCTATCTCTCTGGGATTATGGTCAACACTAATTATTTATCTTATATCCATTCCTCTTGGTATCAAAAAAGCAAAAAAGGACGGAGAAAAATTTGATATGATCAGCTCCTTTATCATTTTTATCGGTTCCGCTATCCCCGTATTTTTATTTGCCGTTCTATTAATTGTTATATTCGCCGGAGGTATTTATTTCCAAATCTTTCCGCTAAAAGGACTGACATCAGATGGTTGGGAAAATTTTACTTTTTGGCACAAAATTGGAGATTACTTTTGGCATCTAACACTTCCAACTATATGTATTGTCATTGGTGGAATAGCATCGTTAACAATGCTGACAAAAAACTCTTTCATGGATGAACTCAGCAAACAGTATGTTTTAACAGCCCGCGCCAAAGGCTTGTCTGAAAATCGCATTCTCTACCGACACGTATTCCGTAACGCCATGATGGTCATTATTGCCGGTCTCCCAGGGCTACTAATAAAAATTCTCTTTACTGGCTCTCTTTTAATTGAGATTATTTTCAGCTTAAACGGTATGGGTTTATTAGGCTATGAAGCTATCATGACTAGAGATTATCCTGTCATTTTCGGCACTTTATATATTTTCGCCCTCTTAGGTTTAATATTAAAATTACTGGGTGACCTGACTTATTCCCTTGTCGATCCTCGCATCAACTTTGATAAAATCTGAAACACAGCACATTATATCAAACAATATAAAAAACGGCATCTGTCATAGTGCCGTTTCTTTTTTAGCAATCACATTGCCATGAAAAACTATATCTCACCGACATACATTCCCATATCAATGGCCGCTTTAACATAAACACTGTTTTTATTCAGCAACGTCGTACCTGCAGCCACCACCTTTTCAAGTGAATGTGTAACCAATTCATCACCATTCAACCCAACCATAACATCAGTTTGTCCCGCATTAAGCAACTCAACAGCTTTGGCTCCGAAAGCGCAAGCTAAAGCACGGTCAAAAGCTGTCGGATCGCCGGCACGTTGAACATGCCCCAGTTTGGTAACACGTGTCTGAAATTCCGAATATTTGTCATTTATCGCTGCACTCAAATATTCACCAATACCACCATTAATCTTCTCACCTATAAGATTCTTGGTATTAGAAATCATTTCACCATTTTCGGTATGAACACCTTCAGAAACGACAATAACGGCATGATTACGACCACTAGCTTTAATACTTTTTAATTTATTAATAATACCATCAACTTTGTATGAAATCTCTGGAACCAAACACACATCTGCAAAACCTGCCACAGCAGAATGCATCGCCAAATGTCCAGCATCACGCCCCATAACTTCCAAAATAAGAGCTCTTTGATGCGAACGCGCAGTCTTCCACAAAGCATCTATAGCATTAACACACACTTGGCATGCAGAATTAAACCCCACAGAATACTCTGTTAACGGTGTATCATTATCAATGGTTTTAGGAATACCAACCATTTTAACACCTGCCTTATGGCAATAATTGCTAACAATATTCATACTCCCGTCACCACCGACAACAACAACTGCATCCAGTCCCAATTCGGCAACGCCCTGTCCAAAGCGCTCAGAAACAGCTGCTTGTGATTCCATTTTAACACCTTTGTTCAACGAACCTAGGTAAGACCCCGCCAAACGTGGCCACGGCGTATCCGAAAAATTACGTCCTGTTAAAACTTCAAATGAAAGTGGCATTTCCGTAACACCATCCGTACCATTATGAATACCATACACTTCCCACCCGAACTTAGCTGCTGAATTAACAACAGCCATCACCACGGCATTCAAACCAGCACAATCTCCACCGCTTGTTAAAATACCAATCTTTTGAATTTTTGTCATATTTTTTTCCTATTCTAAATTTCGCTGACAGAAAAATACCTGCATAAATTGCGTCTGACCAGCATAATTTTTTATTTTTTCACTAATTTTTTAAATTCTCCTAAAACTACTTGATTTTTTATAAAAATTACAGTACACTTCATAAAAATAATTAAAGGTTGAAAAACAGCCTGATTTTACTTTTGGAGCAAATTCTATGGCAAACATCGATTCTTTCAACAATCTTCAAGTCCAGCTTTGTGAGTTAAAGTTGGAAGAAAGAAGAGTCAAATCCGATATTTCTAAATTGATAAAAAATAAACAGATGATAGATTTTTATCAAGCCCAAAAATTAAACAGTCAAAAAAACAATCTAAAAAACAAAATACAAAAAATTGAAACCTTGATAAACCCGAATATCATCGCTTAATTTTCTCGATTATACCTAAAACGAGAATAGGCAGGTAATGTTTATGAAAAGCAGCAAATTGATTTCTACAACCATAATAACATTTGCTGCTTTTATTTTATGCACCGCAATATACCTTCTCTTCATATATAAAACTGACTACCTTAAAATTTTCGTTGTTTACTACAAACCAGCCCCTTTAATCAAAAACGAAATATTTGAGCCAATACAGGCTGGTCGAGCTGTCGCTACCACCCCATCACGCAAAGGAACTTTTACACCTGAAGAAATAACATGGCTGAATAACAACATGATTGGGGATAATACCAAAGAAAATATATCAGAACTAAACCGCTATTTTTCTGAACTGACAGCTTTGTACTGGATATGGAAAAACACCGATTCTCCTTTCATTGGAATGTTCCACTATCGCCGCTTTTTAAGTATTAATAACAACGCCCACTATCCGATGTTGCAATTCCCATCCATGCGTTTCCGTCATTTAGGTATCAATCACTTAAAAAGCTTTGCCAACAATTTTCTACATGAACTAGAACTGGAAAAAAAATATATTTTACCCTGGTTCGCCACACATGACATTCTTGTTTCCGAACCAATCAAAGTAAACCCTTACGAACAATACAAACAAGAGCATATTATTTCCGATATGGATGTCGCTTTAGAGATAATCAGGCAAAAATACCCTTTTATGTACGATTCTGCAGTTAAAATTCTACATGATGATTTTGGATTCTATCCCACTAATATGTTCATTACACGTCGTGAAATACTAAATAATTATGCTTCCTGGCTTTTCAGTATATTATTGCCACTTTACGACCATCTCAAAAATAACTTGGCACAAAGAGATACAGAACAAAAATTGATCTTTGCTTATCTGGCCGAAAGGCTGTTTACCGTATATTTACGTTATGAACAGGAATATCACGGCTTACGAATTAAAGAATTTCCATTTGCGCTTGCCTCAGACTTTTTTAACCCACCGCCGGGTGAACCGTTTATCATACTAAAAACCCCAAAATGGCAAGACACTTTCATTGATCAAAAAGACGGTCGTATATGCAGCTTTAACAATTCTTATCGCAACTGTGGGAAATTTCATTTTTTACCGCAAAACCGACTACAAATAAATTGGGACAACGGCGGAAAATCTTTTTTCTTTCATACATCTGAAAATATTTTTGAACTTGAAAAATAACAAAATAATTCTATGTATTTCCATATTGTTAACCCGAAATAAAGAATTGTCTTGTTAAATAAGCTATCACTCAAACCTATATTTTAGGCAACCAAAAATGCACTCAATACATTCACTCATCGTTGATTTGACGTTAATAACCATTTATGCAGGTATAACAACTCTGCTCTGTAAAAAATTAAAACAGCCGATTGTACTCGGCTACGTTTTAGCTGGCATATTAGCTGGTCCGTATTTTGATTTATTGCCCACTGTCAATGATAAGGAAAACCTGACTTTGTGGGCAGATATCGGCGTTATTTTCCTACTGTTTGGACTTGGACTTGAATTCAGCTTCAAAAAAATGCTCAATGTCGGCAAGGCTGCCATGATAACAGCAAACGCCAACATAATATTCATGTTGTTTATAGGCTATAACACTGGTCTATTATTGGGTTGGTCAACAATGGACAGTTTTTTCTTAGGCTCTATGATATCCATGTCTTCAACCACAATTATCATCAAAGCTTTTAACGATTTAAACATCAAAAAACAACGCTTTACTGACTTGGTTTTCGGCGTCTTAATCGTTGAAGATTTGGTAGGTATTCTCCTGCTCGTTTTATTACCGACTATTGCTTTAGGAACAACAATTAACGGCACTGCATTAGCTACCAGCACTCTTAAATTGGTATTTTTCCTGATTCTATGCTTTGTTACCGGTATATACCTAGTTCCAACCTTCTTAAACAAAATACAAAAATTCTTAACAGATGAAATGCTGCTTTTAATCACCATCAGCTTGTGCTTCGGAATGGTATTGCTTGCTACATCTTCTGGTTTTTCTACCGCACTGGGTGCTTTCATAATGGGTTCTATTTTATCGGAAACCGAGCTAATCGGCAGAATAGAAAAAAATCTCCAACCATTAAAAGATTTCTTTGGCGCCGTCTTTTTTGTATCCGTCGGCATGATGGTAAACCCCGTAATGTTCATAACCTATGCCAAACCGATTATCGCCATTACGCTGATAGTTATTATTGGTAAAGTATTCTTTTCCTGCTTTGGTTTTGTCGCTTCTGGACAACCATTAAAAACAGCAGTGTCCGGCAGTTTTTCACTTGCCCAAGTGGGTGAATTTGCCTTCATTATTGCTTCTCTCGGCATGAGTCTGAATGTCATCAGTTCAAAAGTTTATCCGATTATCGTTGCTGTATCTGTCATTACAACTTTCTTAACACCATTGATGATAAAAGTCGCAGATCAGGCTTACAAAATACTCAATCGCTTTTTACCTGAAAAATGGCAGAACTACATTAACAAATATACTTCCACAACAGCCTTGACACATAATGAAGAACGCCTCTGGAGCGCCTTGTTTAAAAATTACCTGTTGCGACTGTCACTTTTCTCCATCATTTTATACAGTATCATCGCTTTTGCCACCGCAGCCCGCCCCTACATCAGGGAAATAATCCCCTATCGCATTCCGGCAAATATTATCATAACGGGATTAACTTTTTTATTGATGGCTCCGTTTTTAAAAGCACTCATTGGTTGGAACATTATTACCACAAAATTTATAAAAGACAAACTACACTGGCTTTTTCCAAAAAAACAAGCAGAAGAAATTGATTCCATTGCCTCTTGTGCTCAAAACGAATTAATAGAAACTGAAAAATATAACAATGAAACCAAATTTAGTATTGGAATAGCCCTGGATGAAAAAACAACCCGCCTGCGAAATTTTTTTTCCAACAAAAACCAAGTATCCAAAATTTACTATAAACTTTGGATGGCAAAAAAGGCAAACCGACTGCCTCTTATTATCTTAACCAGCTTCCGGATTTTGGTCTCATCATTTTTTATAGTAACCGTCGTGCACAAATTTTTAACCGAAAATCCCAAAGTAACATTTCTTTTACTCTTGTTGACGATTTTCCTAGTATCACGTTCACGTTGGTTACTTGACCAATATTTGAAAATAGAATCTCAGTTTTTAACCAATCTAAAAGGAAAAAAGCACCTGGAGCCCGAAGAAACTGCAATACAGCCAGAAGAAAAATAACCTCCTTATAGCATGGTCAAAAATCATAACAATGCCAGCCGTCCATCCAGCGTCATTGCTAAAAACAAATATCCCTATCTCAAGCCACTGTTTCTACATTGTTTATTTATCTGTACTAACATGAACATATATTATAAATCACAGTTCATCTTTTCTTTGTATTAAAAACATTTTTATCAAAGATTTGCGACGCTATTTTCTAAAATTACACCTGTTATTAACCACAAAATCAAAAAAATCGGATACACATATTGCAAAATTTTACCTTTCTAATTTTTCTTTCAATATTTCGACATAAGGAAGCATCAGATCATCATACACTTCATTTTTATCAAACATATCAAAATATTCTCGCAAATTATCACCAAAAGTATGAAAACCAGCACGCCCTCGTGCGACTTTCCTTTCACAAAATTCTTCCCATGATTTTATCACATAATGATTTATCTGTGCTTTCCTCGCTGTCACCTCATTACCATAACCAAACATCTTGCCATTTTCATCAACCCATTTACCACACACCCACATATAATGCACCCACGCATCAATAACCGTTCGCGGATTAAAAATTGATTTCGGCACAAAACTAGGCAATATCTCATGTCCCCTGAAATTTTCCAAAACCATCCCCTCTGGTTGCTTCTCATGTCCAGAACTGCCATAAATAACCCACCGCAAACTAACTTGGCTACAATCAGCAAATTCAGCCATAAATTCACGCAAATTATTTTTTTCATGCAAAACAATAAACTCATCTAAATCAATAGCCGCAAGCCATTTTGTCTCTACACCAAAATTCCGACTTGCATTCAGATAAGCTTCACTTTGTCTATCCCTACCCGGAAAATAAATATATGTAATATCTCCGACATCAATATAAGGTTGCAAGATTTTTTTAGTATTATCCGTACTCCCATTATCATAAACATAAAAATGATCCACACCGATTAATTTATGATACTCCAGCCATTCCCGAAGATATGATCCCTCATTTTTAACAATACAGACAACCGATACAAAATATTTGAATGCTTTCTGCTCTACACTTTCTTCCAAACTCAACTTGGACAATTTCAAAAACTTAAAAATACTAGTTTTAGATAAACAAATATACAGCTGTTTCCGCCTATATTTATTGCAAACGAATACCCAAAACAAACCTTTATAAAAAAGTTTCTTCAATACCGCCATTCTGTATCCTACGATGAATTTAAAGAAC
>CAYQDC010000045.1:0-12034 GCA_964416205.1 uncultured Acetobacter sp. | reverse complement strand
AATTATATCAACGTGCGTATGCTGCAAGTAGAGTTGATTATGATAGACCAAGTCTAAAGGCTATCGGTAGTGGTACAGGCGTTCAATCTCACGGTTATGGACTCTATTATGCTTTGGAAAGAGATACAGCAGAGGGGTATTATGAGCAATTTACGGACTTAACACACAAACCGTTAGCAACCGAAGAAGATATGATTGCCGCTTTTAACACTTTTAAAACCAGAGACGGGAAACCTTTTTTAGATTCCTATAAGGTTGTACCGAGTAAAAAATTATATCGTCGGCTATTTAAAACTTGTTTGATGAATGAACTCTTGATGCAAAAGTTCGAGAATTACCGGCTTTCTAGACGACCGATAAGCAGTTTTTACTATCAAACCAATTTTAACCATTTTGCCCTCAAAGTCAATAAAACCGATGTAGGAACGACGACACATTGTTCCCTTCTTATTTGAGACTTTAGATCCGTTTAGACCGAAATTTTGGGTTTTAAGAAGGGAACACGTAGACTAAAATCCCGTCTTTCAATCTCTCAAATCCCCTGATTTCCTAAGTCATAGTGCACAAAAAAATCTCCGTATTTCTACAGAGATTTTCATAAATGGTGATGCGGTTTTTAGTCATCGCGAACTTGTCTAAACGCCTTAAAAACCAAGCTCATAAAGGTTTTGAAGACGGAACCGCGTTTAATAAATACCCTAGCAACTCGAACCTACCACTCCATACCTTTCTCGAACTATCAAATATAACTATTTATTGAAAATCAATAAAAACAAAATAGAGGCTTCAAAGCTCCAATTAGGAAACAACTTATTCTAAATATTCCAAATCACGTCCCTGGCCAAAACATTCCGGAAAATTTTTGCAGAAAATAAATGTATCCCGAGATTCATCCTGCACAATTTTTGTTTCTTTCAGAGGTAACGGATATTCAAAAATAATAACAGGTAATAATAGCTTTTGTTTGAACAATTAAATTTATTGACAATGCATTAGTATTGCTGCATTTTTGTATAGGGTTAATTATGTTTTAAGAATATTTCCATGAGTATAAAAATTAGAAGTTTTGAAGAAAAAGATGTGGCTCAAGCAGTAGAACTGTGTAACGAAATCAGAGAACACCATCGTAAAATATTAAATGGTTATTTCGCGCCAATTAATCGTGATTTTGAAAAAAATGCTCTTTTATCAACTATAGGAAGTGACAATGCTTTTGCGGTTGTTGCAGTCGATGGAGATAAGGTTGTTGGTTTGTTGATTGCTAATAAAAAAAATGCTCCCTATTTAGAAAATCCGATCATTTGTAATATTGGAACTTTAGGTGTTATCCAAGAATATAGGAAGCAAGGTATTGGAAAAATGTTAATGAATGAATTTCTAACATTTTGCAAAGAAAATGGAATTCAGGAAGTCAAACTTGGTGTCTTTAATGATAATAAAATCGCCTATAAATTCTATGAAGATTACGGTTTTAAACCTCAAGAACAAGAAATGAGTCTAAAATTTTACATAAAGTAATTCTTAAGTCGCTCATAAACCGCTTTATTGCTTGAAATAAATGGAAGATGGAAAGTTTGCTCTATGAAATTTTCCAAGTGCAATGTTGCAAAATTTGTACATAAAATACAAATAGAATCAATGTCTGGGGTAAGTTCCTGTTCAATCATCTCGGCCAATTTAGTATTGCAAAAAGACAAAAGTTCCTCCTTTGTTTTAATATTTAGGTGAAATTCTTTAGGGGTATTTATTCCTGCATTTTTCAGCCGCTGAGTTACCTTTTCTCCAATATCCGAGTTATACGGTGAAATAACTAAGGGCGTTTTTCTTCCACTCATTTTAAAATAAGCAATAACAGAAGTTAAGGGAAAAATTAATTCGTCTTTCTGATCATAATAAATTTCAGCAGAGGTACACAAAACGGCAGCTCGACACAGATTAATTCTTTTCATTTCAGCTAAAGCTTCAGGAATACTTTCAACCAACTCCTTGGTATATATTTCTTCGTTTTGCCCATATGGTGTTTGGAATTTAAGTCTGGCAAAATGAAAATAAACATCATCCATATTTTCACGAATTAAGCGGGTGTATAGTTCTTTTTCGGCGACAATATTAGATGCGGGAACCAGAAGACCAAAATGTTTCATTTCTCTTTTCCCTTAATAGAGTTTATGATTTTATACAAATCTTTGTGTAAATCCGGTGTAAAATGATCCATACCAGACATATCTATTTCCGTTTTGTTACATAAGACGGTTTTCATGCCGTAATTTTTTGCAGTTCTCAAGTTAGCTGATTGATCATCAAACATCACACAATTTCGTCCGGAATCTGCATGTTCGTCAATTGCAAGCTCATATCCGACAGACTGTGATTTAGGAACAAAGTTCGTCCGGTTAATACCGATAATATCCGAAAACTCATCCCTAATCCCCATCATGTACAAGGCTTTTTCCACATATATTTCGTTGGCGTTTGTTAAAATAACCTTTTTCTCGGGTATGGCTTGAAGCTGATTTTTAAAATTTTTATCTTTTTTCAGCTCAGAAAGATCTAAATTATAGGAATAATCAACAAATTCTTTGGGGTCAATATTATGGCACTGTTGCAGACCGACGACGGTAGAACCATACTCAATACGGTATTTCCGGCTTAGTTGTCTGGCTTCTTTATATGATAAACCGAATTTTTCTTTTATGAATGTGGACATCCGGTATACTAACTGCTGTGGCAAAGTTGTAGCTTCAGGATGATAGATTGTTTCATCAAAGTCAAAAATTAAACATTGCAACGGAGGTTCTGCCAGTTGTAGCCGCTGTAAAATGTTTTTAGGCAACTCACGATCATTTCGAATAATATCAATTTTGCATTCCTGCCGCGGGGATAAGAGCTGTTTATATAAATCTCTTATAGCAGTAATCTGATTGATATCCATTCCCTTATCTTCAGCATCTCCGCGACTTTGGATCCTGTTAAATATTGTCTGAGGATCTGCATCCAACAAAATAATCCTGCCGTTTCTCTTATTTAACATCTGCAACAGTTCAGAAAAATCCTGATCCGATAAGCGGGAATACCCGCGCCGCAACGGGCCATATACCATTTCAGAAACAAAGGAACGATCTAAAACGACATTGGCACCATAGTCTTTAGACAAGATTCTAGAATATTTTTCCTTAATAGACAGGTTTGGATCATAGTTGAAATGCAAAGATTCATAACCTTTGTGAATTAATAAATTGGCCAGTGTCGTTTTTCCGACACCGTCACAACCTTCAAGTATTATAAAATCATTCACGACTGCATCCTTTTGTAAGAGATAACCCTGCTTTAACTAAAGGGCAATCATTTGGCTTATGGTTGTTACAAAAGTGACGTTTGTAGTTAATCATAACCAAGTGAAGCCACCAGGTTAAAGGTTTGTCCTCGGGAAGTTTTATTTTGCTGTCATAACCGCATTTTTTGGCAATTTGAAGCCAGTCATACGATTTGGCAAATTCTTCAAGCTGCTCTCTGACAACTTCATGGGCAAAGGGTGTTTTCCCTGATTTATACCCCATGCACGGTGCCAACATATCTTTCATTCCGCTGTCTACGGGCATAATCCCGCAGTAATACCCTTTAGCATATAAAACGCAGCATTGTCCGACTTTATACGAAGCTCCGTCTACATTTTTAGCAATATCTGCAATGAGATCAAGATTGGAAACGTTTTGAATGTCTTTATTTTTAAGATTTGAATCTATGTAAGCGCTCATACTTCTGACAAAACGGATTCTGGCATCCGGCAAGCCTAAAGGCTTTAACATTGTTTTTAAATCATCGTCGGAGGTTTGAGCGATTTCTTCATAAGAATGGCTTAGAAAATTGCCAATTGTTTTGGTGTAACTGCCCAGCATACGGAATGAAACACGAGTGCTAAGCCCGGCTACGAGCATTTTCATTCTCCAATCAGATACGTCTTTAGGCCACCAAGGATTATTGTCATGAGAGTTAATGACTGCTTGTTTTACGTCATCCTGTGATGCCATGATCTCAATGGCTTTTATTTTTTCATTTTCTTGCATATAACACTCATCCTGCCAATTCGGCTTTTAGTAATTTAGGTTCGAGGGAATCTATAACCCTTATATCATAAGTAGAATAA
The DNA here is from genome assembly GCA_964416205.1 of uncultured Acetobacter sp. Classification (GTDB taxonomy): domain Bacteria; phylum Pseudomonadota; class Alphaproteobacteria; order RF32; family CAG-239; genus CAG-267. The sequence goes on along the minus strand of CAYQDC010000045.1, from coordinate 7,890 downwards.
GGTGTTAACTGTAAATTTTCTATTTGGGCTTTTATTGAGCATGTGCCTAAAGTCCTTAATAAGGAATGACCGCTTTCAATAACAACCTCTCTAAAATTTTTTAGTATTCGTCCGGCAGGATAAACGCGTTGCTGCATTGGCATAACAAAACTGTCCATAATTTCCTGTTTGTTTTTGTTATAATGGTTCAAGTCCTTTTCAGTGTTCTTAACGATAACCCCCTGAGCCGGTGTCATATATCTGTAAAATAAACGGTGTGTTTGTAAGCCTTTTTCATAAATTTGACGCAAATAGTCCATATTAATAGCATGTGTTTTTTCTGTTTGTCCTGGCAAACCGTACATTAAATTTATACCGGGCAAAAATTTGGGAAATCCGTTGCTTCCGACTTCAGCACCATACTCGTTAATAATTTCTATTGCTTTGATAATCTTGTCGGCTCTACCAAAAATATGAGTGTCCTTTCGGACATCGTCATCAAAAGATTCAATACCGAAGGGAGCAACATTTCCATCCGTACAATATTGAACGACAAGCTTTACAAAATCGCGCCCGTGAGGCTCTGTCACACTGTTCATATTAACATTGTCAATATGCAGCGTTTGGAGACTGGAGCACTCAGAGCGAATGCCTGACAATAATTCCTTCAGCTTTTCAACATTATTATATTGATAATGAAAGAAATTAGGTTGCCGTCCCAATCTGAAGTGACGTACCCCGCAGCCATAAAGAGCTTTTATTTGTTTGATGATAGATGCCGGTTCTCTGTAAGTCGGACGAATATGCCGTTTTGCTTCAATACAATAGCTGCAGGTCGGCGTATTGCAACCGGTTCCGGTTTCAATCTCGGCCAAAATCGGATATGTTAACTGTTTGATAATTTTAACAGGTTGTTCGGAAATCTTGTCCAAAAGGTCATAATTCAGGAGTAAATAATTGTCTGAAACAGAGTTTTCTAGAATAAAGCGGTATGTGTTGCCAATGCAGACTTTGTCAATAATCTTAGCCAAGTTTGAGCATTTATAATCGTCACAAATATTGTTTTCAATACCCAAAACATAAAAAAGAATTTTATATGCCCGGCTGTTTTTCAAAAATTGGTATAATTCATCAATTAGCGGCGGAACACAAGAAAAATATTTGTATTCTACAAAACACCCCATAACAATATAAACGGTATCGGCATTATTTATAATGTCTAAAGCGTTAGAAGCATTGACTGTCCTGTTAAGAATTCTAATATTTGTGTCTTTAGTTTCTTTTTCTCCGGAACAATATCTCAAATCATCAATAGTCAGGTAAGAAAAAGGTTCTTGTTTATAGCTGAGTGCCTGGGCCAGATGAATTTGGTGTGTTCCTAAATATGGGCGGACACCGTAACCGGACGGTTCATCTGTGTAACAATCTAAAATTACGGTTTTATTGTAAGTCATTTCTTGACGCTCCGATAATAAATTAAAGACTTTTTGAACTCTTGAATAAGAAAAACATTCATATTTGCTGAATTCATATCATTTTTTATAAAAAACACCGGAATTTCACACCCTTTTATATTAACGCTCTGTGCGCTGCCACATAAAAAGACATCTTGTTTATAAACAGTATCCATTGTTTTTTCAGAAACCAAATGACCTCCGTTATGAAAACGAACAATATTCCTTTGTCTTCGAATATCCAAGGGAGCATTTATGTCAATAATCATTGCTTTATTTAACAAAGTTTGGGGAATGTCCGTGCATAGACAGTCAAAAGACTTTTTATAAACAGCATCGTCTGAGACATTAAACATTTGATTATAATTGTGATCACTGCCACGAGAAAATTCAATAATGCATTTTGCAGATTTAATCTGCGTTCCCAATATTGATAAAACGATATTCCAAACGGCCGGATTCAAAATTTGATAACCTCCCGTATGATTTGGGATACTGTAAACAACTGGATTTTTTGTATCATAATAGGCTGTAAGATTATTCTCACTGATAAATTTGTGAAAATCATTCTCTCTCTTTTCATGTAATAACTCATCAGCATGAAAGATTTGGTATAACGGCGTAACATCATCCAGCCGCTGATAAGACGGATCCTGCTGCTGGATTACATTTGCCATAGATGATTTACCGCTGCATGAGGGACCGATGATAAATAGCAAGTCTGGTTTCATTTGTATTCATTCTCTCAATTTGTTCCCTAAGCAGGTCTATATCAGAAGCTTTATTTAAAATATGCAAATTTCCAAAGTTCTGTATAGAGGTTGAAGCCATAGCCAAACCATTATAGACGGCATTATCCATATTTTTTTCGTCATAATAAGATAAAAAGCCGCCTAAAAATGTATCTCCGGCACCTACCGTACTGATAATTGGCGAAACTTTAACCGTTTGGAAATGTCTTTTATATTTACCTTTTTGGTAAGTGACGCCTGTTTTATCGGTAATAAAAATATTCAAATTATCAGAAAAATGATTGTTTATATTATTTTTACATAGAATATTATATTCATCATCATTGCAAAATAAAAAGTCCGCTTTTGTAAGACAATCAGACAGTTCTGGCAAAAAATCCTTGACGCTTGACCACATAATATCCAAAGAATAAGTTTCTGCATTTATCTTTTGAAAAGCCTCCTGAAAAGGGACTCCTTTGCGGCAAGATACATGAAGATGCTTTACATCCAAATATTCTGGGATTTTTATAGGTAAATATTCGGAATTAAATAATGAAATCCGATTATTTATTTCATCCATGATGAAAATATTAGAACATCTGTCATAAATTTTTGTATGAGAAACATCTATACCTAGTCTATCTAATGTACCTATGGGAAAATCGTTTCCGACACTGCTAAGCAAGGAAATGCTTTTCTTTCCTGAAAGCAAAGCCGCCACTGCAGAGTTACAGGCACTTCCTCCAAGGACATTCCTTGTTCCAGTTGGTGTTATAATACGGTCAATTGAGGAATTGCCGCAAAATAATAAGCTATCTTCTGTACTCATCTGCATACCATTTTACAAATTTCTGAATACTGCCGTTAGCGCCAATACTTCCATAATATTCGAAAAGTTCTTGTTTTGATAATTCACATAGGTTTTTCCCATACTCCTGTAAATAAATAATTTTCCAAAGTTCGGACCAGGCAAATGGAGATTGTTTATTCACCTTGTTTTCGGAAATTTCAAATTCGCCACCTTCACGTTCAAACTGAAAGATTTTACCTTCTTCGTTGACGTATGTTGCAACACTGATAAATTTTGCACGCCGATCTTTAGTTCCCTGCATTAAATGCAGAATTCCATCAGCACCTAAAGTTTTAAGAATATATTTGGTATAAACGCCGGGAAAACCGTTAAGAGCGAAGACTGAAAAACCGCCATCCTCAACTAAAACAGGAGCATTAACAATTTTAAAGGCTGTTTCGGCCTTAAATTTTGAAACCTCTTGTACACTGTCAAACTGGGGTTCCATGATATCCAGATTTTTGGCTAAGACAGTGACATCAATATTTTGCAATTTTAGGGCATTTTCTAAAGACTTAATCTTTCCCTGATTTGATGTAATAAAATGTATTTCATGCCTTTTCAATTTTTATCAATACTCCCATGACCGAATATTTTTCTATGTTTTCATCGGAAAACCATTGCTTAAGATTTTCAACTGCCACATTATAATCGCATTCGCCTAAAAAATGCAATGGAAATTTTAATACCAGTTCCTTAAGGTTTGAAGAAATTAAAATTTGTTCAACCGTCGCCAAAATAGAGTCATTGGCATGATTTACCAGATAAAATTGATCGCCAATACCTAAATGATCCCCGCTTTTGATCACAGAGAAAAAATTTAACCCGTTTCTGCCCCGTCTTGATTTTCTGGAAAGAAGTATCATCAATAATAGAAGTAAAACGAAGCATCCTACCTCTCCCTCAAACTCTCATTAAGATATTTCATCACCGGGGAGAGGAGATATTCGATAACGCGGCGTTTGCCGGTTTTGATTTCGGCGGTGACGCTCATTCCGGGCTTGAGCTGAATAATCCTGCCCATCCGCTTTGATTTTGTTATCCAAGAGCGTCAACCGGGCATTAAACACCAGCCCGAGTTTCTCATCCTGTATGGCATCGCCGGAGATGTTGCGCACTTTGCCTTTGATTGTGCCATATTTTGTGAACGGAAAACTGTCGATTTTGATTTCCACATCCTGCTTTGGCCGCACAAAGCCGATATCTTTGTTCAAAATCTGTACTTCCGCCTCAAGTTTATAGTCTTCCGGTACCAGATTCATAACCGTCTTGGCGGTCTCAACCACGCCGCCTTTGGTATGATAAACCAACTGCTGCACATAGCCCGACAGCGGCGCCTTGACCACCGTCCGCTTTAAGGCCTCCTGATATTTAATCAGCTCCTGCTGATAAGATTCCAGCTGCTCGCGGTTTTCGGTCAGTTCCTGCATCAGGTTCTTGTCAAACTCGGCCAGATACTGCCGTTTTTGCTTTTTCAGTGATTCAATATTTGCTTCGGTCTCCGCCTTTTTTTTGACCTGCACGTTGCGCTGTTCCTGTAAATTTATAAGTTCTTCTTCCTGCTCCAGAAAAGTCAGCCGTGCCAAAAGTTTTTTCTCCACCAAAACGCGCTTTTTCTCTATCCGCTCCTCAACGCTGGGCAGCAGTTTCTCAATCCGGTTCAGCTCGGCCTGGATAGTGTCTTTTTCTTTCTCGGCCTTTACGATTTGCCCGTCCAGAACCTCAATCTGGGCTTTTTTCTCGGTCATCTGGCTTTTAAGTAGATCTTTGTGCATCTTTATTAAGTATTCGTCAATCTCCGGATTATAACTGAAATTCGTTTCCGGATTATCGGAGAGCAGGGCCTTCAGGCGGGCAACGGCAATTTCCAGAGCCTCAATCTCGTTTTCCACCCGGCAGATATTGGCCAGCACCTCGGTCTGATTAAATTTAATCAGGTTTTGCCCCTCTTTGACATATTGCCCTTCCTGAACATAGATTTCCTCAATCTCGCTGTCGGTCAGGGTCTGGATGGTCTTGATGTTTGAGGCCGGCATCAGCTTTCCGGCCGAAGTGGCGATAATGTCGATTTTGCCCAGGATTGACCACAAAATCAGCACCGTAAACATCAGCATAATAACATATGTCAGCAGCCGCGCGGCATGAGACGGCGGCATTTCCGTCACTTCCAGCACCGCCGGTAAAAACTCTTTCTCACGCTCACTCATACCCCTAATCTTGCTGTCCTTAGCCGCTTTCTCCTGCAACAGGGCAAGTTTAGCAATCTCCCAATATCTTTTAAGCTGTTCCCACATCATTCATCACTCCGCCGCCACTTCATTCGGTACAATCGGCGCGGTCTGGCTGTTCCACAAATAAGCATAACGTCCACCACGTTTTAACAATTCGTCATGCGTACCGGTTTCGGTAATCTCGCCTTTTTCAATGGTAATAATCTGATCGCAGTCCCGCACGGTTGACAGCCGGTGCGCAATCATAAACACCGTCCGCCCCTTGCAGATGGAGGCCATATTCTGCTGGATAATCCGCTCGGATTCATAATCAAGCGCCGAGGTTGCCTCATCAAAAATCGAAATCCGCGGATTGTTGACCAACGCCCGCGCGATTGCAATCCGCTGCTGCTGTCCGCCAGATAAAGAGGCGCCGCTTTCTGTCCGAAAATCTCGGTATAGCCTTCCAGAGCCGTTGTTGAGTTTGATGTAACCTCGTTTAAAATAACTCTGGCTGCATCGCCGGTTCCAAAGTTGGGGTTAAAGGCAACTGTGCCGCCAAGCGTACTTTCCGCTTGAGTAATTCCGGTTTTGTAAGCGTGGTTATTTAGAATAAGATTTTTGTCAGATACGTTATATTCCAGAAACTTGTTGTGAGAAACACCGCCTGCCGTCGGCTTGACGATATTTAAGACGTCTGTGCCGTTAGATTATTGCACGATGTTTGGCGCACCGGCTCCGGCATGAGCGGCCTGATCAATCACAATATTATTATTTTGGGCAAAAACAAGCGAAGAGAAAGAGACAGAAGAGAGCAATAAGTAAGAAAATAACCTTGCCTGACGTTTAGATGAAAAATTCTCCATAACGCACCTGCTTGAAAGTTAATATTTTATTAACAAAGTTTATAATAAAAATCTAAAATTACAAGCGAAAATTGATGATAAAATGCAAAAAAATAGTTTTTTTCGTAAAAAATTATGCTGTTTTTCAAATTATTAGGAATAAATATGCTCTTTTTTCATGAAATATTCCGTTAAGACTGTTTTGTCAGCCCTGAATGGAATCGATTCTATTAACGTGAGTATCCTTTTGTAAAATACTCTTTTTTTAGAAAAAACTTCCCTCCCCCTGAGGAGGGGCTTCCGCAATGCGTTGGTTTGCAAGGATTTGTGATTTTTTCTCTCAGCGATCTTGCATATCCGCTCATCCGCTTCACAACTCCCACAAACTTATTGACTAATACCAAAAATCAATACACCTTTAAAGCAAAGATACTATGGGAGTAAACGATATGCAGGATATGATAAACGGTCGCTGCGGCTGGGCTGGGACAGATGAGCTTTATGTCAAATATCACGATAGCGAATGGGGAAAGCCCGTTACCGACGATAAAACCCTGTTCGAGTTTCTGGTGCTTGAAAGCGCCCAGGCCGGTTTATCTTGGATCACCATCTTGCGTAAACGCGAAGGTTATCGTCAGGTTTTTTGTAATTTTGATGCGGAAAAGGTTGCACAAATGACGTCGGAAGATGTCGAACGCCTGATGCATCAAGACGGTATAGTCAAAAACCGCCTGAAAATAAAAAACACCATCGGCAACGCCAAATTGTTTCTGGATATTAAAAAAGAATTTGGCAGTTTTTATAATTATATTCGCTCTTTTTTTCCGGCTGTTTGTCCTGTCGTCAACCATTTTACGGCTCTGGATCAGATTCCGGTAACGTCTCCACAGTCAGATGCCATAAGCCGAGATATGAAAAAACGCGGCTTCCGGTTTTTCGGTTCCACTATTTGCTACGCTTTCCTGCAGGCTACCGGTTTTGTTGATGATCATCTTGAAACCTGCCTTTATCGCCAAAATAAAGAACAGAATAAAACGAGTGGGGAAAAATGATTGAGAATAAATACGATAATGATACCTTTTTTGAAAAATACAGCCGATTTCCACGTTCCGTGTATGGCTTAAGCGCTGCCGGAGAATGGCCAGCATTGCAAAAGCTCTTGCCTGTTTTTGCCGGAAAACGCATTCTTGATCTCGGTTGCGGTTTTGGCTGGCATTGCCAATACGCTGCCGAACACGGCGCTGAATATGTTCTGGGGATTGATGTTTCGGAAAAAATGTTAGAAGTTGCTTGTCGGAAAAATCGCTTTTGCAATGTGGAGTATCGGCGCTCTGCCATTGAAAACATTTCTTTTACGCCGGATTCTTTTGACATTGTCATCAGCTCGCTTGCGCTTCATTATGTTAAAGATTTCCGCTCTGTTTGCAAAAAAGTGGCACAGATTTTACCTGCGGGCGGCTGTTTTGTATTTTCGGTCGAACATCCGGTCTTCACCGCAGCAGGGCCTCAGGACTGGTGTTATGATGAAACCGGCGCCAAATGTCATTGGCCGGTCGACCGCTATTTTTCCGAGGGAAAGAGAAACGCTGTTTTTCTGGGCGAAACTATAACCAAATACCACCACACTTTGACTACTTATTTCACCGCTCTGTTGTCTGCCGGTTTTCAAATTACTGCCGTTGTGGAACCTCAGCCCACAGCGGATATGCTGAAGAATATAGAGGAAATGAAAGATGAACTGCGCCGTCCGATGATGTTGCTCGTTTCGGCGGTGAAAAGGTAATTCTTTGTTTTTGCTTCCGAAACGCAAATTTTATA
>CAYQDC010000044.1:0-12153 GCA_964416205.1 uncultured Acetobacter sp. | reverse complement strand
AGACAACATTTACAAATGAAAACATACCACTGTCAAACAAAAGCGTTTCGACTGCCAGTAGTACTGACGCACTAAATGCCTTTTTGACGTAATTTTTCCCGAATAAAACATCAACCACCATAAACAAAAAACACCCCTCGCCTCAATGCCTTTTTTTTATACCTTGGACTTTTTTTCAACATTCGTATTTTTAAATCAGCCACCACGCCCTTGTCGACCACGATAAAACATTGCCGCATCTGTAATAAACGTCTGCCGCCTGCGTTCACCACGCACCGCCTCATCTTTTTCCTGTTTATTCCCGCTGAACTCATCTCGTTCACACAGATTTGCCGTTACATCGTTTTTTCCCTGCCCAGAATTTATCTGTATCAATTCATCATCAGAAAAACGCTCTGGTTCCAACAACCGTAACATATCTTTGGGCATCAGCTCACGTACGGTTTTATAAGGCGTATTACCCTGCTCCGCTGCGACAATCAGGCTATCTTTAATGGCCTGAGCCCGATCCAGATAAAAACTGTGACAATAATCATCTTCACATACCAACGGCTTGTCGTTTCCTTGCCTGTCTTTCAGATAATTACCTTTTTTGTCTTTTTCGCAAGGCATCAACTCACGTAGGTCAAGCGTATAAATCGCACAATGCACATATCCCTTGTCTTTGAGGTAATAAACCGGCAAATCAAGCAGATCTTTTGCCGTCCACTGCCCTGAAAGGCAGCAGGCCAAAACATAACTACGTTTCAGCAATCCTTTTTGTTTGCGAAAACCGCTAAGCTTGCGCAGTTGTTGTTCTTGGCCTTCGCCTTCTTTCATAGATTGTAGAAATTTGGAATTTTTAAACGCAGTCTGTCCCCAGCAAAATCCGGCACCAATTCCCGCCATAGCCTCTTCTTTGGAACAGCGTCGTCCAAAGCTATCGCCAAAATTGTCAATCATATACTTATCAATATAACGCCATTTATAAGCAAGCGCCGACGTTGCCGAAATACTGTCACCAATTTTGACCTTATTTTCACGACCGTCATCACTAAGATAAAAAGTTGTCCCCGAACCAATAGTCGGCACCCCTCCCCCGTCCTTGAAAGCGGTATCGGCAAAACCTTCAACCGCCACCAGTAACGCCGTAATTTCCGGCTGCCATTCCTGTATCATCTGGATATTACCGAACTTGTCATTGTGCACTCCGCCCATAAAATCCGTATAAACTGAATCAAGCTGAACCGTTTGTTCAGCCCTCTGCGGCTCGGTTTCGGAACAGCCCCGGGGCATCATCGTCATTGTCATCGCCCCCGCACCGAGCAAAACCGCCAGTCCCACAGTTTTATACCCTTTAGGCATATATTTCCCCGCCGCTTTTTTTTCGGCCGCTATAATTTTTTCGCCAAGATCTGCAACCATATGCCGCGTAGAAGTTTTAAATTTTTTCGCCACCTTGTTATCAGCATGGCGCAAAAAATCAACTACATCCAAACGTTCAATTGTATCTTTGTCCAGCACCGCCGTCAACCCAAGATTGCCAAGCCTTTCTGCATAATTTTCCGCCGCCGGCGTAGAAAAAAAAAGCCTGTCCGCCGGATGCCCAACCTTGGCCAATATTCGCCCGGCATTAATAACGGTATTATATTTGGCATCAGCCTTTGCCAACACGCTCTCACCCAATTCTTCCACCGACGCATACTCCCCTGCCCGACCGTAAGGCACTACCACTTGGACATCTTTATATGCAATCGTAAACACTGGTTCACCAGCCTGTCGGTATTTGTCTGCCTCAGCAAGGTTAAAGTCCAACAGTGAATTTAAAAACCTTTCCTTCGCCTCTTTAATGCTACTGGTTCCGGCAATGTAGGCATACGGCACTATATAAGCTTTGTCGCCTAATTCTGCCAGATAAAAATCATCCGTCCCATGCTTTTGGTACTCACCAATAAGATATTTATCGTTTTCCGAATAGACGTCTTCCAGTTCAACCATTGCTCATAACCTTTCTTCTGCCATATGAGATCATTATAGTATAATTTTCACGTCAAATCAATACTTTTATTCGAAATTTTGACAATACACACCACCTGACAACAAGAAAATCAAGTTCGTCACTGCATCACCAACCGCCGTCTGTCTTTCTGCCTCACTCGCAGGTAAATACGTTTTCCATCATCACGCCGCTCCAACACTTCGCCACCACGATAGGCCTCAGCTAACCCTCTGCCATCGCCAATATCCACCACCAGTGTTTTAACCACCGTTCGCACCTGGAATTTTTCTTTTAATATCCTCAAAAGATAATCTGTTCCGATTCCATCTACCGCCGACACTGCAGCCATCTGGGCATTTCGCCGCGTCTGCAACCACCCACGTTGCTTTTCTGTCAACCGGTCTGTTTTGTTATAAACCTCTATATAGTTGGATTCATGCTCAATATGATACAACCCGAGCTCGTGCAATACGTTCAGCACATCTTGGCGTTGGGCTTTGTATCTTGGATTGGAGGCGTCAATTACATGTATGATAACATCGGCTTCAGACACTTCTTCCAGCGTAGCACGAAAAGCCATCACCAACTCATGCGGCAGATTGGAAATAAAACCAACTGTATCCGACAGGATAATATCAGTGTTCCCACCAAGATTGATTTTACGCATCGTAGGATCAAGCGTCGCAAACATCATATCTTCCGCAAAAACCGTTGCACCAGACAAACAGTTAAACAGCGTTGATTTTCCAGCGTTGGTATAGCCAACCAGCACCGCCACCGGATACGGTACTTTAACGCGCGCCGCTCGTTGGATAGAGCGGGTCAAATGCACTTTTTCCAGCTCTTTTTTGATTTTAATTATACGCTCGTCCAAATGTCTGCGATCAAGTTCAATCTGTGTTTCGCCTGGCCCACCCAAAAAGGCGCCACCACCACGCTGTCGCTCTAGGTGTGTCCAACTTCGAACCAGCCGTCCACGCTGATAGGTCAGATGCGCCAACTCAACCTGCAATTTTCCTTCGTTGGTCTGCGCGCGCCGCCCGAAAATCTCCAGAATAATCGCTGTCCGATCAATGACTTTGATATTTAGCGTTTTTTCCAGATTACGCTGCTGCACCGCCGTAATTGCCCGGTCAATCACCAGCAATTCCACTCCTGTTTCAAGACATTTTTCTTTAAAGCGCGCCAATGTCCCTTTGCCGAAAAAAGTCCCTGGTGCAATAGACGACATTTTAACGGTTTCGCACCAGACAACTGTCTGTCCCATAGCCAACACCAACCCCGTGGCCTCTTCCTCACGCGCCGCAATGTCAATCTGCGCCTCACATTCGCCATATACCACCGGACAAACAACAGACGTTTTTGTCTTTCTGTCTTTCTCTATCTCTAACAAACAACTGGCTCTCTAAAAATAAACATTCTGGACAAACAAAGTGGCGACCTGAGTCAGGATGCCAGCAGATATTTCCGCCTGCACGACTCGCCGTCGCCGAAAAGTATGTTTTCTTTCCGCCCTAGCTTGCTTTTCCTCCAAACTCAAGCCACCACTCTCCCTTGTTTTATCAAGCCTCCACAACATCAATCGGCGTTGCCGGCATAATAGTTGAAACGGCATGCGCATAAACAAGTTGGGTATGCCCGTCGCGTCTTAAAAGTAAAGACGTGTCGTCAAACCAAGTAATAACACCCTGAAGTTTCACGCCGTTAATCAAAAATACGGTTACGGAAACTTTTTTTTCCTTAATATCGTTCAAAAAATCGACCTGAGCACTTGTAGTCATGTTTAATTTCCTTATTATATTTTTCCTCGTTTATGCCGCCCGGATGCGCCTTATATCTTCAAACGCCACAGCTCCATAGAAGCCGAAAACTGTTACGTAGAAAAAGCCACATGCTGCTTGCCACAGAGAAAATTCCTGCCACGTCGCCCACCTTACAGAAGCAAAGCACCCGCCAGAAAACCTTCACCATTGCCACGAACATTCTTCCGCCGGCACACTATATATAGCTCTGTATTGGTTAACAGTTTCTAAACCAAACAAAAAAAGTCATATATTTTACAGTTCCAGCATTTTTAATCATGCACAGGCCTAATTCTTTTTTTCATTAAAGAGACATCATCATGCCGGTTGATTGCCCTTACTTGTCAGCCGAAGCTTTTGCAACAACTCCAGCGCCGGTACCACTTTTTCCCGCATCCGCTGACGCGCTACCGCACCTCTTTGTTCGCGCTCATCATCAGTCAGCTCAAGCGCCTGCGCAGTCAGTCTTTTCATATCATCCTGATTGCCGGCCAACCAAACATTCCCGTCAGTTTCATTATACAGCCGTGTTTTATGGTCGGTCAAAAGCGGCCGACCGTAGCTGATAATATCATAAGCCGCATACGGAACATAATCAGCATCGTCCTGGACAGCATCAGACATATCATACACCACCAACCGCGCCTTGCGCAACTCCTCGGCACGTTCTTTAACACTGAGTCCGGCAAATGTAGCGCCGCTATAAATCTTCGGACGAGTATAGCGTTGGATAAACGCATCATAATCAGGGTCGTAATATTCATAAATATAAAGAACGTCATACGCATATTCATTCGGCTCCAGGCGTTCATGCGGCACAAAACCTCCCGCCTGAAACGTTACCGAGGTAGCACCATTGCCAGCTTTCAGAGCCCGTTTCTGAGACGACAGGCAATAGTCATAACCACGCAGCTCCTCTTCAAAAAAATTAGAAAAACGGTGCATATAATAAATATTTTGGCTCCGTTCATTCATTCTGAGATCAAAAAAAGACTCAAAACCACGCACAAAAACATTAACGCCAGCTCCATCCAACCGTTCAGGATACAAATCGCCAGCATAAGCATAATCAGGCACTTTATAGCCAACGCGACGAAACAGATAGGCCAGATAGTCCGTTGCCGCCAGCATATCATAATCCACTACCCGTTTCTGCGCTCCAATGCGAAAAGCCACTACTTCGGGGTCAATTGGAATCTCCCGACCTTTACCAAACTGCACCCCCGTACAAAAGCCAAAACATGTCGCCAATATTATAACCGCAATTTTTGGCACCCGCCTCCAGATACTGCTCAGGCATTCCACTTTCGGTACAGTCGTTTTTTGCTGCCTGCCACCAGCAGCCAGCCCCGTTACGTTTTTATCTTTCGCCATTTTTAACCTCCACCACTCGCCGACGCAAAATCTCTGCCATCTGCCCGATGATTTTTTCATCGGTAAACCGCGCCATAGTAATCTGGTATGCTCTTTCCGCTTTGGCTCGTCGTTCCTCAGGGTGTGCCAGATAATACTCTACCAGCTCCCGAAATTCCCGCCGGTTTTTATACATCGGCACTGCGTCACCATAAATTTCCTCAATCTCGGGCATATAATCAGAAATCACAAACGCCTTACACGCCGTTGCATCAAAAATTCGATTGCTTATAAACCCCGCCTCAATCATATCCTCTCGCGTGTCGTTCAGTACAATATCTGCGGAAGAATAATAATATTTAAGCTCGTCGCCAGGAATTTGCCGCGCCTGCAACCACGAAGCATAAGAGCCATCTAAAATACCATCCCAATTATCGCCAAACACTGCCAATCTGATACCACTTTTCTGTGCATAGTCAACCGTTTTACGTACCGGAAAATCCGGCCACTGATTGGCGACATATAACAACCGCACCCGCCGATCTTCGCGCGGTGCTGGATAAAATTTCTCCACCCGCGTAAACTGAGGCAAATAATAAGATTCTTTACCCTTTCGTCGGTATTCCTTATTTTTCTTTTGCGAACCAGTCAGTACAATATCAGCATTAGAAACTTCCCGCCAGGTATAGGGAATAGTTTCAAACAACACCGCAATTCGATCTTTACCGACAAAATCATGATAACGGGTAAGCCGAAGCTCGGGGCCAGCACGCATAAAAATCTCAAACCCTTCACCGAAATTACGGTTGGAATAAGTATCTTCAAACGAATAAATACGAACGTCAAATCCTTTTTGACCAAGCGCTGCCGCCAAATCCTCGCCCAGATATTTTTCGCCCAGAGCATACATATTGTCTTTAAGATATCGGGTATACGTAACCGGCAAATTAATAACTACCCGTCCATAATCCAAGCGATACGGCGAAAATGGTTTCTGCCAGAAATAACCCGCTACCACGCCTGCCGACAAAAACAACATTGTCAAAAATTTGAACATCTCCGCCCGTTTATTGATAAACATTAAATATACGTCAATATAGCGCCAATCCACTAACCAAAACAAGCAAAAAATAATTTACCCCCAATCGTCACGCCTCTTTTGCTCTTTTCTTATGGACAACGACACACTCATCTTATCACTACAAAAAATAACCATTGTCCATGGTATGACCACTCGCCAGCATACTTCGTAAAAAATGCACTTCCACCTAGTAGAAAAGAATAGAAAACAGCTGACTACAGATTTCGTCTGTCAGATACTTATAGCTCGGTTTAGATGCTACTAGAATTAAAGGGTTATACTCATTAATAAAAACCGCCGGCTATACCGGCGGGTCGCTTTTTTATTATCCGCTTATTTTTGACTTATTTTGTTTTCTTCAATGTCGGAAACAGAATAACGTCGCGCAATGTCGCCGCCCCGGTCAGCAATTTTGCGAGCCGATCCATACCCATACCCATGCCGGTCGTCGGCGCAAAACCATAAGACAACGCATCAATAAAGCTCTCATCAAGCATCTGCGCCTCCTCATTGCCGCTTTCACGTTCCGCCATCTGCGCCTTAAAACGCTCCAGCTGCTCCAACGGATTAGAAAGTTCGGAATAGGCACAACCAAGTTCCACACCGAGTAAATAGGTATCAAAATGCTCAACCAGACGCGGATTATCACGATGCGTTTTGGCAAGCGGTGAAATATCCTTCGGCATATCGGAAACATGTATCGGCTCAATCAGAGTATGCTCCACCTTTTCATCAAAAACTTCCTGCACCACCTTCCCCCAATTGGAACAATGGTCAGCATCCACGCCGATCGATTTGGCTAGCACACGTGCGTCTTCAACCGATTCTGCACTGAGAAAATCCACCCCGGTTTCACGTTTGATAAGATCCAAGATGGAAATTTTCGGAAACGGCTTGGAAAAATCAATCTCATGCCCGGCCAGCACCAGCTTGTCGGTACCAAAAACTTTATTAACCACAAACCGCACCAATCGATAGATTAAATCCGCCATATCGTTATAATCACCATAAGCCATATAGGCCTCCAGCCCCGTATATTCCGGCACATGATTCTTATCAATACCTTCGTTGCGAAAGTTTTTGCCGATTTCAAACACACGATCAATACCACCGACCACCAGTTTTTTCAAATAAAGTTCGGTCGCAATACGCAGATAAAAATCACTGTCCAACGCATTGTAATGCGTTATAAAAGGCTTGGCATTCGCTCCGCCCATAATCGAATGTAGCGACGGCGTTTCCACTTCCAGAAAATCCTCTTTGGTAAAAAACTCGCGCACTGCGGATACAATTTTGCAACGCATAAGCAATATTTCTCTAGCCTCGTCATTGATAATCAAATCCACATACCGCTTGCGGTAACGTGTTTCAACATCGGTCAGCCCGTGGAATTTTTCCGGCAACGGTTCTAGCGACTTGGCAATAATGTCAAATTTTTCTGCTGCCACTGAAAGTTCGCCTCTGGGCGTCCGACGGATAAACCCGGTCACGCCGATCATATCGCCAATATCCAGACACTTGAGCAATTTCAGATTATCTTCCGGCAAATGCGATTTATGGCAAAAAATCTGAATATGACCGCTTTTATCTTTCAAATCAATAAACATACCATCATTTCTTACCGCCATTGCCCGGCCTGCAACCGTCACCCGGTCTTCGGTATTTTCCCCTGCCTGTAGATCTTTGTATTTCTCCTGCAACGGCTGTGCCAGACTATCCGGCCTAAACCGATACGGATACGGGTTATACCCCATAGCCTCAAGCTTTGCCAGCTTATTAAGGCGACTTTGTCTTTGCTCGTTTATTTCCTCTGTCATCTGTAACACCTGTCTGAAAAAACGGTTTAAACTAAAAAACACATCGTTGCCACAACATCCAGCACAAAACACCCACAAGGTTGTCTGCGCATCTTGCCACAAAACAATGTCAAACTGCGCACTTTATAGCATAACCAAGGAATTTTGCAAGCAAAAAATAGCCACATTTATACCGGCATCTGTTTTCGCCTCTAACGAAATTTCCACACCACAGAACAAGTTTCGCTTTTGCAGCCACAAATGCTTTCCAACTTATCTAATGCAACATACGGCGCTTCATTTGCCTTAAAAATATTACGCGACTTGATATCTTTCTGTGGCGTTGAGGGATAAATTTCATCCAGCACTCCAGACGGCACTGGCGACGAATAACCAGCAACTGCAATCAAAAAGCTCATATCATTAGAGTCCCATTTCATCCTGACCAGCTCCACACACGCATAACTGCTCAATCCCTGAAACGATATTTCAAATGCTCCATTGGGCGAACTTTTGTCCAGTGAAGAATAAAAAAAATCCACCCCACCGAAATAGGCATTGGTAACCTCTTGAAATCCCTTTCGAAACATACTCTCAGGAATAACACGAACACTAACAGCCTGTTTATAATCAAAATCCTTATAGCCGTGCTGATTGCGAAACTGATATTGGATATTGCGTGCCAGCGAGCCGATTTCCTCTATACACGTATTGGTTTTAAACTTTTCCACTGACAGCCTGTAAGAGCGTAGCCCAAGGTAGCCGAGCATAATAAAAGCCAGCCATGCACCAACCTGAAAAAATGCCCGAACTTTTTGTTTTTTTTCCATAAAATACCCGTTCTATCGCCATTTTTACATACTTTGTATACCAATATACATACAGGGGCTTTAACAAACAGTTAATATGCTCGTTCTCTCCGCCCTACCCGACCCCCTGTGACATCATAAAAGCCTGACCACAAATGCAAACCAGACTCACATTCTCCGCCACAACAGGCAAAATCTTTAATGTCCGTGCGACTTTTTGAACTTATCTAGCAAAATCAACGATGCATCGGCCTGATTTGTCACCATCTGCGGTATATCTGATTGAACTTTCTGGTTTAAATCTGGTGCCACCTGCCCATCAATCGGTAAACCACCATGTAGCACTTCCGCGTCATTGATCACTTTAACCCAATCCTGATATTCCGGGCTATTGCGATACTCAGACCACTCTGTCTGCGCCCGCCCGTAACGTTCCTTTGTGACGTTCCTACGGTTTTCAATCCGCAACTTATATTTATCACTGTAACGGTTTTCCAAAATCTTGTCCAATCGGTAGGCCTCTTTATGTTTGATAATGTCATGCAGTCGTTTGTAGCGCGCAAAATCAACCGTGGATGCATTATTGTATCCCATACGTTCAAACTGATAATAGCATCCGCGTCCATCATTACCATCCGGACGATAGCGATTTAAAATACCAGCCACTTCACGGAAAACATCAACGTCTTCTATATGTTCCACAGGGATATGCAACTTTTTGCGCCAGTTCGGATAAGACTTCTCGCCACGAATTTCCAGCAACGGCTTGCCCGACGACCATTCCATTTCCGGTACACCTGGCACATTGCCCATCTCGCTCGTTCCGAAAATATCCGAAAACGGTATCAGCATTACCGCTGAATTGCTCTGCGCCATAAAAGTAGCAACCGCAGGAATATATTTATCCGGTACCCGGTTAGCATCTTCACGCGGATAATCCACACGGTGTCCGCCAACCTCGTTCCAAATGCCGTAATGCTCCAAAATCCAGTTCAACCCCTCGCGCTGGGAAGCATATTGCTCGAAAGCCCTGTCTGCCTGTTCATCATTGATTACCCCCAGAAGCTTCTGCTGCCAGACATGCTGCACATTCCACTGGTTAACAATCGGCGGCGTATCGTGGGTAGACGGCGCGCATACAGACATCTGCGGATATTCTCCTGGATGCTTGATAGAATTATACATATCATTGTGGCGTTCAAACGGCAATACTCGATAAGAGAGGATACCAAAATCCTCCATGGTACGACGCAGAGATTCGGTCATATCTCCCAGATCCTCACCGATAACCATCGTTTTATGACGATAGCTTTCCAGCGCCACGATGGCCATCAATTCATCAGGATTGTAATAAATATAGTTTCCCCTGTCATAATTTTCCGGATAAATATAGAGACGATGCAACTGTAACACATGGTCAATTCGAATACAGCCAGCATAGCGCATATTAGCGTCAATCGTTTTGCGATAAGGCTCATACCCCATCTCCTGCAACTTAGCCGGATTATACCCAAGCAGATGCCAGTTCTGTTCGTTTTGCGATAACACATCCGGCCTGGCTCCAGCTGACCCTTTCAGATACAAATCCTGATAATACCATGCCTCAAACCCTTTGTCAGATGCCCCGACAGCCACATCGGTATAGAGGCCAATTTTCATTCCTGAATTAAGACACGCCTCTTTAACCTGCTGCAACTGCAATTCGCATAACCACTGTATATACTTGAAATAGTCAACATCACTACGGTGTGTACGGCGGAATTCACGGATTTCAGGCGAATTAGCATTACGATAGGCTTCTGGCCACTCCTTCCAAGTAACCGGTACCGGATTCTGCCTGGAAAAATACAAAGACAGTGCTCGAAACGTGGCATACATTTCCAAATCGTCACCATTTTCATCGCAATAAACGTTAAAACGGTGACGCCCTTCCTTGCTTGCTTCAGAATATTTAAATTCCTCAAAACAGCGACGCAGAATATCATCGTTGAGCTCCTGTGTCATCTGATAGTCAACATAAGCCCGCCGCCGATTGATTTTCACCTTTTCCTGAAATTCCGGACTATTATAATAAGCCTGAATGCGCGGGCTGTTTTTAAATTCATTGACCGCCGTCACATCCAGATAAATGGTATTAAAAAACATACGGCTGTCCGGACCATACGGCGAAGCATTCTCTGGCTGATCCGAACGTGCCGCATGCAACGGATTCACACCGAGAATACCAGCCCCATTCTTGCCGAGAATATAGCCAAGCTGCGCCAAGTCACTGAAATTACCTATACCGATGTTATTTTCGCTGACCTGTTCATAAAGCTGCACCGGCACACCCCACGTCTTTTTGCCTTCGCGGATGCCTAACCCGTCATAGCATTTTTCAGGCGCCGATATAAGGTTGGTTTTCTGCACCACTTCCTGACCATTCTTATTAATATAAGAAAACTCCGCCTTGTGATAGCCGAAACGAACATCAAAAGGAAACTTAAATTTATATTTGCGATAGGTCACGCCGTTAATAATGCGCACCGTCACATCTTGTATATGTTCCAGCCGTTCCAGTTCCTCAATATCAACTTCACCACGGTAAAATTTTTCACTGTCATTAATCATCACCTCACCGCGGTAATATTTTTTCGGATCCTCATCTTCATAAAAATTCCATTTAAGTTTGGTCACACCATCTGGCAAAGAAATCTCCACCGTCGGCACCTTGTTTTGTCGCAAAATCGGAATATGATGCACGATATTCACAAAATTGGCATCTTTCTTCTCTTCAATCAGTCGGTTGACAATATGATAATTTATTTCCTGCTGTTGTGGCGACGTCGTCGTAATATCAAAGTCTTTATCCAAAACGCCCATAGCTTTCAGCAGACCAGCTTTTTCCTCCAAAGTCGCTGTCAATTCAATGCCTAATATATAGGCAAGCTCAGTGATACTGTTACCAATATCCATCTCCATAAATCCTTTATACATAAAAGTTACTACATTATGAGAAAGAGCATAATCAGGATTAAATTGATTAGCAAAGTTATTTGATGAGTTATAAACAGAATTTGCACCTGCTATGATCAGCCTACGTTATAGCATCTGAAAAGCTGCCGTTAAAATTCCCAACCGTTACCACATAGCTCCTGCCCCAAAGCAGTGACAGAAAAACCCCACAGAAGTGCAAACTCAATCCCTGATACGGTGCATAATAATCCCTGCTACAGCAAAAAGTACCCCGCCGAAAATACACCATTACTCAAAAAAGCAAAAAAAAGAACCCCACCGGCTAAGCCGGTGGTTCTTCTTTAACGGGTGTAACCCTAATAGTACCAGCGAACGCCTT
>CAYQDC010000043.1:0-12517 GCA_964416205.1 uncultured Acetobacter sp. | reverse complement strand
GGAATAATTACTATTTGTTTTCTTAAGAGTCTATTGTCATTTTTTCTATTAATAGTTATTCTCTTTTTATTTTAATTCCATTATAGCAATTAAAAATGTTCTTAAAGTCTTGATGATTTGGAGCTTAAATTTATCGGTGAGTAGGCTGTCCCTTTTTACAAATTCCAGCATAATCTCAGCGGTGTTTAGCAAGTCAAAGATTTTGTGCTGGCAGTTTTTTGGGATTGTTACTCATTTTTTTCACCAAATCCACGATGATTTCACCTGCGTTGGGTTGTGCAAAAGTTTCTTCTGTGATTTTCACCATTTTTTCCATAATAGTTGGTAAAGCTGTAAGCTCTTTGGAACTACCCACCTGGCCGGTAGTTTTCTGGATACAAAAAAACGCCCAATTACGGGCGTTTTTTTATTTAGCTCAACGGCGCTAACGGTGGCAATGGTGCATAAAATTTATACCACAACCTTTGTAACATATAAAAGAAGTCAGTTTTTTTAACCACCGCTCCCAACGGTTTTTGCGAAGAGGCAAAATGCACAATAACTGCCGGGGCAAACACTTCCTCATAAGTTTTCCAGTCCCTGTCATAAAATTCGCCAAGCTTTGCCAAATCAACATGTTCAAAAAAGAAATTCATTGCATTACTTTCAAACGGCAGTAAAACAACATCATTACCTACAACAACATTAAACGCATCTTGATCCATATAAGTTCTGAAATTATTGTTGGTATAATCTTCAAGCTTTGCTAGCAATCCGCCTTCTCTAATTTTCTTTAAATTCATCAGCATAACGCCACTGTTAAAATAAAAACCACGCTCCTCCAGATTAAGCTCTACCACATGCATATTTTCAAAAAACCAAGACGGATCTTTAACAACCGCCAGATATTTGCCGTCAATATCAGTCTGGTACATACCATTCAAATCATGCAACACCAGCACATCAGAATCCATATACAACACTTTATCTAATTGTGGTAATGCCTCAGCAATATAATACTTCAACAATGACGTCTTGGAAACATGCGTATCTCTGATATAAAACAAATCAATTTCCTTCTGCGGCAAAACGGTAACCGAAACATTGTCATTGGCCAAAGCCTGCAATGCCTGCACATCAATATCGGACAACCCCAGCGTCATGACATAAAAATTATATCGACTCCCAGGACATTTTGTTTCCTTTGCCGACTGAATAGCCACACGGGTAAAATCCATATAATTGGCATCGGTAATTAACACAGCATCAACGGTCCCTTTTACCTCATCGCAGTTTTGTGGCGCCAATTGCAAATCAAAATCATAGTTTTTTACTTTATTATGCCCGAGTTGTTCTTCCGCCTGAGCCAACAGCTCCTGCTGCTTAATATTTTTTTCAATTCTGGAAGCCCA
Organism: uncultured Acetobacter sp.; assembly: GCA_964416205.1. GTDB lineage: Bacteria > Pseudomonadota > Alphaproteobacteria > RF32 > CAG-239 > CAG-267. The sequence continues at coordinate 11,126 of CAYQDC010000043.1, read as the reverse complement.
TACCAACAACCCGACGACAATCACAGCCATCACATCGGCAACAATGACCCATTTCATACCTTTATCTTTCATTATTCGCTCCATTAATTATCAAAATTTGCATTATTATAGACAAAGATATGTAAACAACGGGTTAAAACCACTTTTTACGGCTTTATGCCGTTTAATCAGTTACAAGTAATCAGGAAAAAACACGCCTTTGGGATAACATATACAGTAACCTAATAAAATATCATCTCCATCACATAAAACAATGCGCTAAAGTAAAAGATTAAACGCTTCACAGAAGCCTGCCAAGTACCCATCTCCATACCGCAATGATTCAGCCAACTATCTCGGCATTCCGTCCGAATCCGCTTTTTGTCCTGAGCCAGTCTCAAATAAAAAAAGCAGCTCCTCGTAGAACTGCCTTTTTTATTATCTTAAGATTACATTTCAAAATTCGTAACACCGTCATAGGCCAATTCATACAATTTGCGAATTTCCCTAATCAACGGATAACGCGGATTAGAAACCGTGCACTGATCATCAAACGCCAGTGTCGGCAGCGTTTCCATCGCCTTCTTAAAGTCTTCATCGTTATAATCACCCTTGAGAGCGAACCATTCGCGGATAGAGCCTGGAATGCCGATTTTCGTCTTCAAATCTTTAATGGCGTTAATCAGTGCCTCCACCTTTTCGTCATCCGTTTTACCTTTAAAGCCCATTCTTGCCGCAAACTCAGCATAAGCCGCCTTGGCATGCGGGAACTTATACTGCGGGAAGATACACTGTTTAATCGGCTTGTCTGTGGCATTATAACGGATGACCTGGCAAATCAACAAAGCATTCGCAACACCGTGCGGGATATTAAAATGCGAACCTAGCTTATGTGCCATGGAATGGCAAACACCCAAAAACGCATTCGCAAATGCCATACCAGCCAACGTTGCCGCTGAATGGACTCTCTCGCGAGCATATATATCGGCCGTTGCATAAGACTGAGGCAGATAGTCAAACACCAGCTTTCCTGCTTCCAGCGACAAACCACGCGTAAACTCAGTCGCCATAGATGATACATATGATTCCAGCGCATGGGTTAAAATATCAATACCGGACGCGGAGCAAAGCCCTTTCGGCATCGTCTGCACCAAATCCGCATCAACAATAGCCATTGACGGCGTCAGAGCATAATCGGCAACCGCATATTTAACTCCTTCATGATCGTCGGTAATAATAGAGAAAGGTGTCACTTCCGAACCAGTTCCAGATGTAGTAGGAATGGCTACCATCAAAGCTTTCTCTCCCAACGGCGGAAATTCAAAAATACGTTTGCGAATATCCATAAAGCGCATCGCCAAATCTTCAAACTTCAATTCCGGATGTTCGTACATCAACCACATAATTTTACCAGCATCAATAGGTGAACCACCACCCAAGGCAATAATAACATCAGGTTCAAACGAGCGCAGCGTACCGATAGCCATATTCACCGTCGTCAAATCTGGATCTGGATGGACATCTGAAAATATTTTATAAGCAACGCCGATTTCATCTAACACATCGGTAACCTTCTTTGTAAACCCTAAATCAAACAACGGCTTATCGGTAACAATAAACGCACGTTTTTTACCTTTGAGTTCCTTCAGAGCAAACGACAGAGAACCAGGCTTAAAGTAAACTTTCGGCGGAACCCTGAACCAAAGCATATTCTCTTCTCTTTTCGCCACATTTTTAATATTCATCAGATGTTTTACTCCCACATTTTCACTAACCGAATTGCCACCCCACGAACCACAACCCAGCGTCAGTGACGGTTCAAGCCTAAAGTTATAAATGTCACCAATAGCGCCTTGTGAAGACGGACAGTTAATCATAACCCGCCCAGTAATCATCAGATGGCCGAAATATTTAATCCGGTCGTCGTTTTGCGAATTTGTGTACAATACAGACGTATGACCACGTCCGCCATGTGAAACAAGTTCTTTCGCCAAATCGGCACCACTCTTGAAATCATCGGCTTTATACATGGCCAAAACCGGCGACAGCTTCTCTGCCGAAAAAGGTTCGCTCTCCCCAACTTTTGTACATTCGGCAATCAATACCTTTGTTTCTTCCGGAACGGAAATTTTTGCCATTTCTGCAATTTTATACGCCGGCTGTCCGACAATAGCAGAATTGAGTCTCCCCTCAATCATAATCACTCTGGCCAGCTTTTCTTTTTCTTTCGACGTAAGGATGTATGCTCCCCGCTTGATAAATTCAGCCTTAACAGCATCATAAACGACTTTTACCGCAGTAACAGACTGCTCAGAAGCACAGATCATACCGTTATCAAATGTCTTAGACATCAAAATGGAAGAAACTGCCATTTCAATATCGGCCGTTTCGTCAATCAACGCCGGTGTATTGCCTGCTCCAACACCCAAAGCCGGTTTTCCAGAACTATATGCAGATTTAACCATTCCCGGACCACCAGTTGCCAAAATAATATCAACTTGCGGATGTTGCATCAAATATTGTGTTTGGAACAATGTAGGGCTTTCAATCCAACCGATAATCCCCTCCGGTGCACCTGCTTTCACAGCCTCTTCTAAGACAATGCGTGCAGTTTCAACCGTACATTTTTTAGCCCTTGGATGCGGTGAAAAAACAATACCATTACGGGTTTTCAAAGCAATTAAAGACTTAAAAATAACCGTAGAAGTCGGATTCGTTGTCGGAATAACACCAGCAATAACACCCAGCGGCTCTGCAATCTTTATCAACCCGTTAGCTTTATCTTCTTCCAAAATACCACAAGTCCTAGTATCTTTAAATTTATTATAAATATATTCTGATGCAAAATGATTTTTAATAACCTTATCTTCCACCACACCCATACCAGTTTCTTCAACTGCCATCTGAGCCAGCGGAATTCTAAGCGAGCTAAGCTTTAAAGCCACTCGGCGAAAAATATGGTCAACTTGTTCTTGCGTATATTCTGCAAATACCTTTTGCGCCGCTACAACCCGTGCCACAATTTCGTCAACATGTTTCTTTTCTGCTTCTTCATTTGTTTGAACCTGAGATTCCTTTGCCATAGTTTTTTCTCTCCATAACAATTTATCATTAGTACAAATATACTAACACCAAAAAAATTAACAAGGTGTTTAAAATCTCTGTCCCAACACGAATTATTTCAGATTATTTCGTATGTATAAAGTTTTTAAAATCAAACAGTTGCCATCGTTTTTCTACACAATTTCCTCTTATCCGTCCGAATCCCAATCACATGTGACAAAGAAAAAGCTCCTGCTCGCAAATGCAGGAGCTGCCATACTGCATAAACCGCCCTAAACTTTAACGATATGCAACACATTAGTACTGCCTACTCGTCCGAATGGATAGCCGGCGGTAACAACGACATACTCGCCTTTTTTTGCCAAACACTCACAGACAACGGCATTGCGTGAAACCGTTTCTATATTATCAAAACTCTCAAACCCCGTCTTATCAACAAAAGTTTTGACTCCCCAAACCAAATTTAGGCGATGTGCAATTTCTTCCGTTGGGGTAATCGCAATAATCCGCAATTTTGGACGTTTCTGCGCCATCCCAAGAGTCGTCGTACCACTGACCGAAAAAGTGGCAATGCAGGAAACTTTATCCATTGTCTTGACAACTTCGCCCGCCGCATGTGTAATTGCCTGTACTTCGGTTTTGCCGCAGGTCCCCTGTTCAAAATGGTGAACGCTTTCCAGATATTTCGGATCTGTTTCCACCTGACGGATAACACCATGCATGGTCTGCACTGTTTCTACCGGATAATTTCCCGCCGCCGTTTCCCCAGAAAGCATAACAACGTCGCAACCGTCATAAACGGCATTTGCTACATCAGAAACCTCCGCACGAGTCGGCATAGGCGCATTCATCATGGATTCCAACATTTGTGTCGCCACAATAACCGGCTTGCCAAATACGCGACAACGCGAAACAATTCTCTTTTGTAAAACCGGAACCGTAACTACAGGACACTCTACCCCCAGATCGCCACGCGCCACCATAACCATATCAGACAATTTAACAATATTATCCAAATCATCCAACACTTGTGGTTTTTCCAGTTTAGAAATAATCCATGCCCGTTTGCCGACAATTTTGCGTGCTTCTTTTATATCTGAAGCACGCTGTACAAATGAAAGACAGATACAATCCACACCGAGCCCCAAAGCAAACTCCAAATCATCCAGATCTTTCGGCGTCAACGGAGAAATATTCAAAGAAGAATTCGGCAAATTAACCCCTTTATGCCCAGAAATAAAACCACCGACTTCAACTTCGGTCAAGACCGATTCTCTGTTGCACTTCAAAACTTTCAAAACAATATTGCCATCATTAACCAGCAGTTTATCTCCAACTTTAAGGGCTTCAAAAATTTCCTTATGAGGCAAAGTAACACGTGTTTCATCACCTTGTTCTTTTTTCATATCCAGCGTAAATTTTTGCCCTTTTTTAAGCAAAACCTTACCATCTTTAAAAGTGCCTATTCTGAGTTTAGGCCCCTGCATATCGGCAACAATCGTAATGCGAATACCTTTTTCTTTGGCCACACGACGCACGATTTCATAGATTTTTTGATGTTCTTCATGTGTTCCGTGGCTAAAATTAAGTCGCACGCCATCAACACCAGCATCTATCAGCTCTCTGATTTTTTCTTCCGTATTAGACGCCGGACCAAGCGTACATAAAATTTTTGTGCGTGTATCGTTTGGCATATTTCCTCCCAAAAAATTAAAACCAACTTTTCCCATGCTTACATATATACCATAATTATTTAATAGCTCATAATTCTTTTTTTCTCCACAAATATTTTACATAAATCACCCAAAATTTACCTCATTTTATATCTTGCCAAAAAGAAATATCTTTGCTAAAGTCCCTCCCCGTAACCAAACGTAACTATGATGTAGGGAGTAAAAGATATGTCTGAAACAGAAGTAGGCGGTATTGACGGAACCAGATTAAGTTCCTTAATTGAACGGATTGAACGCTTGGAAGAAGAAAAGAAAGGTATATCCTCGGACATTCGTGATATTTATGCCGAAGCCAAAGGAGTCGGATTTGATGTTAAAATCATGAAAACCATTATCAAACTGAGAAAAATGAATCAAGCTGACCGTGACGAACAGGAATTTCTGCTGGAAACATACCGCAAAGCATTAAATGTATAACTATAACTCCAAAAGTCAGAAGAAAACCCGACACAACAAAACGACGGGTTTTCTTTATATACACACTGTTAAAACCATCAAAACCGACTACCCCGCCACCATGACATATACGGCAAATAAGGTACAATCCCCAATATCCAAGCCATCTTTTCATCTGCAGAAAACTGGGATCATTTCAAAGAATAAATAAGCCTTATCTGACCGCCTTTGCTTTAATACCATTCAAAATAATTTACACATACTTGTTTTATACCAACTCAGCCAGCGCCAAATATTGCTGTGGTGTCAAATCTTCCGCCCGTTGCGTTAGTTCAATACCGAGTCCAGCCACCTTACTTTCCAGATTCGGAACCCCTTTTAAACTTTGGCGTATCATTTTACGGCGTTGCCCGAACGCCTTTTCCGTCAGCTTTTCCACTTTTTCCAACAATGCAGGCTCAACCGGTTTTAAACGCGACCGAAACAATAACACCGACGACCATATTTTCGGCGCCGGCACAAAACAAGTCGGTGGCAAATCAAACAATCGTACAATCTCGCATTGCAGCTGCGAAACAACTGAAATCCGCCCATAACTTTTACTCCCTGTCTCAGCTGTTATTCTGTCCGCCACTTCTTTTTGAAACATCAGCGTCAAACTTTTAAAATATGCAATTCGTTTCAGCCATTCCATCAGCAAAATCACCGAAATATGATACGGCAGATTGCTGACAATATGAAAACATCCATCTTTATCGGCCATACCCTGCCAGTCAAACTGCAACGCATCACCGTTAACAACTTCAAGCTGAGGATAATAACCCCGAATTTCCTGCAAAATATCCAAACACCTCTCATCCATTTCAACCGCCAACAACTGCTTCGGATTCTTCCTTAATATCGCTTGCGTCAAACCACCCGGTCCCGGTCCAACCTCTACCACCGTTTCGCCGTTCCAGTCGCTTCTTCCTTGTGTAGCTAGCGACAAACGCACAATTTTATCGGTAATATTTCCATCCAGCAAAAAATTCTGCCCAAGTTTTTTCTTAGCCATCAGCCCATATTTTTCCACCAAATCACGCGTTGACGGAACTGTTTCTTTTTTATTTTCTATCGTCATATTACTACATCGCCGCTAAATGTTAAAATATGCGGTTCAACTACTCGCTTTTCCGTTTAAATCTGGAATTTTTTCTCCACTACCGCCCGATTACGCAAATCACGAATATATTTATTTGCCATTTCTTCGATCTTTCGATTTTCAATAAACGTCCTCACTTCATCTTTGCTAGGCATTTCCTGTTTATCACGTTTCGGATCATAAATCTTATCCATTCTGAAAATATAAAAATCAGCTTGATAAGGAATTGCACTAGATACTTGCCCCTCTTTCAAACGGCGAACGACTTTATCTAGCAGCTCTGGCAATTGCCCAGGCGCCACCCAGCCAAGTTTACCGCCTGAAGGTGCACTGGCACTTTGTGAAAACTGTGCCGCGTATAATTCAAACCGCGGATCTTGCTGCAAAATATCCACCAATTCATCGATATGCATACCTTCTTTTCTTGGAATAACAATTTCGGAAACCATATATTTAGAAGTATTTAAATCTTTTTGTATCCGGGCATATTCATCTTGTACCTCCCTCTCAGAAACAGCAACATTACGCCCCATCCGGTTAGCCACAAGCTTGTTCCATAACAAATTAGCCCTAATTTGTGCCATAAACACATCTCTGCTGACATGATATTCTTTCAAAACGTTAGCAAACTTTCCCTCTGGAACACCGTTTGCTTTCTCAAAATTACGATAAGCTTCGAGAATTTCCTTCTCAGAGACTTTAACATCATATTTACCTGCTTCCTGCAGCTTTATTTTCTCATCAACCGTATTTTGCAAAACCTTATCAGCCACCATTTTTTTATTTTTAGTATTAATATTCAAACCGGTCGTTAAGGCAAACAAATTGGCACGCTCTTGCAAATCTTTATTAGAAATCATCTCACCATTGATAATCGCCGCAATTTTCCACCCACTTCCAAAAAGGTTATATGGCTGAAACACAGTAGCTTTTTTCTTCTGTTCCTCTCGTTCTTTTTGAGAATTCTCCTTGGCTTCTTCCGTTACACTTGCCTGTGCGACCTCTTTCTCTGCTATTGGCTTTCCCCTTTGAAACATTATGGAATTTGAACCAGAACTGCGTACAACCTTATCCAGCCCAGATAAATCCAAATCTACGGCAATACTCGTTATCGCCTGCATCACAAACATCATTGACAGTATTGCCGTTTTCTTCCCTGTACTCATCACAATCCTCCATATTTTTCACCTAGTAGCATTTTTTACGAAACGCCAACCACACTTTTTCACCGCAAGCGACATCTAAATAGATCCCATACCACCCAACGTTTTAAAGAAGAACGTCACTCCAAATTCATAATCATCATCAAGCGTTGGATCATCATAATTATATTTTTTCGCTTCAAAAGCAAGTTTCAAACACTCATCTTCATACATGAGCTGTGCGCCATGCTCCAATGACCCTCCATTATCCGTCAGATCAATCCGGTCATACACCATAATAGACCAGTCTTTGGTCAGCTTGGAACGCAAAGAAATATACAATTCTTTTCGTTCCTGAGCCGTATAATATGAGTTTTGATTCGGCTGCATATATATATACGATGTATAAACATTAAATATATCAGTACCAACTTTAGCACCCAATTCGCTATACGCCAACGCCAAATTATCTTTATCCAAACGGTAACGATAATTTAAATCCAAATATTTATTCGGGCTTGCATAAATCCGACCAACATAATCGGAAAAACGTTTATCTTCATCATCGTTGTTCACCGCACGCATAAATGAACTATTATCCGTAAATTGATAGCTTTGAGCAATAAAAGCCGACGTCTTCCCCAAAACATTGCCATAAGAACTCCAGCTCAAACCATAACTGATACGACTACCATCATCATTCCTGTCATACCCGGCATAGCGATCCAAACTCAAAATATTCGTATCATCAAACTCCACATCAGCACTATCGGCATTAGGAATTTTTTGAATATCATTATCGGCATCTGGCGCCAATACGGCAACAATAACCGGTTCCAAAATCTGTCTTGAAGTTTTCGTCGCCCGAACAAATGGCAACCGCCATTCAACACCTAACTGCGGAAAGACACGCCCAATTGTACCGTCATACTCTCTGTTACCTTGATACACATAATCATTAACATAGTACAAATCAGACTTTAACGATGCCACAAACTTATATTGCTCCCCATAATCACTTGTATACGGCAATTCCCATGAATTAATCATTGTCAACCGTTGTGTTTCCTCATCACTGTCACGATAAACTGAAGCCGTACTGATATTGGTTTTAAAATATGCCCCATAATCATTGGCATCACTAATATGTTCATATTCCATATACGGCACAACAGTAGGCAAACTGCGCATTCTGCTTTCATATTCAGTGCTATTGGTTGCTTTCAAACTGTAGCTCGTCAACTTGTAATAGTAACCCTCAATCGTGGCATAATCTCGCCCTTCAAAGCGTTCAAATGACAACTTTGACGTCAACCAAGGCTCATCGCGAAACGGCAAATTCATATCCTTTAAATAAAACACATCCGAAACATAATTCCAGTCAAGATTAGCCACCCAATAGTCATTAAGCTCATAGCGGGCATTTAAAAACAAATTACCACGACGTTTCGGTCGGTTAAACGTCTTATAGTCAATATCATTATAATCTTTGCCATTATCTTCCAAATAAGTTCCTTCGGCCTTGATCTCACCGTTATAAAAATACTGCCGGTATTGCCCCCCAAAAACAATACCTCTGTCCACCGTAAAATAAGGCGATAAAATCAAATCAGTATGATCCGAAACATTCCAGAAATAAGTCGGTTGAAGATATTGTCCCATATAAGAATTACTGCCGATAGACGTCATCAACACCCCCGAACGCCTTTTAACTTCCGGTGCGGGATGGCTTAAAAATGGCGTATACAAAACCGGTATGTCTTTAATACGCAACACAGCATCATTATAGTTGATATTCAGCCCTTTTGCATCATAATTAACTTTACGCGCATCAATCTGCCACAAAGGAGATTTGCCTTCACACCAATTACACGCCGTATATGAAGCTCGACGCATTTGCTTGTTATCATTCGTTTTTTTTACAAAGGTATCAGCCCATACTCGCGAACCATCTCGCATAATAACCTTAACTTTGTTAACATCGGCACGTTTCATTTTTTCTGATAACGTAATTTTATCCGTATAAAGAACACTGCCATCAGCTTCGGTCAATACAGCATTACCCTCCGCCACAACAATATCTCTTTTCTGATCATACCATAACTCATCGCAAACAAGTTCCATACTTCCGCGGATAACAACCACATTGCCACGCGCCATAATAATACTATTAACCTCATCGGTTTCCATTTCATTAGCAGTAAAATAAATCTCCTGCTCTTTTTCTTTTGGTTTCTCGTTCAAAGAAGGTAAAATATCCGTCATATTACCTGGCTCAAAAGAAGTCTTTGGCGTCGCTACTGGATCTTTGCGCACAATGGCACCTGCATAAGGCTCATTTGCAGCTAACACCGGCAATACCACAACCACCAAAAATGCCGTTACCATCCATGGACTAAGCCTCATCATTACCCTCCTTCGCACGTTTTTTGCGAAACACCGGTGTTTTCCAAAGCAACCATCCAACAGCCAATAACGGCAAAAAACAATTTACATACATTAAAAAAATCATCCAACTGTATTTCCGTGCAAAATTAGCAAATGTCATATCAATTACCTGCACCATCACCATCGCCAAAATAGAAATCATAATCACTTTACCTTGCCCGCGACGATTAAAATTAGCAATCAGCAACCCTGTACAGGCCAGTAACGCAAAAACAAGATTAAACCACGGCGCCAAAATACGACGGTGCGCCTCGGCTCTAAAAAACAAAGCTTCTCTTTCGGAAACTTCCGGTTTATCTGCTTCATCAAACAACTCGAAAATACTGTGTTCGCGCACACCTTTATCTTTTTTGCGCGCCACCGATACATCACCGAAATCAACAACATAATCGCTAAACATCATAGAAGAAAACTGACCGCTTTTCTTATCCATAACCTGCCTGGTACCATTTTTCAGCAAAATTTTCGGTCCTTCTACCGTATACTCAAGCATCCCCCGTTCCGCTACCGTTATCACTTTTTGTTGGGGATTTTTGCCATCACTGACCAAAATACCCATAGCCATCCCATCATCATCAAATTTATCAATAAAAATTGTCATATTATTTTTAAAAGACGTAAAAGCTCCTTCGCGCAACATCATTTTAGAAAAGCTGTTTTTAACTTCATATTCCAAGTCACGAAACTTCTCTTCCGCTGCTGGTATACCAATATTAAGCACAAACACATTAAACAATACCAGTGCCACCCCTACCATAATCGCAGCCCTGGCAATCACCACCGAACTAATGCCAACAGCTTTCATTACCACCAATTCACTGTCTACAATTAGACGGTTATACACAAACATCACTGCAACAAACAGAGCAATCGGTGACAATACAGAAAATACGCGTGGCATTAAAAGCGACGTCATTTCCACAAACAAATAGACCGGCAGTCCCTTATCGGTAACCATTTCCACAAACCGAAGCGACTGGGTTAGCCACAACATCGCCATCAACGACAACGTCACCAGCAGAAATCCCGTCACGATTTGCTTCATTATATAAATATCTAATTTTTTCATAAATCTAAAGCTAGCTTATTAAAACTTATTTTTCAAACTTTATTTTTAGAAATTCTATATTTAATTATTATAAGAAAGACATTTAAATTAAATATTTAGCAAAAGAAACCCACCGGCTTAGCCGGTGGTTCTTCTTTAACGGGTGTAACCCTAAT
>CAYQDC010000042.1:0-13242 GCA_964416205.1 uncultured Acetobacter sp. | reverse complement strand
GTAGTTTTTCTTAAGCATTAATAAAATTAGGCTCAATTATGATTAGCGTATGATTTATCGAGAGATTAGTTCAATAAAATTGTTTAACAGAGCCAATCATTAAAAATCCTTGCTAAATTTATTTGGTAAGAATTTATATCTCAATTCTGCTTTTTTAATAGTATAAAAGGATTTATGTTATCATACGTTAATCATAATTGAGCCTTTATTTTAACATATCTTCCAGCTAAAGAAGTTGCCCATTGTTCAGATTGTAATTTTGAGTTAGAACCAGTTAAATACAAATCAATGTAGCCTTTTCAAAATAAACTTCTTACAAATTTTTGAAAATCAGGTACATTCTGTATCTCATTTAAAAAAAACATGGATAAAATATATGAAGATTATTTAACTTTCAGTTCTTTTCCTTACGCAACATATTTTATTAAACATGGTAGCAAGGATGTTTTGAAGCAAATTCACACTTATATTGAAAGGATTTTTAACACCATAATCTTAAAATATGTAATGGAAAATTCCGGAGCCGGTTCATATTTTTTCAAATTCGTTTAAAAACTAAAAAAACAAAGAACCTAACTTCACAGCATAGTTCTCAACCTAACCTTTTGATTTACAATCAAAAACAAATGGTGCGCTAGGCCGGAATCGAACCGGCACGGGATTGCTCCCAACAGATTTTAAGTCTGCAGCGTCTACCTATTCCGCCACAAGCGCAAATTATCATCAAAAATCTATATACAAATAAAAAAATATAAATGCAACATAAAACTTGTCTTTTTTTTTTTTACGACTACACTTTTTTTGTTCTGGATATACAGCGCATATCCTATTTTAATACATCTGTGTGGCAGAAACAGCGTTTCGACACAGTTTTTTGAAAGGTATACAAATGAAACCTATTAAACGGAAATTAAAATTTTCCCAAAACAAGATTACGGATGTTCCTTTCCGTAAACTTGTCCCTAACATTGTCACCATGTTAGCCTTGTGTTCCGGTATAACCTCCATTAGATACTCAATCTTGGAAAGTTGGTCTAAAGCTGTCATATTCATTTTCCTTGCAGCTCTGTTTGACGGATTGGATGGTAGACTGGCTCGTATGCTCAAAGCCTCTTCAAAATTCGGCGCCGAGCTGGATTCTTTAAGCGATTTTGTTAGTTTCGGCATTGCTCCGACCATATTAATATACCAATGGTGTTTATTTGATCTGCCAAAAATCGGCTGGTTTTTCTGCCTGTTATACGCTATGGGAATGGCCATGCGCTTGGCTCGATTTAACACCATGCTTGAAGATAAAACCATCCCTCCGTATTGGTCACATTATTTCACTGGTGTTCCGGCTCCGGCTGCTGCCGCCATGATTACCATGCCTATTCTTATTTGTTTTGGCTTCGAAAACGCCGAATTATATTTAAAAACACACCTGTTCTGCGGACTTTGGATGTGCTTCGTATCTTATCTAGAAACCAGCCGGATACCTACAATCTCTCTAAAAAAAACCCATATCAGAGCTTCCATGACCATACCATTATTAATAATTATCGCCCTGATTGCTAATTTCTTATTCACACAACCTTGGCTAACATTAGGCATACTGACAGCCCTTTATACATTAACCATCCCTATCGGAGTCTTAATGTTCCTAAGAGATAAAAGAAATTACATACGTTCAACTTCATCTAAGAACAGGTTAGAAAATTAAAAAAGAGGGGACTACCCCTCTTTTTTTATACCGTTTCTTAAATTTACAAATTATCGCTCTCAAAAAAACTTGATTTTAAAAAACAAAAAGACTATAAAGATAGTACCAAGCGACACCCCTGGAGGTCGCAAGGTTTGTTTTACTCTAATACAAGGATAAAAATATGTCAGAAATTACATTTAATGCAAATTTGCGTGAAAAAGCAGGTAAGGGGGCAGCTCGTGCATGTCGTAGAGAAGGCCGTGTCCCTGCAGTAATTTACGGTGGCAAAAAAAATGCCGTAAACATCAGTCTGCATCCGGTTGAATTGGAAAAAGCCCTTGACCTTCGCGATTTTTATAAATCTGTAATTACCATTTCCTTAAACGGCAAATCAGAAAAAGTCATCTGCAAAGATGTGCAGTTTGATACTGTATCTGATATGCCTATTCACGTTGACTTCATACGTAAATAATTTAAGGAATACAATATGTTTTTATTGGTTGGTTTAGGCAATCCCGGAAAAGAATATGCTGAAACCCGCCATAATATAGGTTTTATGGCGGTCGATGAAATACATGACCGCTATAATTTTTCTCCATTCAAATCCAAGTTTGATGGCCTGCTGTCAGAAGGAAATATTGACGATACAAAAATATTACTGCTAAAACCCATGACCTTCATGAACTTATCCGGCAATTCCGTTATCAAAACAGCATCTTTTTATAAAATACCACCAGAAAAAATTATTGTTATACATGATGACAAAGACTTGGCATTAGGCAAACTAAAAGCAAAAATAGGTGGCTCTGCTGGCGGTCATAACGGACTAAAAAACATAGACACGCAAATCGGCTCAAATTATAATCGTATCCGCATAGGGGTCGGTTCACCGCAAGAACATCATATCAACACCGTCAACTTTGTTCTATCACGTTTTACTAAAACCGAAATGGAAGTTTTACAAGAACGTCTGAATTTCATAGCCTCAACAATAAACGAATTTATTAACAAAGGTGTTGCACATTATTCTAATCTGGTCGGCATGCATAACAGCAAATAACAATATAAAAAGCACCGCAAAAATAACACTTTTTTTATTGCAAAATCTATCTGTCTTTAGTATAACCCGCATAAGAATAATCAATACAGTTTAGGAGCTATAAAATGGGATTTAATTGTGGTATTATCGGTCTCCCAAATGTCGGAAAATCAACTCTTTTTAACGCCTTGACACAAACCATCGCCGCTCAGGCAGCAAATTTTCCGTTTTGCACCATTGAACCAAATACCGGACGAGTCGCCGTACCGGACAAACGCCTGCAAGAACTAGCCGACATCGTCCATTCAAAAAATATTATCCCAACTCAGCTTGAATTTGTTGATATTGCTGGATTAGTCAAAGGCGCCTCCAAAGGAGAGGGGCTGGGCAATCAATTCTTAGCAAATATACGTGAAACAGATGCAATTATTCACGTTTTACGCTGTTTCGAAGATGATAATATTACTCATGTAGAAGGATCCGTTGACCCGATTCGTGACGTCGAAATCGTCGAAACAGAATTAATGATTGCCGATTTGGAATCTCTTGAAAAACGTTTTGAACAAGCCCAAAAGCGCGCTCAAACCGGTGGTGATAAAGAAGCCGCCGTCCGTGTTCGCGTTATGGAACCAATTATCAAAGCATTACAAGAAGGAAAGCCTGCTCGCACTGTTGCACCTTCTTTTGAGGACAAAGAAGCTTGGAAACAATACAAAATGCTTCAATTATTAACAGCAAAACCTGTACTCTATGTTTGTAATGTAGATGAAAATAGCGCAGCAATAGGCAATAATTTTTCCAAAAAAATTTTTGCCAAAGCCGAACAAGAAAATGCCAAAGCTGTTATCATTTCGGCAGCTATTGAATCTGAAGTAGCTCAACTGGAAAATGAAGAAGATAAAAAAGAATTTCTTTCCGCTCTTGGATCTAAAGAAACAGGACTTTCCAAAATTATAAAAGCCGGCTATGATTTACTTGGACTTGAAACATATTTTACAGCCGGCCCCAAAGAAGTCCATGCTTGGACATTCCTGAAAGGTTCAAAAGCGCCACAATGCGCCGGTATTATTCATTCAGATTTTGAACGAGGTTTCATCCGGGCTGAAACCATCTCTTACAACGACTTTATTAAATATAAAGGGGAACAAGGATGTCGTGAAGCCGGAAAAATACGCTCTGAAGGAAAAGATTATATTGTAAAAGACGGAGATTTATTAAACTTTTTATTCAACGTATAAAGTGCTCGCTTTTTATCATTTGCCTAAATTTTCACCATAGCAAAACAAAAAAGACATTATCTTTAGATGTTATTTGTTAATGCCCATATCATACCCTATAACTCAACACAAACTTAATCCAGATAATGACTGACATATCCATACTGGAAACTTTTGAAGAATCCTTAATTATTTTTACAAAAAAAACTACCACTCTCCATATAACCGCCTATCTAAACTCCTCTTAATTTCCACACTTGAATTACCTGTACAGCATAGAAAATGAAACTTCCAACCTATTCAACATCTAAATATTCTATAGCATCCATTGCTGCCATGGCTCCACTTCCAGCAGAAATAATCGCTTGCTTATATTTCGGATCTTTAACATCTCCAGCTGCAAACACCCCTTCAATATCAGTCGCAGAACTATTTTCATGTGTAACAATATAACCTTTGCTATCCAAAATAAGCTTCCCTTTAAAAATATCTGTATTAGGCCGATGTCCAACAGCAACAAAAACACCATCAACTTCCAATATTTTTACCTCATCATTAATTACATTTCTGATTCTAATACCTGTAACTTTGCACGGATTATCTTCCCCCAAAATTTCCTCAACAACACAATCCCATTCCGGTATAATCTTTTTATTATTAAAAACTTTATCTTGCAAAATCTTATCCGCCCGCAACTGATTTCTTCTGTGTATTAAGATAACCTTATTGGCCAGTGTAGCTAAATACAAAGCTTCTGAAACGGCCGAATTACCACCGCCAATAACCGCAACGGTCTTCCCTCTGTAAAAAAATCCGTCACACGTCGCACAAGCTGATACGCCATATCCAATATATTTTTTTTCTGAAGACAAATTAAGCCATTTGGCAGAAGATCCCGTCGCAACAATAACAGCTCTTGCCTGATAAAGATGCCCATTTTCAGAACTACACTTAAATGGACGACGAACAAAATCAATTTCCACAATACTGTCATTAACTAATTGAACATTTAATTTTAAGGCCTGCTGCTTCATCTTATCCATCAGTTCAAAACCGCTTATTTCTTCAAATCCAGGGAAATTTTCAATACTGGATGTCATTGTCAACTGACCACCCTCCTGATTTCCCGAAACAATTATTGTATTAAGTCCGGCACGTGCCGCATATATACCTGCCGTATATCCTGCCGGACCAGATCCTAAAATTAACAAATCAGTTTTATATATTGCCATAATTCCCCCTTGTTCAGTTCAAAAGATTCTAATATATTTTCTCATAGTTTTGATACGAAATACTTTACCTGTCTCTCCATGTAGATCATAAATTACCTCCAACTGACTCAAACATTAAGTGTATTCCGATTTTTCATAAACATTTTATTCTATAACACCATCCAAAACCTTTTCCAAAAATAGCACTTCCAACTGTAAAACATCGACATTTTGCGCTAACAACATATATACAGCAAACTAGTCCTTCTTTTCAGTAATTTCATCCACTTTGACATAAGCCTACTACTCATTCAAATAATAATACACATTTTTAACATAAGCATTACTCGCTTTCTTTCATCAACAGTCTGAGCAAAAGTTAAAGCCTGCTTCAAATACTCCACCATAAGAAAATATTTACTATTATCTTGACTTTGTAAAGCTTCTTCATAATAAATTGAGAGCATATTTTTTATATATCGATATATATCGAACATTTCCCATACAAACAACAGTAATTCTCATGAATATAATTATTTTTTCAAAAAAGTAAAACATTATTTCGATTGAAATAAATATGAAATATCAAAAGGAACACATTTTTAACTTATAATGAGATGAATATAACGGACTTCTTTACAGTGTCCACTGTTTTATAAACATGCATTTATACTTCCATTATCAATCAGACAGCATAAAAATATGAGCTATCACCACCAAAACAATTAAACCATTCTGTAATATTTAGGATATACTTTTATATACGAAAAAATTTTCCCAATTCTATCGGCGGCAAAAAATAATTACGAACTCCTGGCAAAAAAGAAATTTTATCCACTCTAGCAAACATTGGACCTTGATAACAACATCTTATCATTTCGTCAATATTCTCATCTTCCCCATTCATCAATATTTCTACGCTTCCATCATCTTCATTTCTAACCCAACCAGAAATTCCACCTATCTCCAAAGCCTTAGAAATAGCCCATCGTCGATAGCCAATTCCCTGAACTCTTCCTTCAATTTTTAAATAAACTTCTCGCATAAAACTATCTCTTCCAATTTCATCAACTTATCCATAATATCCTTTTGGCGCTGTTTCGTAAAACTATCTGCTCCCCAGTACCGCTGCTGTTCCAATTCCTCAGCAAATGCCAGTTGAAAAGCATCCTGTATTGTAATTTTTTTATTAACAAACAAAACCCCGATTATAACAGAACGCAACTCTGTCGCCATCAAATACAAAATCGCAAATATTTTATCTTTAAGCCCTTGCAAATAGATCTCTGTTTTTTCTCGCTGAGCCTGATTCTTTCCAATAACATCCAACGAACAAACTGTAACATACCGCGTATGCATAATATCATTTACCTGAACAACCGCCCTCTCAGCTTTCTTTTTAATATTTTCGTCAGATAATTGCCGCAAATACAAAACAGTATCCGTTGCCACAAAAGAAGCCAAAACAGAAACTAATCCCGACTTTTTCATTGCAACCTGTTGTACAATTTCCAAAATATTTTGTTTATCGCTCATTTTATTCTTTACTTAATTTCAAAATACTTCCAGACAACATATCAAAAATATTTTTTGTTGTATCTTTCACAACACCTACACTGTCATTAATTATCTGTCCTACATCATCACCTGTTTGAATAACAACATTATTAGGTTTGGGAAATCGGGTTTCATAACCTGTTTCCTGCAACGCAGTATAACAAGGTGATCCATCATTTTCCAACAACATCTGAGTACCAAGATATATCGGCCCTGCAGTTGTAACGCCAACAATAGTACGAATTGCATTAGCGCTATCCACTCCAATTTTGGGATTCTGAATCGTTCCATTCAATTTAATCAGCGAAGCCAAAGCCTTAGCAATATTAGTATCCGTTAATTTTCCTGCAAACGGTTTAATACTAAAACTAAGTGCATCATTATTTAAATCAACATATCCGTCCGCCACGATAGTAAATTTATCGGCATTTACAACCAAACCGTTTGGAAAACTGGCCTTACCGTTTTTAATATCAGCCCGCACAACTGCACAACGCAAATCCAAATCATCATTATCTTTCACAACTTTTAACATATCCATCAACTGACTTACAACATTCCCTTTCATAAGGCCTATATTACCAAAATGAACCTGAGATTCATCAACAATCACCACAACACGTCCATCAAGCTCCTCTGTTATCCCCTGTAACGTATCCCCTGCACCTCGAACATCAATATAAAAATCCGCCTCACCACCACTCAAAAAACGTAACGATGTATTTTCAATATTCAGAATATGCAACAATTGAGGAACACTTAATTTTTTAATATTGGCATTTATTTTAGCTTCTTTTGCACTAACATTTGCTGCAATACTACCTACCAAATCCCCACCAACAATTTTTCCCTGTTTAACTGTTAACAAAACTTCTCCGTTATCCAAGCCAAAATTGAATTTCAAATTCTCCCCTACCGTAACACTTCTTTGCTGCAAGCGTCCTATTTCAACATCAATATTTGCATTGATACTATAAAAAACAGAATAAGGAATTACTATGTCCGGAACCAACGTCGTTGCCTGTGCTTCTCTTATCAACGAAAACGGTAGAAAAGCCTGTTTCTTAGTTGCAAAAGAAGCAATATCAACCTTATCTGATCTAAACAATGCCTGTATATAAGGCCTCTGATTCGACAGATCTGCCTGAATTTGCCCAATAATAACATTATCCGCAATACTGAAATTATTAATATTTACTATAATATTTTTCAAATCTCCGTTTAATGTCAAATCAACCGATTCGTTATAACCGCTGTTAACACCTAAAAAATGCTTTACCTGAACGATACCAGAAAAACTCAAATCATTCATAATATCAAAAAGCAAAACATCGGCGGTCATTTTTATCCCAGAAACGCTGAAAACTCCTGATACGGGATAACCATCTGCACTTTGAATTTTATCAAAGCTACCCAAATTACCCAAACCAGAATATTGCCCATTATTAACATCAAATTGAAAAGCCATATTTTTTTCAGAATTGGTATTAAGTTTCAAAAAAGTAACAGTATAATTCTGTTTATTGCTGTTTCCATCCACATAGTTTAGCGCTACATTATTCAACACAACATTATGCACTACCAATGACGATAATAAATCAGAATTTTTAGTACCCACCAGATTTCCTTCAGAATCCATATTCTCAGTAGCATTTACTTCTTTTATCAGTTGAAAACTCCGTACCGGTAAACTCACATGCTGAACCTCATTTAAACCAGTTTTTGAAAAAAACCAATTTTTTTGCCCGTTCGTATTTTCTTCTAAATTAATTTCTGCATTATTTAAAACAAATTTATCTATAACAATATTCTTATGCAACAAAGGCAATAGGGCAAATCCGAGCTCTACTGAATGGGCAGAAATCATAACGGGATTATGAGCCCATTCAGCATTGGCAAATGTTACATTCTTAACTTCAATCAACGGATTAAAGGAAAATTTAACCTGTATGTCACCTAATGTCAACTTTCGTCCGGTCTGTTCATACGTAATTTTAACAATATCTTCCTTATATTTATTAAAGTCTATCTGTGTCAGCAAAACATAAACAGCTGCAATCACCAACAAAAACAAAAAAATAACTGAAAAAAAGAAAATTTTAAAAATTTTTTTCATTAGAGTTACTCCTTGAAATTTAATCCCAAGCCTTCTAAACTTCCTTTAAAATAATCCGGCAATTCAGCTTTCACAACCATTTTTTTACCGTATACAAAAGACAAATCCATCTTATATGCATGTAAATACAATTTATTTGCAAATATTTTGCTTTTATCCCGTTCTCTACCGAAATATCTGTCATCCCCTGCAATCGGCGCTCCGATATATTCCAAATGAACACGTATCTGATGCGTGCGTCCCGTTAGAGGAAAAGCTGATACCAAAGCATATCGGTTACCGACAGTATCTATAACGGCATATTGCGTAACCGCACTTTTTCCTTGCTCAGAAACACAAAATCGTTCTCCGACTTTCTCCAAAGGCATTTTAATCTCCCCATTTGAATTCGCCGGTACACCTCTAGTCAAAGCAAGATATTCTTTTTCCAAAGTATGCTCTCTAAAAGCCTTTGTCAATATATCCGCCATTTTTCTACTTCTTGCCAATACTAAAATACCACTGGTATCCTTATCAATTCGATGAACAAGTTTCGGTTTTTCCGGCATTTCAAATTGAAGAGCATCCAACAGTCCGTCTACATGGCGAATAATATGAGTGCCACCTTGCACTGCCAACCCAGATGGTTTGTTCAACACAATGATTTTTTCATCTTTATAAATAACCATACGTTCAATATACTGCGCATCACTCGCTGAAATATGATTACCACCAGGTATACTCTTTTCATTATCCAAAGGAGGAATCCTCATTTCCTGTCCAACACATAAACGTGTAGATGCTTCAACTCTCTTCCCATCAACCTTTATCTGCTTTGTCCGCAAAAGCTTTTGCAACCTTCCTAATCCCAGTCCAGGATAATATTTCAAAAACCAGCGGTTTAATCTGATTCCGTCATCTTCAGATTTTATTTGAACAATTTTAACTCCGCTCATTTTATACTTTCCTTTTTACGCATGACCTTTTGCTTTTCCTGCCGTAACTTATCAAAATAATCTATTCTTTTTCTTATTTCACGTTCAAATCCCCTATCCACCGGATAATAAAAACGACGCCGTCCCATTTCTTCCGGAAAATAATTTTGCCCAGAAAAACCATCTTCCAAATCCTGATCATAAATATATCCGTCGTGATAACCTAATTCTCTCATCAATTTTGTTGGTGCATTTAAAATATGTTTTGGCGGCATCAGGGATCCTGTTTTTTTTGCCTCATCAAAAGCACTATGCATAGCCTTATACACAGCTGCAGACTTAGGTGCTGTTGCCAGATAGGCCGTCAATTGCATAACAGCCAAATCTCCTTCCGGCGAACCAAGACGCTCATAAACTTCCGAACAAGCCAATGCCTGTATAACTGCATTCGGATCCGCCAAAGAAACATCTTCTATAGCAAACCGCATTAAACGTCGCAAAATATACCTGGGATCCTCTCCTGAAACAATCATCCGCGCCACCCAATAAAGCGCCGCATCCACATCAGAACCGCGTAAAGACTTATGAACAGCAGATATCAAATTATAATGTCCGTCACGTCCTTTATCATATACAGGAACTCGTGAACGAATAATTTTCATAAGCTTGTTTTTATCAAAAATCTCCCCGAGTTTAGCATAATCCCATACACTTTCCGCTAAATTTAATATATATCTTCCATCTCCATCCGCAACGCTTTTCATACATTCACGTGCTTCCATATCAACCGGAAGTTTTTTTCCTTCTTCTTTTTCAGCTCTTTGCAATAAAACTTCAAAATTTTCCGCTGTCAGACGATTCAAAACAAAAACCTGACAACGGGAAAGCAACGCCGCATTCAACTCAAATGACGGATTTTCTGTTGTCGCACCCACCAAAATAACCGTACCATCTTCAACATATGGCAAAAAACCATCTTGTTGAGATTTATTAAAACGATGTATTTCATCTACAAAAAGTAGCGTTCCTTTCCCTTGGGTTACTTTTCGATCTTGCGCATACTGAAAAACGCGCTTCAAATCAGCCACCCCGGAAAACACTGCCGAAATTTGTTCAAAATATAAATTAGTATATTCGGCAATCAATCGGGCAATAGTTGTCTTTCCGCATCCTGGAGGTCCCCATAAAATAAACGAAGATATATGTCCGGTACGTATCATTCTTCCCAGTGGGGAATCATCCCCGACCACCTGTTCCTGCCCAACAACATCCTCCAACCGTTTGGGCCGTAACCTGTCTGCTAAAGGTCTTTTAACCTTGCTTGAAAAAAGAGTTTCTTCCATTTTCTATTCTGAATAACATTAAAACTACCGTCTTTTTAACACAAAAAATCTAAAAAAGCTATCCTTTTAAATATTATCAGACACTTTCGCCTTATATCATATTTTTATCGCTTTTACCCACATAGCACTTGACTCTCTCTGATAAAGTTATACTATGCAGAGAGCTAAAATAATCTGTCAGGAAACAGCGATGAATTTTAAAGATTTGGGATTAGACGATAAAACCATTCAAGCGATTGAAGATCTGGGATATACTGAACCAACAACAGTACAAAAAGATATTATCCCGTCTATTTTAGCCGGAAAAGATATTTTTACAATTGCCCCGACATCTTGTGGTAAAACATGTTCATATATTTTTCCACTTATTGACATCATATCAAAAAAAGAAGGAAAAAACATCCTGATTATTGCGGCAGACAGCAAAGAATCTGTTAATATTTCAGATAAATTTTCACTTTTTAACAAATATCATGAAAAAGTCAATTTAGCAATTTCTTCTACCGAAAACGATACAAATGAAGATAACGTCATTATCGGATCGCCTGATTTATTGCTTGAAAATTTGGAAGAAAATAACATTACTCTCTCTGATATACAAATTTTGGTTATTGATGACATCAATTTAATAAAAAAGAAACGGCAATTAAAAAATCTTAATAAGATTCTAGAAATTCTCCCCTCCGACAAACAAAACATTGTTTTCACAACCAGACGTTCAAAAGAAATACAGGACATACTGGATAAAATATTAAAAACACCGGCAGAAATTAAAGTAGATAAATCCAAAGGAAGCGAAACTCCACCTACCAACCAAGATACTCCGACAGAAACTAAAGTTGTGACTCCCTCAAAGAAATCATCTGCTACAAAAACCACCCCGAAATATAAAGCCGACTTGAAACCTCCCTTACTAGATAAACGAGCTCAGGATTTATCAAAACGCTATAAGGTTTTCGGAAAAAAAACACCAACTTTCTTACTGAGAAGTAGTAAATTAGCCAACGAAGATGACTAAATTGAAAAGACTTGCATATTTTTTCAAAAACTTATAGATACCAATAAAAAACAATTTAACTTTATTATGGAGATCTAAATGTCAGGACACTCCCAATTTAAAAACATTATGTACCGTAAAGGTGCTCAAGACGCAAAAAAAGCTAGAATATTCGCCAAATTGGCTCGTGAGATCACTGTAGCTGCCAAAAGCGGCCTGCCCGAGCCTGATAAAAACCCACGTTTGAGATTGGCCATCCAAGCAGCACGTGCTGAAAGTATGCCTAAAGACAATATTGAGCGTGCCATTGCCAAAGCAACTCAGGTTGCCGGTGGTGATGATTATACAACAATGCGTTACGAGGGATTCTCACCCAATAAAGTTGCCGTCATCGTTGAAGCGCTGACAGATAACAAAAATCGCACCGCCAGCAATATTCGCTCAATTTTTGGCAAACGCGGCGGAACAATGGGTGAAAGTGGCTCTGTATCTTTCAACTTTGAGCGTATCGGATATATCGAATATCCTAAGGCCATCGCCGATTCAGATAAAATGTTTGAAGAAGCTCTAGAAGCCGGAGCCAACGAAGTAACATCCGAAAATGACATCCACGCTATAGAAACTCTTCCAGATGATCTATCTTCCGTTACAGACGCTCTTGAAAAAAAATTCGGCACCCCCTCCGCTTCCAGATTAGATTGGAAACCAACAGTCAAAACACCGATTACAGATATTGAAACAGCAAAAAAATTTCTAGAATTTATTGACGCTTTGGAAGAAGACGAAGATGTTCAACACGTCTACCACAACGCAGAAATATCCAATAACATCATGTCTCAGCTGGAAGAGACCGAATAAATGCGTATCCTTGGTCTAGATCCAAGTATCTCCTCAACAGGATGGGGAATAGTTGAAAAAAACGGAAACCGTCTGTCATATGTGGCAGACGGTTTTATTCCAACATCTACAAAAGATACATTATCTAAACGTCTTCACACCATTTTTACCGAACTACAAAAAATTATAGAATTATACAAACCGAATGAAGCCTCCATAGAAATAACATTCCTAAACACAAACCCCGAAACATCACTAAAACTAAGCATGGCGCGCGGAGTCGTTTTTTTAATACCTGCTCTTTATAACATTCCGCTGTTTGAATAT
>CAYQDC010000041.1:0-13324 GCA_964416205.1 uncultured Acetobacter sp. | reverse complement strand
ATCAAAACCATTACACTTATCACAATCGCCGTGAAATGATAAACCGGTTTGTCAGCCTGCGCAACCGCATGGGACAGGAATACAAAACAGGACAATACCGTGATGTTGTGGACTTTTTTCAAATAGAAAAACGTTCTCCTGTCACATTCGGAAAATATCGCCCCAATGGATTTGAATTAGAATTTTATGTTCCAGAGGAATATGGCGATTACGCAAAATTAATCAGTTATCTGAAAGAAAAACACGGATGGGAAAAAGTTTATACGACCAATAAAAGACCAGAAGTATACAATGATAGCCAATCAGCTGGCGTGATAGAGCGTGACGAAAGTCTGGCTGCGATGAGGGGAATGGCGCCTGTAGAATATGCATCACGAATAATGAAGTCAAAAGCTGACGAAAATGAATGCTTGAAAATTATGGATTCGTTTGACAAAGGATATGCCAATATTCATTGCTCACTGCACCAGCATGTTTCGGCAGATGGGTTTGATTTAAATACCTATAAACGCCTGGTAAAACGAATGATGCAGCATGAAGATGTCATTGTCGGCAATTTTGCTGCTCCCGAACGGCGGAATAACAAATTGTTGTATGCAACTTATATCAGCCGCAATTTAAGTTCAAACGGCAAAAGGGATTATCCGTTTTTGTGTGTCATGGTGGATTTGTGTAATGATTTAAATGAGTTGCGCGAAATGGTCGGTTTTGGTCATAAATATAAAACCTTAAATATCATGCCATCTCACACCGTTGAGTTTCGTTATATGAACGCCAACTTCAATCGCCGTTATGTGGCAGCGTTTTTGCAGTTTAACCGTGATTTTGTCAACAGTGCTGTAGCTAACGCTGGAACACATATCAACCGCCCACTGGCTAATAAATTTAACTGGATGCAAAATTTAGCTGAAGACAATAAAACAGTTTTGACGCCTTTAAGTTATTATTATCAAACGGCTTATGACCAGTTTCGCCCGGAAAAGAAAGTTGATTCGCATACAATATATGAGGAAAATGTTTATGCGCGCCACGTGGCCGACGCCATCAATGCCACGGGCAAATTTGGATATTACAACAGTTGGTTTTTAAAGAGGATGAGAGATGCAAGAGCAAAATAAAGTTTTTGATGTAATAAATGCAGACAGTTCCAGTTCGCTGATATTAACCTGTGAACACGCCTCGGCAGTGATTCCCGCTGGATATGGCAGTTTAGGGCTTCCGGAATCAATGTTGGACACGCATATTGCCCGCGACAAGGGGTGCGGTAAGCTGACGGAAACATTGGCGCAAAAGCTCGGTTGTACGGCGATCTTAGCCAGTTTTTCCCGTTTGTTTATTGACGCCAACCGCCGCGAGGAAGAAGCAGAGCTTATAGTGGAAGAAAGCGATAAAATCTTCATTCCGGGCAACAGGGATATAAGCCCGGCTGAGCGCCAATACCGGATAGAAAATTATCACCGTCCATATTATCAGGCGATTATGGCAAAAATACAAAAGTTGCAGGAACAAGGCAAAACACCGCGGATATTTTCCATTCATTCGTTTACACCACAACTGCGTGGTGGAACCTATCGTCCATGGCATGCCGGAATTTTATATGTCAAAGAGAACAACCTTGCCGACAGGCTGTTGCGAGAGCTACAAAAAGAGCCAGCACTGAAAGTGGATGCAAATGTTCCTTATGATATGCGTCATTATAATACTGGCGCGGCAGTCATTTGCGGGGAAGACATCGGTTTGGAAAATGCCGTGATAGAGATTCGTGATACAGAGTTTGATAATC
This sequence comes from uncultured Acetobacter sp., assembly GCA_964416205.1. Classification (GTDB taxonomy): domain Bacteria; phylum Pseudomonadota; class Alphaproteobacteria; order RF32; family CAG-239; genus CAG-267. Next base: position 11,541 of record CAYQDC010000041.1, on the reverse strand, counting down.
TGGAGTTTGGCGTAGAAAAATGGAGCAGCTTGCTGTGTAATATCTTAAGTTGACAAAAAATACTAGACATTACCGATATTCTATGCTAACATAAAAACAGAAAACAATTAATTGTATATAATTATGAAAGCAAAAGTATTAATCATGGCTATGTTAGTTATGATATTTTCTGCAGTTGAAGGTTACGCGCAGAAAGATGAAAGGGATAGGGGTAAAGCTCGCGTGGAACGCCCCGTCCGAGGTTCGGCAGAAAGGGTAAGGTATCACCAACCGATACATTTAGGCAGAGCCAATCATCATCGGTTTGTCTGCCACAGATTATATCACAACAGATTTTTTGATAACCTGTTAGGATATTACGTTTGGGGAACGTTAACCGCACCGACGCGCCTGGACATCGGAAATATATCTTTTACAAGATATAGCGACCGTCTGAAAATACAGGTAGGTAGCAATATCACGTATTTAGACATGTATTGCCGCCAGGTCATCAACTACACGGTTGGTTATACTTCGGTTGAAGTAAAAACTGGCAACGGCTGTGCATTGGTGTATTTTTATGATGAATACGGCAATGGGGCTACTTACCGTTTGTAAAGACCTTATGTTAAAGGAAGCAAAAGCTTCCTTTTTTTATGAAATCAATGAAATAACCTTTTTCTTAAATAAGCAACCTATTAAGAAATTATAAAAATATGAAAAAAAGATTCACAATATAAAAAATTTATGATGCATAAATGATAAACATACAGATTTACTGCTTTATACAAGAAGTTGTCTCCCTAAAATGAAATAATGCAGAATTAAAAACAATGGGGGTTGATAAAATAACCAGAATGGATATACTACCAGCAACAGAACCAAAGGAAAACGTATGAAAAAATTATTGTTTTATTCCGAAAAGTTAAAGCATTTGCCACGCACCGGCTGGCTCAGGCACGGGATATCTGCACCTGAAACGGTAGCTGCGCATAGTTGGCAGATGGCTTTGCTGGCATTGTATTTGTCTGCCGGACATATAAAAGGATACGATTTTGACAAAGTAATAAAACTCTGCCTGTGTCATGACCTGGCAGAAAGCGAGATTGGTGACATTACTCCTGTTGATGCTGCCTACACCACAAAAGCCAGAAAGGAGCTTGCCGCCATGGATAAAATAGCGCAGGAGGCGAAATTCCCAGCTCTGTCTGCATTGTTTATGGAATATGAGGCGGGAGAAACACCGGAAGCACGTCTGGCACGCGACTTGGATAAGCTGGATATGTATATACAGGCATTGGATTATGAACAAAAATTCCCAGACAGGGATTTAGGGGAATTTCGCAGTTCGGCCGCCAAAGGAATAAAGACAGCGCTGGGTAAAGAACTTTTGGCAGAATTGGCAAAGTAAATTTGAAATAAAAGGCAGACACATCACCGTCGGCTCATAACTCTCGTTAAAATGTAAAAACGTTATTCTTCCGTCTGCCCGGTCGGCTCTGCCAGCAAATCAATCAAAGGGATGTCAAGAGAATCAGCTATGGCATAGAGAATATTGATGGTAACATTCGTCCTTCCGTTTTCTATTTCGGATAGATAAGCCCGGTCAATGCCGACATCCACGGCAACATCTATCTGTGACAAATTAAGCAGCTTTCGCCGTTGTCTGATATTGTTACCGATATGTTCAAGTCGTGTTTTCAAAAATAACACCTCATCATTGGACATCGTAAAGGAAACACAAAAAAATAGTGTTGACTTTAGTCAACACTATTGATATACTAGCGTAGATATACTTTTTAGAAGAAGGAGAAAGAAAATGGAACTATCAGAACTTTTTTATGCCCTTGGGGACGTTGCGGCAGGCAAGCGTAGTTTAAAAGACGTTTGTAAAGATATGGCCGAAAAGGATAAAGAGAAGTTTCAAAAACTTTTTGATGCAGGAAAAGTTTTTTTGCAAACTCTTACAAATAACATTAAGAATGAAGTAAAAAGGGAAGTTAAGAATGAGGATATACGTGCAAATTATGATATGTCCGCCGCTGTAGCCGTCAACATAAACGGCACACAGGCTTATATGGGCGTAAAACCTAAGGAAAAGCAGTCCGCATGGAAAAAGTGGCGTCAAAATATGGCAAGGTCGTTGCAGAATGAGGCAGATGTTTTCAGCGGAAAAAAGACTGTCAAAGAAGGTATAAAAGATGAAATATCCAACGTTCATAGAAGTGTGATGGAAGACAATGTAGTCTACCGTAAAGCGTTTAGTGTTGGTAAAGGGAGCATGAACGGAGTTCGTAAAACTCTGGATGAGTTAAGAGGCAGAAATAAAAAACAAACAACTGTTGAAAATCCTTATGAAAAGCTTTCTTCGGAACGTTTCAGTGCTGCTATGAAAACCGCATATATAAATATTATCCGAATGGAACACATGGGAGCAGCGTTACCAGCGGAAGAAAAAGAAAAGGCAATGAGCGAGTTTCAAAGTATTTTGTCCGTTGCACAAAAAAGAATGCCAGACGTCAAAGCAGAGGCCGGAGGAGGTTATTTTACTGACGAAAAAATAAAATCGGTAGAAGGACAGATGTTTGCTTATATGAAAAGTGATGTAGAAAAAGGAAAAGATATGGCAGCCAAAGGCGATGTTGGAAAATTTGAAGCATGGCGGCAAGGAGAAAACTGGAAGATGCCATTAGGAAACGGAAAAGTTTTGGAAGAACAGCCTTATCACAACAAAGAGGTTTTCATGCAGCGTGGTGATGATAAAGCCGGATTTAAATATAATGTGCAGGATAATTTGTATAAACCGTTGAAATCGGCTAAGAATACTTTAAGCAAAGAAGAAATGCAGGCAGAGATGATGAAATTTCAGAAATTGAAAATCCGGTAAGCTATATCTTCATCATAATAAAAATACCTGCCCTTAATTTATCCCCAAGCTGACTTATTAAGGGCAGGTATTTTTATTAATGCTTTACCGACTATCCCCCCTTTTTTTAATGTTGGTTGAATGCTCACGACGACGATGTTATAAGAAAAATGGAAGTCGTAGAAGGTCAACACAGTGTTTATTGTTTAAGTTACATGTGGTTTGAGTGTGTAAGTATCATTGCCGTGTCCTAAATCCTGTCGTCATAGATTATATAAAGAAATTATTACCCAGGCTACAGAGAAGTATCACCTGATATGAGATAGAGAAGATTGGTTTTGATAAAGACCATGTTCATTTTGTAATGACAATTCACCCAAGATATGCAATAGCAGAGGTAATGGCAAAATTGAAAAGTTAATCTTCCTCGCAAATAAGAGCCAAGTTTAATTGGCTCGGCAAAGTATATTTTAAGGAAAATATATTTTGTTCACAGAGATACTTCGTCAGTAGCATTGACCTGGATGAAGATAAAATTAAACATTATATAGAATTTCAAGAATAACAGGATTTAGGTCAGCTCCGTTTGGCGCTGTAAGGAAAAGGCACCCAAGGCGCCTTTTCTATAAAACCTCCAGTTTACTGGGGGATATATGTGTCCTGATAAACAACCGTTTTAGCGTGATTGTTGAGCTTTGGCCATTGCCAGAGCTGTTTCGGCCTGTTTGACCGCCTTTCGGTTTTTAAGGTGCTGTTGTTGTAATTCTTTCGGGGCATGATCAAAAGCACTGTATGTCCCGGTTGCCTGGATACCCGAGCCGGAACGTCCTGCTTTAATTACCAGTGAATTGATATAGGTCTTGTCAATATCTTTGCCGTCAAGCAGTGCTTTGATATTTTTGTTTTCATCAGAATTCGGCGCAAGCTGATTATACATTGTAAAAGCGTGAGCATACCATTCGCGTGTCGTTCCGTCCTGATATTCTATTTTGCCATTCTGCGCTAGCTGGTCAATTTGTTGGTAAAGCTGATCGCGCGCTTTTTCGCCCAAAATAATTTTAAGCGATGTATCAAATCTGTTTTTATAGGCTTTTTCCAAAGCTTCACTTTCTTTGGCAAAGTCAGCAGTTTCTTTTTTCTTATCGGTTTGTCTTTGTATCTGTTGTTTTGCTGGATCTTGCCGTTTCACAACATTTTCCGTGTTATTTTGTTTGGCATCTTTGACTGGCTTTTCCATAAGCGACGAAATCGTTTTGCCTGCAAAATATCCAACAAGAGCCAATCCTGCCACAACTGCGGCACGTTTAGTCCATTTCCATGCTTTGGTAAAGATAGAAAAAAGTTTTTTCTTTGTTTTTTCTTTTTTCCGTTGTTGTTGCTGTCCGGCATTATTATTGTCGGTAGAGGGGGTATCGATGCGTACAGTAACTCTGGGCTCGGTTGCTTGATTTTTAGCCTGCTTTTCAGATGAAATGGTAGCGTCATTACTGGAGGAAACAGATGTCGCAATCTTCGTTTTTTCAGAAAGAACAACTGGTTGTTTTCGGTTTTGCTCGGAATTATGTGTTTGCCTGATTTCAATCTCATCTTGTTGTTTGTGTGGCTTTTTATTTTTTTTCTGTACTTGTGTGATAGGCATTGCTACTATTTTATCCGTTTTGATAGAACCTTTTTTTATTTTCTGTTCAACTCTGTTCTTTTGTTGATAGGTACCGAATTCTCTGGTTAATTGAGCAAAATAATCATCGGCAGGTATCTCACCTTTTAAAGTCTTTTCAATTTTCAGCATTGCCAAACTACGAAGCTTATCGTGCATTTTTTTAGTAGAATAGGGATGTGGCTCATTAAGGGCACTGAAAATAACAAGCAAATCTTCGGAACTAAGTTTGGCCGCTTCTTTTTTCTTATCCAAAATAACAAACTGTTTTTGTTCAAAAAACTTTTTCTTTTCATTACGGCGATGCTCGGCCAGAACTTCCGCTTTATGGCGTTCAATCGCAATAATTCTGTAATGGTCACGTGCCGGTTCAAGAGATTGTTTAATTCTGTAATATTTTGATTCAGCACAAGCCTCAAAAAAATCCGGCAACATTTTTTCAGCTTCTGGCGTTAAGATTATCTCGTCGGCGATATAATCTTCAAGAAGGCTGGCACTTTGTTGCTCAATAGTTCGCGAAAATGAACCGTACATGTCTTTGGGGTCATAGTCAGGAGTAATACCCAACTGTGCGTCAATAATCATTTTAAATGTATCTTTGTCATATATGCGAGACGTATTATTTTGCGGCATATCAAATTCCTTTATAAAAAAACTAAAACATATAAAATATTTATAACACGTTCGAAATGTTTTGTCAATATTTTGTTTATGAAAGACAAAAATCCTTTCATCATACAGGACGAAAGGATTTTGAAGGAAAATTTAACAACTTAATCAGGCAAACAAATCATGCATAATCCACAAATTTGCAACCATTACGCCTAAACAGATAAACATTAACCCAACGACTAACATGTCCGGAATAAGTTTTTTAATGTGAATTTTTAATTCCGGATAATCAGAAATAGTCAGCTTATTAATTCCATATACAAACAATACACCGAGAAAAAAGCTAATAATTATAAATACAGCATATATTTTCGGATATTCAAAAATGGAAAAAACAAAACATAACGGCATAATCATAGTAAAAAAAATTAAATTAATAATAATTAAGACATGTGCTAAAAATACAAAATAGAGTGTTTTGTCAATAAGTATTTAACCTTAAAAAAACACTCTAAAGTAAAATTAAAAAATAAAGTTGATAAAGATATTATATTACCTATACTATTATCTATTACAATAAAGCTTTGCTCTTAATCAGCTTGATTCAAAAGCTAATATTTTATATCCCATTGATTTTACATTTACTTACAGATCTTTTCGTGGAGAAGTTGCAAATATCTTACTACCTTCTGCCTGGTCAAACTTTCTGTACTATATCCTTTGCACATTGGTCAATGAACTTTTGATAGGCATTCCAAGCCTTATTCAAGTCAATATTCTTCGTTCTTCGGGGATAATGATTATCCTTCTGATTCATACAGTCCTCTTCAGTATAGTCTAAAACCATTTTGAAAGTCTGAGGAGTGTCTATAATCCTCGCAAGGAACCCTTCTTTGAGAAAATGAGCATCTGGCTTCTTGTTAGAATCTGTGAAATGGAAGAGCTGAGCTCTATCCAATCACTTCCAGATTCCATGTTCCCAGCTTTTTCTGAGCTTATCTTTAATTGTCAAGATACTATATAAGATGTACTTGCATATATGCTTATCGTATGAATCACTAAGCTTTTGTAGAGATTTGACAGCCTCTTGTCTGGATGTTGACATTGCAACAACTAAGCAATCCCAACGCGCGCTTAAATTTAATCTTCTCAAAATATTTAACATTGATTTATCTCATTCTCAATTTAATTATATATTATAATATGTTTTATGGAACAGAATATAAAAAAAGAGGATTGAAAACAATCCTCACTTTTCAATACAGAGAATACAGTAAAAAACAAATCACAAATAACGAGTATGTGCAAAATAGAAATACCAGCCATACCGTTCTGCTACTACAAAAATCCCATATCGTTTTTACAGAAGTATCCCTTAAATGTACATACAAAACGGAAAGATTCCAAAACAAGATGCTTGACCCAGACGGGATAAGCCACAAATATGAATTTGGACAATGATGAAGCGCCAAAGCACAACCAATACCCAAAACCACACTACCAATAAGGCCACTTTGGTATTCGGCATTAAAAAAAATGTTTGTATTTTTGCTAAACAAAAACCAAAACACTGCCGCAAACAACAGCCCTCCTACCATTCCAAAAAAAACGCACTGCCATGCATTCAGAACTACATCCATAACAATTTTCCTTTCTTTAAAAATCATCACAGACAAAAGAACAAAAGGTAGGAAAACAAAGCCAACCCTCCACCAATAAATGCGCCACAGACAAGCTCACCGCAAGAAAGGCTGTGTACGCTGTAAGAGCCGGTACAAATATTCCTGCGCTGTCTTCTTTTATAAATAAAGCTTAACGTAGCGCCAATCAGCAGACCGACCGTAATAAAGCAGGCAAAGCTGATGAAATTGGGAATTCTCATAAAGGAACCATCTTCGCCGCATGATGTCAATAACATCATTAACGGCATACAAAATAATAACTTTCTCATATAAAAATTTAAAAAAAATAAAACAATCTATTTGAAAGTAATACCGAAGGCTTTTTTTGTCAATAACTCTTTTTTTATAAAATAAAACCAGAATTTAAAGATTCGAAAAAAGAAAATATTTTAAGGTAGCGTTTGACCGTAACCACATAGCAACTGGAAAAACGGATATTCATAAAGATAATGAGCATCTCCGCGCGATAATGATGATTTTTTATTGCTAAAAAGAAAAAAGCTGCTATAGTTTCATAGTCAAAGAAAGTAAAAACTTTGAATTTTTATATTTCTTTGGTGAGCAATAAATGCATCAAAGAGGAAAACATGAAAATACTGGTCGGAATGAGCGGTGGGGTAGATTCTTCCACCGTCGCTTGCATTTTAAAAAAACAAGGACATGAAGTTATCGGCGCCACAATGTCAATCTGGGACAAAGAGGGTATCTATAATTTGCAGGGACAAACAAAAGGTTGTTTTTCCCCTCATGAGGAAGAAGATACCCGTGCAGCCCGGGAGCTATGTCAAAAATTAAATATACCATATTATGTTATTGATTGCACAAAGCAATATCAAAAGCTGGTGTTAGATAATTTTAAACAGGAATATCTTACGGGACGAACGCCTAATCCATGTGTAATTTGCAATGCCACGATAAAATTTGCTGCTTTGCCACAAAGTGCCGAGCAACAGGGAATAAATTTTGATAAATTTGCGACTGGACACTATGCGCGTCTGTCCTATAATGAAGAAACAAAGCGTTATCAATTGCGTCGCGCCAAAGACGAAAAAAAGGATCAGAGTTATTTTCTCTACCGTTTGCAACAGGAGCAGTTAAAAAAAATAATGATGCCCTTAGGCGATTATGCCAAAAGCGAAGTACGTGAAATCGCACATAAATATGGATTAGAAGTCAGCAACAAGCCTGATAGCCAGGATTTTTATACCGGAGATATCAATGATATTTTGCAAACCGAACCACGGCCTGGAAATTTCGTAAACACCGGAGGCAGGATTTTAGGACAACACCGTGGTATATGGAATTATACCATCGGTCAGCGTCGTGGCTTGGGCATCAGTGCTGATAGACCTTTGTATGTTATAGGCATTAATAAAGAAAAAAACGAGGTTATTTTAGGCTATGAAGAAGAATGTTACAAGGAAGCATTGATTGCGGAGAGTGTGACATGGTTGTCCATTGCACCGCTGGCTCAAAAAACACATATAAAAGTGCGTCTGCGTTCATCTCAGTCCCCAACCGATGCAGAATACATTCCGCAGGGTATCAATACAGCAATAGTCCGTTTCTTTGTTCCGCAAAAAGCCGTTGCTGCTGGACAATCAGCTGTTTTCTATGATGACGACGGTTATGTACTGGGAGGAGGCTTTATCAAAGGTGCTGCAGATGTCTGACCAAAACGGAATAATTCTGGATAAGGAAAAAATTATCGCCTTGCTGGCAGATGAAAGCCGGCAAGAAAAATTGTTTCAACAGGCCGATTCGGTACGTCACCAGTATGTTGGTGACGCAGTGCATCTGCGCGGGCTGATAGAATTTTCCAATATCTGCCGCAACAACTGCATGTATTGTGGCATCCGCTGTGGCAACAAACAGACCAGCCGGTACCATATGACGGAAGAAGAGATTGTCGCAACGGCCAACCGCGCTACAGACATGGGCTTTGAAACGATAGTTTTGCAGTCCGGGGAAGATATGTATTATACCTCAGACCGGATGTGTCGCATAATTGAAGCCATAAAAAAACGAGATGTCGCCGTAACATTGAGCATTGGCGAACGGGAATATACAGAGTATAAAGCCTTTCGCAATGCTGGAGCCGACCGCTATCTGATGCGGATAGAAACCACCGACAGGGATTTATATCACAGCTTGGATCCAGATATGAGCTGGCAACATCGTTACGAATGTCTACTGATGATACGTGAACTGGGATACGAACTTGGTTCTGGCATTATGGTCGGTCTGCCGGGACAGACAGTGGCTAGTATTGCCGCAGATTTGCTCTTTCTGCAGAATTTGCAGATAGATATGGCGGGCATAGGTCCATTCATTCCACACCCGCAAACCCCGTTGGCAAAAGAAAAGGGAGGCACGTTGGAACTGGCCTTGCGGACAATGGCGGTTATGCGTCTGCTACTGCCGGATATCAATATTCCGGCAACCACGGCAATGGAAAGCCTGCATCCGGACGGACGAATAAAGGCTCTTCAGGCTGGTGCAAACGTTGCTATGCTGAACGTAACCGAAAGTGAATACCGCAAATTGTATGAGCTGTATCCAGGAAAATCCGGTGCGGATGAAACTCCACTGCATTGTCGTAGCATCATCGGTGAAAAAATAAAAAGCCTCGGTCGCACCATCGGCACTGGTTACGGCAGCCATCAACATACGGCTATTTCATCCCATTTTTAGGATTATTTACCATAACCTGCATCATATCAGCTTGAGAAAACTTTGAAAAAGTCATGTTGTTTTTTTGCAGTTTATTAATGCTTTCCGCTCCTTACTGAAATCTCTTTCGAAAATAGAGCAAAAATCTATTTTATTCTTTCCATATATGTTTTTAGAGATAAAAGCAAGTAAAAATTAAGAATTGGAAATATATTATCATCGCATAAATTAAAGAGAGGTGTATGAAAATGAAAAAGTTTTTTACTACTGTGCTGGCGATTTTTATGTTGCTACAATCAAATGTATGCCTGGCACTAGAGGTCATTTCCCATATTCCAGAAAATCCGCAAAAAGCACTGATAATGATACACGGCTACGGGCAAAGTGGTGAACGTATGCAGGGATTAGCGGCAACGCTGAAAGAAACAATGCCAGATACGGCACTGTATTTTCCGACCGCGCCGGAAAATGCGCCTTTTGGTGGTTACCAGTGGTTTGTTTTGCCGGTTATTGGCACCGATATGATAACCATAGATAAATATAAGATCATGTTAAAAAGCGCCGTAAAAAATGTAGATGTGTTGCACGATTTGATTGATGATATTCATAAAGATTTAGGGTTGCCGTATGATTATATAGATGTTGCCGGTTTTTCGCAAGGCGGGCTAATGGCTGTGCTGGCAGCAATAACAAACCAGAACGGCATTGGTCGCGCAGTGTCTTTATCTGGCGTGCCGTTGATTTTTACCGAAAATTTTGCGGCAGGGGATATTAAAGCTAAACCGGATATTTTGTTAATACAAGGGGGCGCCGATGATGTTGTTCCGCCTGAAAGTATAGATATGACGCAAAAAACGCTACAAAGCATAGGTATGGAACCACAACTTGTCAAAGTTCCTGGCCTCCGTCACCGGGTTACGCCGCAGGTGCTGGAATATTTGACAGAATTTTTAGAGTAAAAAACATTTCCCTCAAGTTAAAGATTGCGATTTTGATTTTAAAAAATCATGCCCTATAAGCCATCCTTTTTTTTGTTTTGCAGAAAAAGCAGATGCAAAACAGTTTCTAAGCATTCCTTAAAATAACAATAAAAATTGAAAGGAAAAGCAATGATATACGGATATGTTTCAGGAGCTATTTATAAAGAGGGTATAGGTGATATTGACTTTATTTATGGTAAATCAGGTGATAAAGGTTATGGCTTAGCCCACATTAATACCAGAGATTATCCAGCAAGGTGTTGTTTATAATGTTTTAGGAGCAGATAATAGAAAATACATTTTAGCAAACGACAAAGAAACTGTTGTTCGCTTAGATTGGAACGGAAAAAAAGAAACTGGCTTTTAACATCTTATATAAAGGAAAGCAAGGCGTTGCCCGCACTACGGACTTTATCAGGGCAACCTCGCCTGGATGAACCGATTACATCATCCAACCTTGCTTATGAAAGAAGCATATTCCCTGAAACAGAAAATGTCAATAGGAAAGATTTTAGGTATGGCTTATCACAAAAACGTCGTCAATTAAATGTTGTAAATCAAATTAATCCTGCTCCAAATGAATATTTGACTCGGATTAGGAGTGAAAATGATATTAAAACAGCAAATGAGGCTTTTGATGAGAGGGATTGGGAGGCGCCAGATTTTACCACGCAAAATGTTGAAAATATACCTAACGTTGTTAATAGTCCTGATTACTTAGTTTATGGAATTAAGACAGAAACAGGAAGAAATGGAATAGGATACCTTAAAACGATAACCGACGGTACAACTTATTATGTCGAGGAAGTACGTGATAGAGAAAAACAATTAGCGGCAAAAACTATGTATAAGATTGAGGGGGTGGCCGCTGAAAGCCTTGTAAAGGATTCCGTTGGTCATACGTCCGAAACGGCCCCCTCTGCAGTTAGACTGATTGATAAATTAAAAAAATCAACAGTGGTACCCGCTTTCACTAATGACATAGCACACGGAAATACAGAAGTCAATAAAAATGATATTCGCAATAATAAGCTATATCAACGTGAAGACGGTTATCAGATAGCCGATGACAACGAAACTGTAGATGTAGTA
>CAYQDC010000040.1:0-13538 GCA_964416205.1 uncultured Acetobacter sp. | reverse complement strand
TTAAACAGGTTGAAATTAATATTGATTATATTTTGATGCTGATTAAAAAATATCATGATGGTAATATGGAAGACAAAGAAATAAAAGTCAGCATTTTAAAATCTGTTGACTCCAGCATTGAGTTGCGTAGCAAAAAAGACCTTATTGAAAACTTCATTGATTCACTCACACCAGGCAGCAATGTTGATGAAGATTGGAAGAAATATATCAATGAACAGAAAATAACAGAGCTGAATAAAATCATTGAAGAGGAAAATTTAAATAAGGAAGAGACCTATAAATATGTCAACAATGCGTTCAGAGACGGCTATGTTCAGGAAAATGGAATACAAATCAATAAGGTGTTGCCGCCGCTTCCGATTATAGACCCGCAAAAAAGACGGCTAAAAAAGAAAGAAACGGTTATCCAAAAGATTATCGCATTTTTTAATCGTTTTCGTGACATTTCCACTGGCGGAGTGTAAAAGGATGAAAATTTAAAAAAACTGCCAAAAGTTGTGTAATAGGTGTTATCAATAGAAAGTTAAATTTGTTTAATTTTTATGATAAATATAAAAAAACTTGATTTTTAGGTTTTTACGCTGTAAACAGGCATCAGGTTGTCAGCGTAGCTCATTAGGATAGAGCATTGGTTTCCTAAACCAAGGGTAGTGGGTTCGAATCCCGCCGCTGACGCCATTTTTTATGGTTATATTTAGGCAATTCAGGTTTGCCAGGGGTGGGCTGGTTGTAGGGAACGTTATTATATTCATGGTCATAACATGGCGCGTGCCGGAAAAGGATGGCAGGCGTTTTGATTTTTTTGCTGTTAGATGATTTGGCCGGCAGTCCCTAGGTGCGGGCAACAATGGCTTTGAGTCCTGAAGTGATGCATTATGTGTTTAGAAAGAATTAAAAATATTTTTTTTAGGGGGCTTGATTTTAAATTTGTCTGTTGTTAGAGTAAAAGAAATTGTAAATTATTCTGATATTTTGTTGTTTTTAATATTATTTTTTATGGAACATTCTAAATTAAGTATGGTGGCAGATATTGTTTTTACGATGTGTCTGTTGTTGTTTGTGGTTTCCTTTTTTTCGGGGAAAACAGCTGCATTTGTGTGTTTGGGACTGGCTTGTATTGGTCAGGCGGAAGTATTGCTTATTAGTTTTGTTCAACATCGTTCGTTGAATTTGCGGGTGTTCTTTTTTATGCTTTGGATGTTGTTTCTGGGGCGTATATGCCATCTGGCGGACTTTGATACCGTGGCGATATATTTGTTTTTTGGCGTTCTGATAGCCGGGTGTTTTCTGGTTTTCAGGTTTGTGGTTTATATGAACAAATATTGTCGTCAGGATATGGATAAATATCTTGATTCCTGAAAACAGTGGCAAAAAAACATCATTGCGATTGTGACAATGTTAAATTCCGAAATCATTAAGGTTTCGGGATTTTTTTTATTGTCAGACAGCAAAAAATATGGTATTATAATCATAATATGGTATCAATCGGGATGCGGGAGAGATGAGATGTCTAAGTGTTCTGATGATTTTGAGAGGTTTTTATATGCCAATTATCCGGATGATTATCGGCGGGCAACGACCGAAGATGTGCCGGATGATGTATTGACGGCTATTTTGAGTCGGCATAAGACGCATTATAAGATATGGAAAGATATTCCGGAATGGGTTAAAAATCGTTATGGGGATGTTTTGCCGCGCGAGGTGTTGGATGGCAATGTGACGGCAAAGGCTTTTGTTGATGCCGAGGAAAAAAAACAGAGTGAGGAGGAAAAAGAAAGTCGAGTATTGGTTAATTATAGTGTCAGCCTGTTGGCGCTTGGGTATGCTGCAGAGACGGTGGCGGAGATGGTGGTCAATCGCAAGCAGCGTATGGAGCTGCTTAAGGAGGCCGGCAATCGTCCGTTGACTGCTGAACAAAAGGCACGTTGGCGGGCATTGCGTGAAAAAGATCGTCAGATTATTGAGAAAGAATGGCGTGAACGGCAGCCGGAAAAGTATATCGTTTATCTGGCAAAAGTGGCAGACAGGGCATATCGTCGGGTGCAGAGGGGCGGTTCTTTTTCTGGAATGTCTTTTGAAGAAGCTGATAATGAAATCAGAAAGACGATGACGCGTATCATGAGTCGGGATGAAAAAATGCGTGTGGTTAATTATTTGCGTCAACGTCCACAACAGGTGGCACTTAAGCACCTATCACCCGAAATGCAGGAGAGGCTGGCTAATATTTTACGTGAAAACGGCATTAATCTAACACCGGTTAAAGGTAAGGAAAAGCAGGCGGTAGAAATGAACCGCGATAGTTTGGCAAAAAATTTGAAAAACAGTTTTGAGCAATGTAAAAAAATGGAAGGTATTTTGAGTGAACGTTATCAAAAACAAAATATATCGTTTGAGCGATCAAGTCGCAAGGACGTTGCTGATGAGCAAAAAAAATCCGATATTGAAAGGCTTATTACGTTGCGTATAAATGAAGATGAATATCAACGAGCTTAAATGAAAGCCGGTATATATAGCAGTTTTTTTCAGTGTCAATTATTTTTCAATTCACGGTCGCGATTGGCGTAAAATGACATCATTATGCCAAAGCTGGCCATAACGGAAATAATAACCGTTCCACCGTAACTGATAAGTGGCAGAGGGATGCCTACAACAGGCAACAGGCCGATAACCATGGCGATATTGATGAACACATACAGGAAATAATTGGTGTTAAGGCCTAAAATGACCATTTTGCCGAAATAGTTGGAATTGTGTATACGGAATGCAAACCAATATCCGTAGCTTATCAGTATCAGATTTAGCAGCAGAATGACAATACCACCAGCCATGCCGAATTCTTCCGAAAAGGTTGTGAAGATAAAATCTGTGTGTTTTTCCGGTAGAAAGTTTAAATGGCTTTGTGTACCGGAAAGGTAACCTTTACCCCAGGCGCCACCGGATCCTAAAGCTATTTTTGCCTGAATGATATGATAGCCGGCTCCTTGCGGATCACGTTCTGGATTGAGAAAGGTTAAAATTCGGTTTTTTTGATAATCATGAAGAAAATGCCATAGTATCGGTGCGGCTGCAATTACGACTCCGATGGCCGTGGCGAATTTCCACCACTGGACACCTGCCAGATAAAATAAGGCTGTGGCACAGAACAAGACCATCAGGGATGTCCCTAAATCTGGTTGGATCATAATAAAGGCTACAGGGACGGCTACAATAATTGTTGGGATAATGATACCGCGAATGCTGCGGATTTCTTCATAAGGTGTGTTGTTGAAGTAGCGTGCCAGTTGCAAGACAACGGCCAATTTCATCAGCTCCGATGGTTGTAGTTTAAAGAAACCCAGGTTTATCCAACGCTGAGCGCCCATGCCAGTGTGTCCGGCAATGTCTACGAACAGAAGCAGACAAAGAGTAAACAGATAAAAAATTGTGGCGGTTTTATAGTAAAATTCTGGTGGGATAAGGGCGGCTACCAGCATTACACCCAGGCCTAAGCCGAAACGTATTCCCTGGTTTAGTGCCCAGGGGGTTATTTTGCCACTAGCTGCTGAATATAATGTCATACAACCGATACTGGCCAGTATGATGATGATAAAAATAAAGATGAAATTTAAATTGAAAAAACGTTCTTTCAAGCTTAATTTCTGATTTTGATTTAGTGTAATAGCCATTTTGTTTCCTATCTAATATCCAGTTTAATCGCCTCTTCCAAAATTTTTGAAGCAATCGGCGCCGCAACAGCGGAACCGGAGCGACCATGTTCTACGATGACTGCAATGGCGTAGCGCGGATTGTCATGCGGAGCGTAGGCCATAAACCAGGCGTGATTGCGGTATTTCCAAGGCAAATCTTCATCTTTTTTTATTCCTTCGGTGCGTTCTTTTAAACTGATGCGCCGTACCTGGGTTGTTCCGGTTTTGCCTCCGATTTTAATATCCGTTTTTTTTAATCTGGTATGCGAGGCGGTCCCGCCCTTACCGTTGACAACTTCAAACATTCCTTGTTTGACCAGGGCAAGGTTTTGGGGGGCAATATGCAATGATTCGGCTGGGGCTGCATCTTTTCTTTTTATAAAGGTCGGGGAAACGGCATAACCACCGTTAACAACGCGCGATAACATGGTTGCCAGTTGTATCGGTGTTGTGAGAATATAGCCCTGGCCGATGCCGGCAATGACGGTTTCGCCCTGTTGCCAGGTAGCTTTGAGTTTTTCCTGTTTCCATTTTTTATCTGGAATGACACCCGGTTTTTGGTTTTCCAGACCCAAGTCATAGATCTGTCCCAAGCCGAGGCGACGACTCATGTCCGCTATTTTTTCAATACCTAATTCTAAGGCTGTTTCATAGAAGTAAATGTCACAGGAATTTTTGATGGCTTCTACCAGGTTTTGTTTACCGTGCCCGTAATGACGCCAACAGTGGAACAGGTGATTGCCAAGTTGCATTTTTCCGGTGCAGTTGTATGTTGTTTTTTCATCTATGATCCCGGCTTCCAAAGCTGCCAAGGCAACGACAATTTTAAAAGTTGAACCAGGAGAATATTGTCCGGAAATGGCTTTGTCTGTTAATGGCGTTTTTTCGTTATTTAGCAGACTGTTCCAGTTTTTGTAGGAAATTCCGTCTACAAATAAGTTCGGATCAAAGGCCGGAGTGGATACAAAAGCTAAAATTTCACCTGTATGTACATCCAGGACGACGGCTGCACCGGCTTCGTCTCCGAAAGCGTCGAAAGCTGCTTTCTGCAGGCGGATGTCTATGGTCAGATCCAGGTTATGGCCTTTAATACCGTCTGTTTTTTCTATTTCGCGCATGATGCGGCCGTAGGCATTTACTTCGTATTTTAGTATGCCTTCAGTACCGCGCAGGCTTTCTTCATAAGTTTTTTCAAGGCCGAACTTTCCTATTTTAAATCCAGGTACTTGGAGTAGCGGTGCATCAGATTTTTTTAGATCTTGTTCGGAAACAGAACCGACATAACCTAACGGATGAGCTGTGTATTTTCCAAATGGGTAGTAACGGGTCAGTCCCTGGTCAATAAAAAGTCCGGGCCAGCGATAATTGTTTATCATTAAGGTTGCGACTTCTTCCCAGCTCAGGTTGTCTTTTATTTTGATCGGGATGAAACGGCGGTGGGTGGAAATATCTTTTTTAATGCGAGCGTTGTCTTTTTCGGATAAATTCAGCAAAGGTGATATTTCCTGCAACAAATTATCTATATCGTTATGTGTTTGTTCGGCAATTAGCAATGCCTGAAAGTTTTGGATGTTAGTGGCAAGCTCTATACCGTTGCGGTCGTTAATGCTGCCACGTGGTGGTACCTGGAGCCGGCTGGAGAGGCGGTTGCTGTCTGCCAGA
Organism: uncultured Acetobacter sp.; assembly: GCA_964416205.1. Classification (GTDB taxonomy): domain Bacteria; phylum Pseudomonadota; class Alphaproteobacteria; order RF32; family CAG-239; genus CAG-267. The sequence goes on along the minus strand of CAYQDC010000040.1, from coordinate 8,190 downwards.
ATAGCGTATTTTTCACCTTGATAGATTTGCAGGTAATAAAGGCGTCCGATTAGGATAAAAAAAAGAAAAATATTGAAGCTGAATAAAAGTAGCGAGCGTTTTAACAGTATCCGGAGTTTTTCGTTAGATTTTTTCATAACTTTCCTCCAGATGAATAAAGCGTCGTTCCATCCATATATAAAAACGGGTTAGCAGGGGATATAGGGTTGCAATCAGCAAAAATTCAAATACAAGGGGTTTCAAAGGAATGAAAGCGCGGTAAAATGCACAGACTAATGAGCCTTTGAACAATAATGTAATGCCTGTGATCAGTATGAACAAAAGCCATGAATAGGTGAATTTTTTTACGTTGAAGTAAGCGGACAGATACAATCCACAAAAGTAAAGAACTAAAAATGTGATGATACTGATTCCCAGTGGTGTTCCTGCTATTATATCGGCAAAAATACCTAAAATAAAAGCGGAAATACTGTTGAATGCGTCAGGATGCTGACTTAGCCAGAAGTAAATTCCTGTATAAAATGGAACGCTTCGCAGTAAGTTCCAAAATTCAGAATAACGGGGAACGTAAAGTATGAGAACCATAATCAGTATGCTTAAAAGCGGTATGATGAAAACGTTGAGGTTAATTAAAAAATTTTTGAGAGAGGACATTAATCCAGCTCCCCAGTTGTGGTGTTGTCTGGCAGAATGTCATAGGCGATAATTTTGATTATTTCCAGCGAAGAAGTTGAAAATAATGGTGTAGCCGTTATATTTTCAACTTCGGTACTGGTGATGCGAGCTACTGGAATATCTGCGGGAAGGCCACCTCCAATGCCTGAAGTTACGAGTAAGTCATCTTTGTTCAATTCGGCCATAAGCGGTGTGAAAATCAAAGATAGTTTTCGGGTGTTGTTACCAGTTAAAATTCCTCGGTCACGGCTTTTTTGCGATATGACGGGGATTTTGGAATTGATATCGGTGATGAGCATGACGCGGGCGTAAGCGCCGCTGACCATATCTATGCGTCCGACAAGTCCTTTGTCATTGATGACGGCATATCCTTTTTTAATTTCAGGGGCCGCATTGCCCAAATAAATTATCAGTGAATTGGTAAAAGCATTGCCGTTTTCGGCAATGACGTGCGCTGTGTAGCTTTTTACTGACGGCAGGTTTATGTGGTTGAGTAATTTTTTTAAAATTTTATTTTCGGTGCGCACGGCTCTTATTTTCTCTTTCAGGAGAAATAATTCCTGGTTTTCTTTGCGCAGTTTTTCATTTTCCTGATAAATGTAGACGATTTCTGCTGCTTTTTTATAGCTGAAACTGGCAATATCGGCTGGTAATGCGGCGATACGGATGAGTGGGGCCGTTATGAAAAAGATGCCTTTGGAAACACCCGAAATCAATCCCAAGTCTATTTTGTGTACTAAAATCAAGAGCAGGGCTATTGCAAACAGCCCTGCCACCATAAAGTTCTTTAATATCTTTAAGACATAGTTCTCTCTTAGGAATAGTACTTTCTGGCGTTTCATCTTGTTTCCTTAAGGTTGCAAGTCATCTTATTCGTATAAGACACCGCGGAATTCGTCAAAATTATCCAATGCTTTTCCGGTGCCACGTACAACGCAGGTTAAGGGATCTTCAGCCAAAGATACAGGGAGACCGGTGGCGTTGCGTATAACCGTGTCCAAGTTGGCCAGTATAGAACCTCCGCCTGTCATCATTATTCCTTTGTCTACAATGTCGGCAGCCAGTTCTGGAGCCGTATTTTCTAAAGCCACTTTGACTGCTTCCACAATAGCCATCACAGGTTCGGCTAAGCTCTCGGCGATTTGACGTTCAGTAATGACAATTTCTTTCGGCACGCCGTTGACCAAGTCTCTTCCTTTGATTTCCATCGTGCGACCGTCGCCTTTTGCCGGTACACATGCTGAACCAATTTCTTTTTTAATGCGTTCGGCGCTGCTTTCGCCAACCAAAAGGTTTAAGTTACGGCGGATATAAGAGATGATGGCACTATCCATCTTGTCGCCACCGATGCGGATGGAACGGGAATAAACAATGCCACCCAATGACAATACGGCAACTTCAGTGGTTCCTCCACCGATATCAACTACCATGGAACCAGTTGGGTCGTTTACAGGCAGTCCGGCACCGATGGCTGCCGCCATAGGTTCATATATCAGCCATACACGCTTAGCTCCGGCATTGACGGCAGATTCTTTGATAGCTCTTTCTTCCACTTCGGTAGCACCGGAAGGGACACAGATGACGATTGTCGGGCTTAATAGGTGGCGACGGTTGTTGACTTTTTCAATAAAGTATTTAATCATTGCTTCTGCGGCTTCAAAGTCTGCAATAACACCATCGCGTAGCGGGCGGATGGCACGAATATCACCAGGAGTGCGACCGAGCATTTGTTTGGCTTTGGTACCGACGGCCCATACTTCTTTTTTGCCGTTAGAATCTTTGACGGCAACAACGGATGGCTCATTTAACACAATGCCTTTGCCTTTAACATGAACCAGTGTGTTTGCCGTGCCGAGATCAATAGCCATATCGGCAGAAAAAAGACCCAATAAATTCTGAAAAAACATACTATGCTCCCGTAATGATTATATATTTTCTTATCTTTTAAGGATAAAGCGATAATTTTGCAAGAAGTTTATGCCTTTTTTGCAAATTATCAACAAGTTCGTTGATGAAATTTTGACTGGATGTGCTGTCGTCATCATAGCATTCGGCAAAGGTGAAGTCTGCATCAAATCGGTTGTTGAACCAGGTCATTTGGCGTTTGGCGTATTGACGAGAATGTATTTTGGCGGTGGTGGCGGCTTTTTCCAAACTGCAAAGGCCGGTCAGATGTGCTTTTAATTCCTGTACGCCGAGAGCGCGCATTGCCGGAAGCGAATCTGAAAGTCCCCGGGCGACGAGCCTTTGTACTTCGGTTAAGGCACCTTTTGTTAGCATGATATCAAAACGTGTGTTGATACGGGTGCATAAATCGTTACGGTCGGGTTTGATATAAATGCGAATAAATTCATCGGGACGGAAACAGGTATTGAGTGGTTGGTCGTGCCAATAAGACAGGGGGCGACCGGTGTGTTTCCAGATTTCAATAGCCCGGCGGATGCGGGTGGTGTCATTGGGACCGAGACGTTCGGCTGTTTGCGGATCCGTTTGTTGCAGAAGGTGGTATAATTCTGGCAGTCCGTTAGTTTGATACAAGTGTTCAACTTCAAGGCGGATATTTTCCGGTGTTTCTGGTATGGGGGTAACGCCTTTAGTCAGGGCTTCCAGATAAAAACCGGTGCCTCCGACGACAATCGGGAGGGTGGAGATCCGTCGCGCCTGCTCTATTTCTTCACGGCATTGCGCAAGCCAGTCTACTACATTGCCACGCATGGATGCATCGTATATTTCGTACAGGCGATGGGGAATGTGCTTTTGGTCTTCTGGAGAAGGTGTGGCGGCCAGGATGGGAATATCTTTGTATATTTGCATGGAATCGGCATTAATGACAATTCCGCCGATGTGTTCGGCCAGTGCTAGCGCCAATCCGGATTTACCCGATGCTGTAGGGCCGGCAATGATGATTATCGGTATGTTTGCTATATTTTTCGACATGAGGCGTTCTCTACCAATTTGACGCACAAGTCTTCATAAGAAATTCCCAGGTATTTAGCTTGTTCAGGAACGATGGATAATTCAGTCATACCAGGGTGAGTATTGATTTCCAAAAAGATAACACCGTCTTCCGGATTAAAACGGAAGTCTGAGCGAGAAATGGTGTTACAGCCCAATCTGCTATGCATGGTTTCAGCATAGGACAGACAAGTTTGGGTAATTTCTTCCGGAAGATCTGCCGGAAGGATGTGCAGTGTTTTTCCAGCGGTATATTTATGTTTATAATCGTAAAAGTGGTCTTTGGGACAAATTTCGGTTACGATACTGGCCTTTCCTTCCAGGCACATGACGGTTAGTTCACGGCCGGGAATGTATTTTTCTATCAGTAGTTCGGTTTCTGGATTGTCATAATGGATTTGGAAGATGTCTTCTTGTTCTTTTACAATGAAAACACCGAGGGATGAACCATCTGAGACCGGTTTGACAACGTACGGGCGAGCCATTGCGGGGCCGATGTTTCTGAATTCGCGAGCTTTCATTTTGCGGCTGAGAGCGGTTTTGAGGCCGGCATTTTGAGCAACGATTTTGGCCAGATATTTGTTCATGCCGATGCAGGAAGCAGTTACGCCCGAATGTGTGTAAGGAATTTGTAGCAAATCCAGCAGAGCAGGTATGGTTCCGTCTTCACCCCAATTGCCGTGAAGAGCGTTGAAAACAACATCGGGCTTGTGGCGGTTTAAAGCCGATATCAATTTGCACGAATCTTTCAGGTCGTGGGTGGTGACAGTATATCCTTTGCGCTGCAGGGCTGCTGCAATGTTTTTGCCACTTTGCAGACTAACTTCCTTTTCGTGTGAAAAACCTCCCATGATTACCATAATGTTTTGTGCCATTTTTGCTCCTTTCGGTGTTGTTTTGGTAATATCTGTTTGTAGCTTTTTCTGGCGTGTATTTAAATTTCTTTACAAATAAGCTTGATGTTTTGTAAAAAAAACGGCAGGTGGTTGCTGTTATTTGAATTTAGAAGAAAAAAATTAAGAAAGGTTAAATTTTGGGCTTGAAAAAAGTTTTGTTGGCAGTATTGCTGGTATTGTATTATGAAAATGCGCGTGCAGGTGGTTTCAGGCAGGAGATGAGCGTTGAAATTGGTCTGTTTGATGCTGCGAATGTCATGTTACAATACGATGAAGGCGACGATAACCATTATGCTATCAGGGCAGAGGTGTGGACGGCTAATCTTTTTCATATATTATATCCCTTTATAGGACAATACGAAAGCCGCGGTATAAGAGGTGAGGCAGCGAATCGGCGTATTGGCGGAGATATTCTGCCAGAAGTCTATCATACTTACACACAATCTCGCAGTCATGTCCGTACCAAGCTTATTTTTTATGATGATAGAGGCTTTGCTTATCAGCAGATTTCTACTAAAGATGCAAAAAAGAATACCGTACTGATAAGTAATGTGCCTTCCAGTGCCGATACTGCTGATTTGCAGATGGTTTTTGCCGAACTTTTACAACAGTTTGCGAAAAACAGGAGTTGCAATATGAGGCGAGAAGTTTATGATGGTAAGAAACATTATAGGGTTGTGTTGGCTGACGAGGGGACAGATGTTCGATATTTTGACTGGTTAAGCAGGACAGAAAATTCGTATAAATGTTCTTTTTATATAGAGAATCTGAAAGAAAACAATGATAGTATTTTATGGGATGTGAGTGCCGAGCGACCGATTTTTATGTGGATAGGTATACAACAGGAGACAGGTATTCCGTATGTTCTGGAAATAAAAATAGATACAACACCGTTTGGTGCTTTAACCGTCAAACCGAAAAATCTTGTGTTGATATAAAGGTTGTCCGGACGTCATAAGCGGAAGTGCATATCCTGTGATGTAAAAAAGACTGATTAAAGAACGGAGAATGCTATAATGGAAGTAAATAAAAAGGAACGCAAGTCAGAATTGTTGTTGCCGGCTGGTGCGCCGGTTAAACTAAAAACGGCTTTATTATACGGGGCAGATGCCGTGTATGCAGGTACGCCTGATATGAGTCTCAGGACGCAGTCGCAATATTCGTTGGATGAATTGGCAGAAGGAATTGATTTGGTACATCGCCAGGGTAAAAAGATTTATCTGACACTTAATTTATATGTGCATAATGAGGAAGCAGATAAGTTGCCGCAATTTGTCCGAACATTGAGGGAACTTAAGCCGGATGGCGTGTTGGTGGCTGATCCGGGTGTTTTTTATTATTTGAAAGAAAATGCGCCGGAATTAAATCGTTTTGTTTCTACCCAGGCAAATATCTGTTCTGCTTTAACTGTGAAGTTTTGGCAGTCTATGGGGGCAAAACTTTGTGTTCTAGGACGAGAGGTTACTTTTGGCGAAATGGAAGAAATTCGCCATCGGTGTCCGGATGTTGCTTTAGAGTGCTTTGTACATGGAGCAATGTGTATGTCTTATTCCGGGCGATGTCTTATTTCCAATTTTTTGGCTGATCGTAGCGCTAACAAAGGTAAATGTGCGCATTGTTGCCGTTGGCATTATAAATTGCATTTGAGAATGAAAGATGGTACCGTGCGTGAATTGTTAATTAATGATGAAAACAAAAATAATTTTGAGTATCTATTGGAAGAAGATTTCAGGCCGGGCGAGTATTATGAGGTGGTTGAGGATGAACATGGTAGTTATATGCTTAATTCCAAAGATATGTGCTTAATGCCACGCTTGAATGACTTGTTGCGTATTGGTATGGATTCATTGAAAGTTGAAGGGCGCAACAAGACGGAGTATTATGCCGGGGTGGTGGCACGTGCTTATCGTCGGGCTATTGATGATTATTACGCAAATCCGGAAGTTTGGAACGGTGACAAGTATATGCCGGAGCTTATGACATTACAAAATCGTGGTTATTGTCTTGGTTTTCATGACGGAAAGCTGACGAATATCAGCCAGAATTATGAATATACACGAACACTTGGTGAATGGCTGTTTGCTGGTTCCATTGTGGAATGGCAGGGAGATGATGCTGTTTTTGAGTTGCGTAATTATATTGCAGAAGGTGAGTTTATAGAGTTTTTAATTCCGGGCGGACTGGATAATTTACGGTTGGAGTTTCATGAGTTTGAGGATGCGGAAACAGGAGAAGTAACATCTAAAGTTTCTGCCGGACAGGGGAAGAAAATTCGTATCCGTCCCAATCAGTGGAGAAGGGATGCTGCAGAAGTTAAAAGATTGTTGCCACAATATACCATTGCCCGTAAATATCAGGTATTGAAAGGCGAAAATGTTGTAATGTACCGTCATAAACAGGAAGAATGGGACGAATTGTGTCGGTGGAAATAATTGTTGCGTGAGGAAAGGTGATATAAGATGTATTAACAGCAGAATGCAAGGGAAAATCGTTAATATGGAAATGGTTGTTATGATGGGACGGCGCTGGTGGCTGCAGGTAATGTGCAGAAGTAAGAAGTTAGTTGTGCCGGGGAGAAAAGTATCGGTTGGTAAAAAGCTTAAGATATGGTGAATGGGTGGTGTGAAATGGCTGAGCTTCGGGAGGATTTAAGTGCTGTAGAATAATGAATGGGTAGGCAGTGTTGCTGGAGAGTTTTACGATGGCGATATGTTGGTTCGGGTAGGACAGGCGACAGATAGAGTTAAATGGCAATTAAAACGAAGATGTACAAATGCTGCTGAAAGGCGCGGAGAAGGGAGGGAATATCTGTGCAGGTGGTCGGGGAAGATTTAGGAACGCAGAGAGTTAAAGTGCACGTAAGGATAACGGTATTTTAAAAAGCGATAAGAAAAAGCTTTACAAATCAGAAATAATAGAGTATAAGCGGACAAGATTTTGAGAGAATCGGTATTTTGTCTGCTTTTTTTGTGGAAATTGGGGCAAAATAGTTGTGGAATTATTGTCCGGTTGTGTTTTCTCAAAGATTTTTCGCATGCATGAAGGTGGTGCGAAAGTGTTTTATCCGTTCCGGGTTCCGGAGTACAGAAAAAAGAAAGGAAACTTGAAAATGAGACATGGTGATGCACATAGACGGTTTAATATGCCGAAGAGCCAACGCAGGGCTTTGTTTGCCAATCTGACAAATGCTTTGTTTACGCATGAACAAATTACAATTACTCTTCCGAGAGCTAAAGAATTAAGAACTTTTGCCGAGAATATGATTACTTATGCCAAAAAGGGCGATTTGAATTCCCGCCGTTTAGCTTTGTCTTTTTTGCGTGATAATGAAGTTGTTGCGAAGCTTTTTTCTGTTTTGGCTGAACGTTATAAAGAACGTCATGGTGGTTATACCCGTGTTTTAAAGGCCGGTTACAGATATGGTGACTGTGCTCCGATGGCGATTATAGAGTTAGTTGACAGAGATGTTAATGCCAAGGGGGCGAAGGATATTGAGCGGGTTAAGGCCGAGAAAGCCGCTGCTGAAGTTGCTGCAAATGATACGGAAACAGCAGCTGCCTAATAGAGCGGAATAGCAAAGAAAATAAAGGAGCGAAATAATCGCTCCTTTTTTTGTAACAAGAAAACTACCGGCTAGGCCGGTAGTTCCAAAGAGCTTATAGCT
>CAYQDC010000039.1:0-13571 GCA_964416205.1 uncultured Acetobacter sp. | reverse complement strand
AGAATTTGTTTAAGACTTCCGTATCTTTATCAAATGCCTGTTCTTCCAGCAAAGCGACTATCTTCTGTAAAGATTTGGAAACTGGGTTGTTAGCGACAAACGAATAATTTTCAAACAAGGCTTCAAAAACAGGCTGCGTAATCAGATGTTGAGCCAACATCTGCACCACAGAATCAGAGGAAATTGATGGATTTATATTTTTTCTGACACCTGCTAAAAGCTCTTCAAAAACTTTTTTATGCTTTTCGTCTGTTGTAATCAGACGGTTGATGCGTTCAATATAACGTTCTGCAATTTGTGCTACATCATTTGCCCATTGCACCCAATACTGACGATTGCCAACTTTCTTAACAATCTTGGCATACATAGCATCTTGCAGGTTTTTCACTTTCGTAAGATCTAGCTCATACTGATGTGCCTGTTTTCCATTACTATTACCACCATTTCCAGAATTAACACCTATGACCCTAATGCGATTACCGTTTTTCTTATTCAAAGCTATTTGATTGACTTCCGCATCAAACCTGTCATCGTGAGACCTCAAAGCGTTTAACACAGACCAGATAACTTTATATCTTTCATTGTTATTTAATGCTTCTTCAGGTGGAACATCTGCCGGAACAACAACAGGAATGATAATATAACCATATTTCTTATCTTTGGATTTACGCATCACACGGCCAATCGATTGAACCACATCTACCTGGCTGTTTTTGGCAGACAGGAACATAACCGCGTCTAATGACGGAACATCAACCCCTTCGGACAGACATTTCACATTGCATAAAATATGACAATCCGAGCTATCCGGCGAGACATCTTTCAACCACGATAATTTATCTGCCCTTTCACTCGCACCCATAGAACCATCTATATGGTCTGCCATTACACTGACTAATTTTGCCCGCTCTTCCCCGGTTAATGAATCATAATAATCTTCTTTATGATTATTAAACATATCGGCAATTTTCTTAGAGATTTTAATGTTCTGGCAAAAAGCCACCGCTGTGTGCATTGGCTTTTTATCATCATTAAATGATTCATCTGTATCTAAAACCCTTTTAGACAAAGCATTTATACAACCTATCAATTTGCTGACATCATCTGTGTCTATTTCACTGTTCTCATCTTTAATAACATTTTGCAGGGCAACGGGGATTTTGTCTTCGCTGATAGTCAGAATCAAAACCTTATAATCTGATAACAAATCTTTTTCAACGGCTTCTCCAAAACCAATTCTGTATATTTCCTGGCCATATAAGTTTTCATTATCCATTGAGCACAGGATAACATTGCCTTCTTCTTCCGCCTTATTCTTGCTTTCATCTGAATATAACCGTGGTGTGGCCGTCATATACAGTCTTTTGCGAGTTCTGATATTAGTATCATCATGAACTTTGAGGAATGTCTTTTTTTCATCGCCTTTTAAGTCAACACCGGTTGTCCGATGCGCTTCATCACATATAACCAAATCAAATATAAAGGAATCTTTTTCCTGTTGATTGATTTGTTTTTGAGCCTCCGAAATAACATCAATAGACTGATATGTTGAGAATACAACAATCATTCCGCCTTTTTTTGCCTGTTCCTTCTTTGCAGAAAAGTATTGTCTGCTAATGCTTTTAACATCTGTGGACGCAGGTAAAGCTAAATCAACAATACTTCCGCCGTTGTCGTCCTGTTTGTCTTCTTTCTGTTTTGATATTTTTGCATCTGAACAAATGCAAATCGGGTGTATCGGTTTATCTGCCTGTGCAGACCACTCTCTTAAAGTTTGACCTAATAAAGCTATTGACGGCACTAAAAACAATATTAAGCCGTTTCCATTGGTCTCATTTTCCGCAATTTTTAACGATGTAAATGTCTTACCTGTGCCACAGGCCATTATGAGCTTGCCTCTGTCAGCAGTTTTGAAATACTCATGCACCTTTTCCATGGCCGTTCGCTGATGCTCTCTTAATGGATATTTGGGTTTGAGCGCATTGGCATTGCCCTTAACCAAATTATCCCAATCAATAGAAGCGTTTTCTAAATCTGACAGGCTAATCCTTAAAACCGGCGGATTTTGATTTTTGATAGTTCTTTCCGCTTCACTATTCCATTTGTTAGTCGTGGAAATCCACAATCTGTATGCAAATCTTGTGGTTTCCATATTTTCATTAAAGAACTCTTTGCCTGATGTGGATAAAAAGGAGTCTACACCTCCTTTATCTATACAGGCGTCTTCCGCATAGCATTTGCACTGTATTGCCCAATAATCCCCCTCTATTGTCAGAGCAACCAGATCTATGCCTGTGTCCTTACCGCTGAAATCTCTTCTATATGGAAATTCTTCCCATAGCCATATCTCCTTAAATCGCCCTGCATATTCAGGAGCAACTTGGAGATATGATTTCATCAACCTTTCAAACTTGTCTCCCGCATTCCTTTTAGAAATTGCCTCTTTTCTAAATTTATTTAATACATCTTTGAAAGATTTAATCGGCTCAGACATAACACTCTCCATAAATGCCCCTCTAGATTAAAATATAGAGAGGCGCTTTTAGAGAATGATTTTATGTCCCCATATAAGGCATTACTTTCAACAAAACCAAATTACGGCGAATTTCGTTTACTCTATTTACTCTATTTTTATAATTGCTTATTAGACTGCTTTTTATAGATAATATTAACGGGCGTTTAGATTAAAATCATAAACCTTTAGCTACGCCACTTCCTGACAGACAATAGGCTTTTCGCCAAACAAAGCCACTTTGGGGGACAAAAATTAGCTTCTTTTCATATAAATAATTCTGGAAATATTGCCAGATATTAACGATTCAAAAATAAATCGTATGTGCAAATCCGATTTAAGACTTTAAAAAAACAAAAAGATATGTTCTAATCCCCTACGAGAAGAGGTTATGTTAACTTTAGAAATTATGGTGCTGTTATGGGAAAATCGTCTGAATTAGTTTTATTATTGGCTGTTTTGTTATTGGCTTCCGGATACGCCGTTGCTGTAGAAGAAACTGGAGAAAAGCCGGCAGTGGCATATACCATGGATAAAGAAAAGGCATCCGCCACTGAACAGAAAGTGGAAAGTTCTGCCACTAACATAAAGGAAAAGTCAATAGCTGTCGCTACCCCCAAAGATGTCCGCGAAGATTCGAATGTGGCTGGCAAAAATGCGGAAAGCGGCAAAGTCAGTATCGTTCGTGAAGAAAAAGAGGATGGATACATTGAAAAGTTATTGTTGCCAGACGGGAAGGTTATAGCTGAAAAAACAATTAAAGACGATGAAGTTGTGCAAAAAGTTTTATATTATTATCATCCGGATGGCTCTCTGGCGCGCCGGGTAACAGCCACCGATGCAGACGGCCGTGGTTTTTATGCCGAGGATTATTATCCGAACGGCAAATTGGCCGGGCAGGCGACATTTTTGAATGAAAACAGCAAAATAGGCAAAGAAAAGAAATATGATAATAATGGCATCTTGCGCCAGGAAATAGAGTGGATACAGGCGGCCGACAATAAAGAGGAACAGTCGGCACCAAAAACCGTCCGCCATGGCAATATCCTCACATATTACCCAGATGGCCGTCTTGCCGCTTCTTTACCGGTAGAAAAAGGTGGTAAGGCTGTATTTTATAATCGGCAGGGTAAAGTCATTAAAGAAGTCAAAGATGCCAAAGTATTAAATTTTGCTCCCGAGTTAAACAAAGAAGATTGCCCCATAAAATTAACCCTGACAATGGAAGACATGGTTGAACTGTATGAAGACGAGGGGGATATTTCCTATAATAAGTGCGGTCTGCCTTATCGGGAAAGTTTTATTTATGAAATTACGGAAGTCCGTGGCATCACGGCAACGAAAATCAGTTATGACGATACCGGCATGATAAGAAAAATGACACCATATACCAGTGGCATGCGCAACGGTGTAGAACAAAAATTTGACGCATCCGGCAATTTAACGGCAGAAATTAATTATCTTCAAGGCAAAAAAAATGGTGCCGCAATTGGTTATTTTCCAAGCAAAAAAGTTGCATTTCGCAAGGTTTATCAGGACGGCATGGTGATAGACAAATTAACATGTTATTATCCAACAGGCGATGTTGCCGCCGAATTCAATTATAAAGACGGCAAGAAGGAAGGAATGGCAACCATTTATGGTCCGCAAAATCGCAACATAGAATTTAAGGACGATAAAATTGTCGGCGATGCTTCGCAAAATAAAGCGCGTCGCCCGCAGGTATCAAAGCTGTCTGCATTGGCAAAGCCAGATGAAAAATGTTTAAATATTGATGAAAAAATCAATCAGTTGAATTTGGACATAGAGACAAATGCCAACACAGTTGCTGAAACGTTTAAGATAAAAATGCCTTTGGCCTGTCGTGACTTTTCTGCATTTAAACCAGAAAACAGCAAATACGTCTGTTATGATGCTTTAGATAAATTACGTGCCATTTTGCCGACTGGATACAACCGCAATGAATATGCAGTAGAAACAGTATATAGTGCCAAGGGAAAATTACAGTATGAAATCCCTTATAATCAAAAACAACGTCAGGGATTTGCCCGGCAGTATGATGATAAAGGCAATATTGTCGCTGAAATGTATTTTAACCGCGACGAACTTGCCGATAGTTCACACAGCTATCATACCAACGGTGCTGTCAAAGACATGCTAACCATTGCCGAAGATGCATCCCGGCAGCGTAGAGTTAGATATTTGGAAGATGGTCGCTTGGCTTTTAACATCAATTACAGTAACGGTCAAAAAAACGATGCATTTATTGCCGCACCGGAGGAAAATAAAGATATTTACCTGCGGTATTATGATGACACTTTGGACTATATCCGCGAAATGGAAGCCAATAACCCCTTAAACTTCATAGAATATAACCTGGCTACCGGAGAATATACGGTCTATCAGGACAATAAGCTGGTAAAGGGCGGACAAATCTGCGGATATGAACAGGAAGGTTTGACGGAAAAGACCCATGAAACCGCGGTAACTCCAGTAGAAAAAGATGTTTCAGCGACAACAGAAATTGTCAGAACGCCAAAAGACAAGCAAAATTCAAACACAGCCGCATCTATGATGAAAGCAATGGCAAATACCGGAAATGTGGCAAAAGAGTCTTCGGCAGTTACAGAGCCTGTCACTGCAGAGCCTGTTGAGATACCGCCGGTGATAGCGGCAAATGAAGCACCATTCGTGGACGACTTGGAGCCGATAACCTTTGATGATATAAAAGTCAAAAACGCTATTATTCCAACCGCCGAAGAAAAAAGAAAAGAAGAACTGGCAGCCAAAAATATAGGCCCTGTTGCCAAACCGAATATCGAGCAGTTGGCCGATGTCGTGGATAAAGAACATTTAGCTTCTGCCTCCAACGCCGAAATAGGAACGTTGGAAAAAACGGAGAGATTCTATTATCCAAATAACAAGCTACGCAAGACGGTACGTACCAAAGGCAACCGCACCAAAGAAATCAAGGAATACTCCAAAACAGGCTTGCTGCTGACGGATACATCATATCGTGACGAAGATATTTTGATTGAGAAGTATTTCGGTTCGGGTGAGATACGCCGTAAAACACTGAAAAGCTATACAGATAATGCTGTTCTGGCATTTTTATCACGGGATGATTTTTTTGACAACGGCAAAATCCGTTATGAAATAAAGCGCCAGCCTGAGGCCCTGTTATTTGCTGATAAAGATTTTATGCCTGATGGTAATTTGAAAAAAGAAACAACACAGACATCACCGTTGTCTTTTGTAATAAAAGAATATACAACAGATAGCCAGTTGGCCAAACAAATTGAACAAGTTGGCTGGAATATTCTGGAACAGGAATTTACGGCAGACGGCAAAGTTAAGTCGCTCAAGCTCAACGGTGCTTCCATACCAGTCAATTTGGCCGGGAATACGGCAGATTTGCTACAAGACAATATGAAAATCTATGCTGAAAACGGTGCTGTTGCCGCGGAATTTAAGAGTGACGGTAAAAAGGACGCTTTGCTGGAATATCATCCAAACGGCAAACTTAAAACTGAAATCCTCTTTTATCACAACGGTGAAATCTCTGTCCAGATTTTTGATAAAAAAGGCTCTGTTGAAAAGGCCGCGTATGTGGCTCCGGATGGCAAATTATATGTTCAAAAGCCGTCATCCCGCACGATACCGGGTTATCGCGAGCGTCATTGGGTAGATTACAATAATCCGGACTGGATAGAAAACAGTGATAAATATTCAGTAAAATCCATCGGCCGTTTGAGTCTGGATACAGCAACCAACATTCTGGCAGAGTTAGAAGTTGCCGTGCCGGAAATTTTGAAGAAAATATATGAGCAATATGAGCCAGAGGCCTAGCTCAAAGCTCTTTTGTGCCGGAAATGCTGCAGTGGATTAGAGATATGCTCTGATTAATAAAGCAAAACATAGGCTAATGCCGTGTGTGAGAATATTTAAACGCAGCAACCACAAAGAAGTGAAAACATTTATTGCTTATTGTTTGTTGTCTTGATCAACTAAAAAACAGCGATAGGCTAACCAGTCGCTGTTTTTTAGTTAGTACAAAAGTCTGTTACTTAAAATGTTTCCCAATGAATCTTGTCAGAATTCAGTCTGTCTTCTGGCTGTTTTGGTGTTTCTGCTGGATACCCTATGGTAACTATGGCAATCGGCAACATTGTCTTTGGCATATTGAATTTTTTGCGCAGGTTATCAACCACCATCGGCATCGGTGCCGCTCCACAAAAGCAAGCTCCCAGTCCTTTGGCATGACAGGCCAGCAACAGATTTTCCGCTGCCAGTGCCCCGTCAATTTGTGCGTAGTTCCAGCCTTCTTTTTCGCGGTGGAAAGTTTCCTCCTCATCGGCACAGACAATTACGGTGCAGGCAGCATCTTTTGCAAACGATGTCCATGGCTGCAACTGCCTTAATGTACGCAATGTTTCCCCATCCTGGATAACCAGAAAATGCCAGGGCTGCTTATTATGCGCGGAAGGAGCATAACTTGCTGCTCTGAGCAGTTCCATAATTTCCTCTTTGGTTAATTTTTTTTCGGCATCATATTTTCTAACCGATCGTCTGGTTAGTAATCCTTCATAGAGCTCCATAAGCAAATCTCCCATAAAACTAGTTAACCTGTCGTTGCATTTGTTGAATATGAGGCAATACCAGGTGTTCTATTAAAAATTTAAAAGTCTTTTCTACCATTTTATCTGTATTAAGGATAACCTTAAAGATATCCTCTGGATTTTCGGCTTGTTGCAGTTTCTTTGCCAGAGCGACATAAGCTTCAGACATATCAGACAGCGAAGACATTAATTCAGCAGCAAAGTTGGGAATGGAAAGTCGTTCGCATCCTCCCCAAAAACCTTCCACAAAACCGAATTCAACCTGCTCGGCACGATTGCGACACCAGTCTGTCAAAACAATGCTGTCATGCATATTACCCCGGAACTTAGGAAGCTCAAGTGTATTTGTTCTGATTTGGACAAACATCTCATCCCACAGACCCATAAAAAATTTAAAAAAGAGTTCGGCTTCAGCCTTTGTTGCCAGGCGCGGCTGCGCATTTTCCCAAAACAGCGAGGCAATCACATCTGTCGGTCGCAAATCCACATTCGGGCTACAAATGGCACCGGCAAACTTAAGTTTGACTGTATAGAGCTGCGTCGGACAATGGTAGTGATCAAGAAAACGCTGAAATTTATCGTCCCCAATATATACATTTTCACTTTGCATTTTTATTTCAACTTTATTATAATAACCATTATACTGCAATTTAACGGGAGTTTTGCAAATTGTCTACATTAAAATTATCATTGTTACTATTTCCCTTGTTTTACATGACGGCTTGTTCGCAGTTCGGTCCGTTTGAAGACCGTCGTCGCGAACCCGGAACAGAATATGTTTACGTCGGGGCATCAAAACCGGGAAAACCGGTTATATGCTATAATCCGCTGTTTACGAAGCAATATAAATTAAAAGCCATGGCCGATGAACTCTGTGCTGAGAACAAAGTAGGGACGCATGCCGAAGAGGCGGATCATGATTATTTTTCATGTAGGCTGTTTGTCCCCTCCAAAACCTATTACAAATGCGTTGCAGATTAAAAAATATTTGCCTTTTCGCAAAAATGGTTTTAAGATAACAAAACAATGCGGAGCTGAACAGTCCGTTCTCCGGCAGGGTTCGCAAGTTAAAGAAAGGAGGACAGTATGAAAATATATATTTTTGATATGGATGGGACTTTGACCCCGGCGCGTCAGCCGATGACGCCTGATTTTATCCATAGGTTTCTTCCCTGGTTAAAAGCTCATTTGGCATACGTTGCCGCAGGTTCCAACTATGAGAAGGTAACCGAGCAGCTTCCTCCCGTCATAATCAGCTCTTTTAGCGGTATATACAGCTCCATGGGCAATGTCTTTCATCAAAAGGGGAAAGAAATTTATCGTAACGAAATCGCTTTGAAAAAAGAACTTTTGCAGACACTGGAGCGCTTTCGTCGCAACACAGAGTATCAGGGGAAGCTTTTTAGCAATTATTTGGAGCTACGCCCCGGCATGTTAAACTTTAGCATTCTTGGCAGAAATTGTCCGTTTGCCGAACGAGCCAAATATAACGAATGGGACGCGGTACATCATGAGCGTGAAAACATTGTCGCCACATTAAACGAAAAATTCACGGAATACGAAGCCAGCGTCGGTGGCAAAATATCCATAGACATTGTAACCAAAGGTGGCGGTAAGAGCCAGATAGCGCATCGCGTTCGCGAGATGTATCCGAACCACAAAATCATCTTTATTGGCGATCGCACCAACAAGGGCGGCAACGACTATGCTTTGGCCGAAGCCCTCCGAGCAATGGACAATACTGAAGTCGTACAGGTCAACAGCCCCGAAGACGTTCTGGCATATCTGGAAATATAACTAAATTTCAGATTTGCAACGATTGCAATATTTTGTTTTTCTGTGCTGGTGCGAATATAACCATAAATCATCTTCAATCCTTTTAATATATTTATCAAAAAAAATGAAGTTATTTTAATTTACAAACCATTAGAAACAAAGGTATATTTTCTTAGTGAAATAAAAATTAGGAGATGACATGACTGGAACAGACGAACATAAACTTACAGTATGGCATTTTATATGGAAATATGTCGTGCAGGCAAAATATCTGTTAATTGGTTTTTTTGTTGTTTTTATAGTATCAGCGTTTGTATCGAGAGGGCAAAATTATATTATCGCGGAGATGATTGGTGTGCTTTCGGAAGCAAATAAGTATCAGAATGTTGCCAGGACGCTTCTTTGTTACTTAGGTTTTATGATTTTGGCACTGTTTGCGGGCGAAGCCATAGACTTTATCCGGCACAAGATGGAAATCCGATTTCGGCCTTTTATAATGCTTAAGGTTTCCAAAGATCTGTTTGTGATGACACATAAGCATTCGGCGCGTTTCTTTGAAGAAAATTTATCCGGTAACATTTCCGGCAAGGCGCATAACATTATCAACAGTATAGATCGTCTTTGTGGTGAGGTTTTGTTTGGTTTTTCACGGCCAATTATTGATATAGTCATGAGCCTTTGTTTTATTGCTTTTGCCAATGTAAAACTGGCACTGATTTTGGGTTTGATGAATGTGTTTTTATTGCTGGTATCGGCTTATATTCGCAAATATCTTACATTTTATTCAAAAATAAAAGCCAAATTTAATTCAGCAGCAAACGGTATTTTTGTTGACGGCGTTACCAATAGCCAGTTGGTTAAGAGTTTCGCCAATTATTTTTATGAAAAAAGGCTTTATTTTAAAGCCGCGCGTAAAGCGGCAGAAGCACAATATCTTGAAATGAACAAAGAACTGACGATACGTAGCGTATCGAAGTTTATTTTTGATTTTATGATAATAGTTTTTTATGCGCTGATTTTTTATTTTTGGTATAAATATGATTTGAGTATTGCCAATGTAGTGCTTTCGACATCGCTGATTATGACAATGGTCAATGCCGTGGAAAGAATTAGTTTTGTTGTCACTAGTGTTGCCCAGGTTTACGGTAGTATCCAGGATGGGCTTGATTTGCTTGCCTTGCCCAATGAGGTTTTGGACAAGCCTGATGCCAGGATTTTAAAGGTTGCGGAAAGCAAAATTGATTATAATAAAATCACTTATCATTATAAAAACGGTATGCCACTGTTTAAAAATTTCAGTCTGCATATTGCACCCAAAGAAAAGGTGGGATTGATCGGGCGTTCAGGCAGCGGCAAATCGACCTTGATTAAGCTTTTAGGGTGCCATTATAATCTGCAAAAAGGCAAAATTTTAATCAGCGGGGTTGATATTACTGATGTTACGCAGGAGAGTCTGCGCAAAAATATTGCGGTTATTCCGCAGGAAAGCACGTTGTTTAATCGTTCTATTATGGAAAATATCCGCTATGGAAATCCGAAAGCAACAGATAAACAAGTTATTGCCGCGGCCAAAAAAGCCTATATTCATGATTTTATTGTTGCTTTGCCGAACGGTTATGAAAGCAAAGTCGGAGAAAGAGGCGTGATGCTTTCCGGCGGTGAAAGGCAGCGAATTGCCATTGCGCGGGCGATTTTGAAGAATGCACCGATTTTAATTTTGGACGAAGCTACATCTGCTTTGGACAGTGAAAGTGAGCGTTTTATCCAACGTTCACTCAAAAACCTGATGAAAGGTAAAACCGTGATTGCGATTGCCCACCGGCTTTCAACCTTAAAAGAGATGGATCGACTGGTGGTGATGAATAAAGGTAAAATCGTGGAAACCGGTAAGCATCGGGAATTGCTTGAGAAAAAAGGTGCTTATTATAAATTTTATAAGTTACAAGCTACCGGATTTAAACGTTAAATCCCTTTTTGTTATCTTTAGGAAAAGGTTTGCCTGTATGCACTCCATCTGTATCTCTATCAACCCTATGAACGGTGTTGTCTGTATATTTTTTGTCATGCCAAAGAGAACGCGCCGCGTCCGAATATAAGGCAAACTTTTACATAATTTTAAATTGTTTTCATTACATTAAAAATTGGTCAGAAGGTAAGTCATTATGCATTTTATGCGCAGGTCGTGCAAGAGTTTGTCGCCGGTTATTCTCTACTTGCTTTTTTTGACAAAATAGTGTAAAATCTATTTATGTTGAACAGATGAAAAGGATTTGAGTAATGACTGTATTTAGCGCAAACGGCAAACCTGTCGGAGAAATCACCAACGAAAATATAGACGAATTTAAACAATGGTTTTGGGCAGAACGTCATCCGGAAATGGAAAGGGGCGTGTATGTACGTCTCGGAGAAGATGTTGCTCTCTCCCAAATTCTGACTGGAGCAGATGGCCGGAAGATACCCCTTAGCGAAGAACAGCAGAAATATCTGGCCACAGCGGTAGAGCGAGGTGGTAGCCGGGCTCATGTTCAGGTTATAGTGGACAGGGCGGCGGATTATCCTGTCTTGCTGGGAAAGGTTAATCAGATTGCCGGCAATTCTGTCCGTAGCGTGATGTATAATTATATCCAGGATGAACTAAAAAAACACTCGTTTGCGGAAAATTTGCCAGCGTACCGCGCCATTTTGCGACAAGGTGGCATGGTTCATCATTTGGGTGCTGGAAATGCAGATAACTTGTCTCCTGAAGGTTGCCGCTGCCTTGACGATATTTTTAATATGTCGGAATATAACCGTGAAAACCGGATGAACAGGAACCAGAGCTCTGGAGCCACCATGTTTATTCGCGATGCCTTGTCCGCAGACAAACTTTTAAATTACGGCAGGGCTTCGGGCGAGTTCAGAAAATTGATCAATGAATCTGTTTTCTATGACGGCAGCAATAAAGTACGGGAAAGGTTGGACAAGTTAAAAGTTGAGTTCTACACGCCAGAGCTTCTGTCTGAGGTTTTAAAAAGAAATTATATTCCGGCGGCATCGCATATCGTCAGAGATACGAGTCAAGCCAAAACCCAGGCAGAGAAAAACGTAAATATCAATCCACCGTATTATACCAAGTTGTGCAAAGCCCTGTTGCGCTTTGCCGAAAAAGAAGAGATCCACGACCACAATAATTACGGCCAGCTAAAAAGCCTGACCCAGCGTTATCAGGAAATGTGCGCTCGTTTAACCGGTGCCCGCGACTATCAGTCTATCCCGAATGATATTAAAAACGGGATTATGAAAGACTGCTATTTATATGCCGCTCAAAAAGACATTATCGATGGCAACGCAGGCAAACTCTCTGCCGAAACGCTGCAAATGGTATTGGACGGCGACCGGGACAACTTTTATGTCCGCCGGATACCTCAGGATGTCATAAGACAGAAGGGCATAAAGCTGGATTATTCCAAGCAGTTGGTTTCCGCTTTGGAGGATAAGGATAAAGTTTTGGATTCTGCCAGAATTGATGAACTGGTAACAAGGACAGATTTAACCGCTAAGGAAAAAGAAGACCTTATTCAAAAAGAAGAAAGCCGTGAGGCCAACCGCCGCCTGACCAGAGAATTTCTGGAGCATGAAATGGCCGAATACCGGCAGGCGGTCGAGGAGAAAAGAGCTCAGGAAACGGAAACCGGTAAAAAACATCTCGTAGCCGGCAGTATTCGCAGCATTCAGAATGCATACCATAATATAACCGAAAATTTCAAAGATGGTCAGCCCAATGCTGCGGAAGCCCACTTGTCAATGGAAGCTGTTGAATGCCTGATAGCGGACCGCCTTAAAGGGAAGTATGTACAACTGTCCCGCCCCAAGCAAAAATCACTGCCGCTCCTTTTGGGTCGGAAAGACGAGACCAACCGGCGCGCGTTGTTGGACAGAGCCGTTTCCGACTTTAACCAGACATTAGACGATATCATGGAAACTGCCGGCCGTTCCGACGGTTGCGTTGATTACAAAGGCTACCTTGAGGAGCTGCAGTCCCTCAAAGGAAAAATTCTGGCGCCCGAAACAAAGGAAAAAGCAAACCTTGAAGAGAAAGAAAGCCGGGAAAAAAGAGAAAATCTTCAAATGGATTTTAATTGCAAATATAAAGATATAGACCGTAGCCGTTATCAGTTGGATGGTCTGAACCGCAAAACAGAAGAGTTGGCAAAGGCCAAAGAAAACATCGCCTTAGGCAAAAAGATGCTGAAAAGTGTTGCTGACGATCGTCTGGGGTTCAAAGAGGGGGAATCACTCCGTCCGATAAAGGAAGAAATGTCGCCGGAAGAAAAAAGATCTGTCCGCGCTCAAAATAAAAAGGTGGCAGACAAACTGTCAGAAAAGGAAGAAACAAATAAAAATAAAACAGACAAAGAAAAAGTCAAAGATGCTGTAGCGGAAATCAAGCGGGCAAAATACACCAGATAATCACTGTTTTCAAACAAAGAACGTCCCGACAAAGGGGCGTTCTTTTATATTTCCGGAAAGCTTTTGCAAATTTTTTTATTTAAAATTTTTTGCCATAAAAAACTTTTCGCCAAAGGAGAGCAGGGGTGTGCCAGACCAGACACGAACAGCCATGTCCTCACAGACAACATATTTTAAGTCCAAATACAATAAGGCTTTATGTATGATTTATTTTA
>CAYQDC010000038.1:6351-13848 GCA_964416205.1 uncultured Acetobacter sp. | reverse complement strand
TTTAAATGGAATCGTGTTTATAATCCAAAAATACTATATTTTATGGAACAGAGTAATTTTTTATATCTTTTAAATAGAGATAATTTTACACCAGGTAAATACTGTACATACCTGCGTCTGCCGATACTGCGCCTCGTTATTAGGCTGGCTCGATGTTTCTTCTCCTAATACGAGCTAGCCCATGCGATACTTTCAAGTGAGGCTGACAACTTTTATATCTTTGCTGGCCTGCAACACGGTGTTAATGTCCAGGAACAGGTGGTAATGTGCCAGTTTTTTTCAAAAGGCAAAGAGTTGTTAATTGGATATAAAAACATTCATCAGAGTTTTACTTCTTAATTAAAACAAATATTTTTATCAATACCTTTTAAATGACTGGTGAGAAAATTACGCTTTCAGCGTTTTATATGCGCAAAACGAGGTTGCCAAGGCGCAAATGCCAAGCACTAAACCGGTCGACAACAAAATGTCGCCCAAGCCGACAAGTGGTGAAACAATGCTGCCGAACAAAAAGCCCATAGCTCCGAGGACGGCAGAGGCTGTTCCGGCACGAGCGCGTTCAGCATCCATAGCTCCGGCGGTAGCTACGGTAAAAGACATTCCGAGTGCAAAGCACAATATCAGTAGCAAACCTTCATATACGGCCACTGGTGCTGCACAAGCCATTGCAACAGCCAGACCCAAGCTAGCGGCAACTATTCCAGTACAGCTTATTTTCAGGCTCTGTGCTGATGATTTGAACTTTGCCGAAAAGGCAGCACCTATTCCGATGGATATGGCATTGGCGGCAAAAAAGATGCTAAAGGCCAGGGCGCTGAAGGCATAATGATTTTGAATAATAAACGGCGATGAGGATATGTAGGCAAACAAAATAGCCTGTGCAAATGAAAGCTCTAATGTATAAAATAAAAAGCGGCGGTTATACAGGACAAGTGGAATGTCTTGCAAAGTTTGCAAAATACTCTTGCTGCTACGGCGTGCTTGTGACAGACTCTCATTAAAGTTCAGACAGAACCCAAGTAGTACCAGTCCTATCAACAGTAATACCGCAAAAATGCCGCGCCAACCGACGAATCCGAGCATCAGACCGCCGATCACCGGTGCCGCGATTGGGGCAATACCGTTGATGGCGCCGACAATTGCCAACGCTTTGGATAAATTGCCGTTTTTGAACTTATCGGTGGCGATTGACCGCGCAATGACAATACCACCTGATGCGGCAATGCCCTGCAGAAAACGAAAAGCAACGAAGATTTTAATATCGGGAGCAAAAAGACAAAGAAATGTGGCAACAATATATAAATATAACGAATATATCAATGGGAGGCGGCGACCATATTTATCACTCAGCGGGCCAAACAACAGCTGTCCCAGTGCTAATCCCAACATAGACGAGGTCAGCCCCATCTGTACTAGTGACACCGGTGCATCAAAATATACAGCCAGAGCTGGAAGACTCGGCAGATACATATCTGTAACAAACGGACCAAATGCCGTTAACAATCCTAAAAACATAAAAATAAAATTCGCCGAATTGCGACCGGTGGCCGTCAATGTTGCCATGCATCCTCCTAAAAAAACATCTTAAATTTTATGACATAACGGATGGCTTTTACGCCAAATAAAAAAAAATGCAAGTAAAAACTTATCTGTTTTTCCACAAAAAAATTGCAATACTCTTTTGGGTTATATCCCTGCCCTTACGAAAATTCTTTGTAAAAATGAACGATGAAATGGCTATATCAGGAGTATCAATGCGAGTGAAAAAATACCGTCAACGGTGTAATGTGATTGCCAACTGGATGAATGTTAAGCAGGAGCAGGCCTTTTTAACCCGAGGACAACAGGAGAAATTTACCCGTGACTATGAACAGTACCTCTTAAATTGGAATTTGCCGATACCAAGCTTTTTATGATTATGATCGGTGGTTAAAAAGGATTTATGGCGATATGAACCAGCTTAATATGCGTTTAAGCGATGATGCTGTGTGCTTTTTCCGGTTCATGACAAATGAAGATGAGACTGAGATTACACCTACATATTATTTAACAGGCGGCTGATGGCTCGCGACAGCTCCTTAACGTAATCGTTATTGCTGACGGCAGTGCTTTTGCTTACTGTGCGTTCCTGATATTTTTTCAAAAACGGAATGTCTACCGGCGTAAACAAACGATATAAATTTTCTCCGTTGGAAGCGACGGGATGGCTGTTTTCAGCAAAACTATGGCGTAATTGGTAGAATTTTACCGGAAAACCGTCTTTGTGCGCAAATTTCCTAACCACGTCACCCTCACCCGCTGCATAGAAAAAGCCTTTAAAAGTGTCCGGATTGCTCTGCCAATAGGCACGACAAACCTCAAGCAAATTTACCGTTCCGTCATTTGTGACAGCCTTCCGTCCTTTTCTGACCGAAGCTAAATGCAGTACAAATTCTACTTCTATACCGACTTTGGCGGTCGTGTTAAAAATTGACGCCAAAAAGGAAATGTCCGCAATGTCGCCAAAGCAAAACTGTACGTTATACTCTTTAAACGCGGTGGCGGTTATGGGCAGAGCGGAGGTTGCTTTAATCACGTGGTTGTTTTTGACCAAAGGAGAAGATGCTTCTTCCGAATCGCCTAAAGCCAATACTTTGCGTCCGGACAATACCAGCTCGTTTAAAATATACTGACCGACAGATCCCGTTGCGCCGGTCATCAGACAAACTCTTACCGTCATCAGCTTTCTCCTTATCCGTCAATATATCATTCTGTTTATTTAGTGTGGCGCTTTTTTCAGCATTTGTCAATGTGCTTTTTTATTTATTTTTCCGAAGAAAAACCGCCCTGCACAGCAGGATGACCTTATCCGATTTTACTTAATGGCTCAATTATGATTAGCGTATGATTTATTGAGAGATTAGTTCAATAAAATTGTTTAACAGAGCCAATCATTAAAAATCCTTGCTAAATTTATTTGGTAAGAATTTATATCTCAATTCTGCTTTTTTAATAGTATAAAAGGATTTATGTTATCATACGTTAATCATAATTGAGCCTACTTAATTAAAACTTAACGGATAAAATTGGTTCGGGATCCGTATTCCGGCTTCGGTACGGCGATATCAAGCTTTTTGCCTTCTTCTATCAATTTCAATGCCTAGGCCATATTTTTACCCAGATTGCGCATGGTTTGTAATCCCTCTTTGTCCTGCATAACTTCTTCGGGTGTATTACCGTGTACCTCATTCCAATAGCTGGAAGAAATTACAGGCATATTGTTTATCGTAAAATGTTTGTTGATTACATCAATAGAGGCAATCGTACCAGCACGTCGCGCCGATGCAACTGCGGCAGCTGGTTTGTAAGCAAATACGTCTCCCCTCGAATAAAATGCACGATCCAGCACGCTCAGCAATCGCCCTGATGGATGTGAATAATAAACCGGTGTACCAAAAATGAAACCGTCAGCTGATTTGGCTTTTTCTACCAGTTTATTGACGATATCATCGTCAAAAACGCATTTGCCCAACTTACGGCAAGCACCGCAACCGATGCAATCGCGGTATGGTTCGCTACCAAGCTGGATGATTTCGCTGTCTATCCCCTCTTCTTTCAATGCTGTTGCCACCGTGCTCAACGCGGTGTAGGTGCAACCTTTTTCATGTGCGCTACCGTTTATCATCAATACCTTCATCTTCGTTTCTCCCTTCTTATCTGTTGCTATCGCTTTTTGCGTTTTCTTTTCCTTTTTGCAGGCTGTCAGCAGTGGTGCGCCACCAAACGCTAACAAAGAGCTGATTATAAAATCACGGCGGTTCATGGCCGTTCTCCCGATAAATATGGTTTTGTTTTACGCTCAATTAAAGAAAAGTGTTGTTTTTTAATATCTTTAAAAAACACTCTGATCCACAAAACATAGTATTTTTGTTTGGCTCAATTTGATTAGCGTACGACAACGTTTAAGAGCATTCCTGCCCCCTTGTACAAAGAACTTGCTCCTCTCCACCTCAATAAACTGCTTCATATCGTCAGCTACCGACATTTGCAGTCCATCAATTTTTGCGGAACTCTCTAAAGGAAACTTTCACAAAAAAATGGAGAAGTCCAATTTCGTCAAATCGGATTTTTCCACTTTTCGGATATGCCTTTTCCGTCACCTCTGCTTTGCAAATGAGCAAAGCAGAAGGCATCAACTTTTTTACGATTGATGCCTTTGGGCGTGGTCATTATTCTCTTACTGTTACTCTTGTCTTCTGCATTGAAAGCAGCGAAGCTTTTATCTTGTTAAAATATTCGTCAATACCAAAGCTACGTAAAACTTCATGTTCAAAAGCAAGACGAGATTCGTCCTCCAGTTCCTCCGAAACTTTCTTGATTTTTCTTGATTTCACTTTTTCAAATGTCGCTAAAATTTTCTTTCGGTCATCGTCTTTCACCAGCTTAGGATTAAGCATATAACAATTTTCTATACTGTCCTTGTTCACATCTAAAACACCAAGTCCTCTTCCAAAACCCGACGCTTCAATATAGAACATTGTAAACATTGAGTTTAACAAAGCGTGGTTCAATTCTTCATCGGGATAAGCAGCTTTGTGCGTTAAACCAATCAATCTCTGATTTACGAATGACGGCGTTTCAAATTTTGCAAAGAATAGTCGTTGGTCTGGATTCATCATGGTAAATATCTCTGCAATTTCATTATTTTTTAACTCATACCATTCCATGCCTTTGCGTTTCAAAACACTTGGCAATGGTTTTCCAACTCCATTTCTTTGGTCAGCAAATTTTAAAATCCACTCTAATGCACCACTATGTCCAAGTTCCTTTAATCTACCTAACGGCACATCACAACAAAACGCATCTCCATCTGCCGTAGCAGTCAACTCTGTAACATTTTTCGCATTTATCAAAACCTTTCTTAGATAGGTAGCTTCAATTCTGTGTTTACCTTTCTGCGGATAGAACATTGGATCCCATCCTCGGCGGCTTCCTCTGAAAACACAAAAAACCTTATTCAACGGTATTGCTTTTTCTTTTATATCAAGCAACCACTCTACATTATGGAACAGAGCATTATAGCTAACATTGAGGCTAAGAATGTCATCAATCTGCTTTTGAGAATAACTTGATAATTTTGAAATTCTCCCATCTAGCTCTATTCCGAGTAATGCGGAATTTATCAAAGTGTTTTCAGCATCTTTATCTTCTGACAAAGTATCCAAAGATTTTTTCCAGAGCCAAAAATTTGTATTGGGACTTTGGGTATTAAATTTTTTCTCCAACACAATGATTGTTGTTACAACATCGGCGTTTTTGAACCAACGTCCTTTTCCGCTTATATGAACCTGCTTGATATTATATCGTTGCTTTAAGACCTCAATGAGCTTAATACCTGCGTTAGTACCAAGCCAAGAATTAGACACAATAATACCAAGTGTACCACCCAACTTAATAACATCAGCTATCTTTGCGACTATATAACAATACAAGTCAGATCTTCCATCAAGCTCTGTTGCCCATTCCATTTTAGAGATTTCATCCTTATCATCTTCTGGAATTATTTCGAATGGAACAAATGGCAAATTAGACACAACTGCTCCAAACTCTGGAAGTGAAAGGTGCATCTCCTCACCTGTCTCGGGATTAACGATTGCTACACTTTCTCCAACAGAAAGAGATAATGCGTTGTGTTGAAACAGTCGATTAGCAAGGTTTATGGTATCTGAATCTGTCATGCTGATATTCGCTACTTGCAAAGGATATTTATACTTGTCACATGCCCAAACAGATTCAATCGCTTTCTTAGATGAAAGTTGCTCTTTTTTTATTTGGATTACTGCCTTTGGAATTGTTCCTGTCCCACAACAACAATCTAATACTGTGTCTGTCCAATCCTTTACTGTCAAACGAACAAGCAGTTTTGCTAATTCCGGCGGTGTAGTGAACTGTCCATTGATAGCTCTCTTGCTTGTCGCAACAGAACCCTCCAATATATTTTGCAATGCTTCTTGATTAAGATGCTCGATCCCATTGATTTTCAAAAAGTTTGAAAACTCAACAAAATCAAGCCATGAAACTTCCGGCAACACATCATCATATCTTATTGATGAAAAAACATTATAAAAATCACATTTGGATGTAATCTTCTTAAAAATCTCGTTAGCATCGCTCGGTGTGGTTTCATAGTCCAGTTCATTGATAATCAATGCACCATTTTGTCTATTCTTTATGATGTGAGCAAAAATAATGCGGTTTGCCCAGTTCAGAATAACCGTTTTTGCATAGGCTTTATATTTGTCGGCTTCATCATGCTCATATTCCGACTTTACGCCAATCCACCAACTGTCAATATAAGCTGTCATAACCGAGTCTCGAAAAGCCGCAGCTTTCAAATCGTTAGAAATAATATCTTTGTTTCTCTGAATAAGCGTTGTAACACTACTCTCGGAAATAATATCCCCAAGCGTGGCGTTACGAAATTGCCCCGAAACAAAATAATCATTGATTTCAATGATTATTTTCTCAAGGAGTTTTTCCCAATCCGAACGATAGGTTTCAACATCAGCTCTGGAACGAATATGACTTGTTGTGTCCCATTGCTTCCGCTTTGCAAATTCATTTTTGTCATCCCTTACATACAGAACAGCGTATGTAAAGTTCCAAATCAAACAGCTGTTCAAATTCAAGGCAATCGCCTTGCGTTGAGCATCTTTAATAAAAGTCTCATCTTCAATCGGCACATCGGGCATTTTAAGTTCCCAACCCTGCAAAATGATGTTCTGCTCTCTATTTCCGTAGAGAACCACATCGGGAAACATCGTATTTCCTCGTCCGGTTGAAATTGTGTTTTCGCCACCAGCTCGCTTTATAATCAAATCGTTTGCAGAAGCAATAGCATTGATTTTTGAAATAAGCTCTATTGCCCAACTGCGTTCATTTCTTCGAATAATCGTTGCCACAATAATACCTACCTTTTAGTAAAATCCTTTATCAGATTGGTTTGGACGATATGCTGACGAGTTTTCTTATCTAAACTTTCCCAAGCTAAGAACAAGCGTCTCTTTGCAACATCAATATAATTGATTTTATCCTTTTTGAATAAAGCTACATCTTCATTTTTTTCAATCCCGATGAAATTACGCCCTTCCATAAGAGCAGCTACTAAGAAAGAACCACTACCAAACGTGTTGTCCAAAATTACATCACCAGGATTTGAATATGTACGAACAAAGTATCTGCCCAATTCAATAGGCTTTTGCGTAGGATGGACAACTTCTCCCTCACACTCCGCTGTTTTTACATAGATTATGTCGGTAGGATAGCGTTCTCCATCACTTGCAACATGAATAGGTTGAAAATCTCCATAACTTCCGCTTAGTTGATCTTTTCTTATACCTTTATCATACGGTTCTCCCTTAGTCATTTGCGGATGATATGTTGGTTGCTTTTTGTAGAACACACAAACATCTTCGTGTTTTCTTAATGGCTGCTTCTTTGCATTAAGAAAGTTAGTCG
>CAYQDC010000038.1:0-6341 GCA_964416205.1 uncultured Acetobacter sp. | reverse complement strand
TGACTAAGCACAAGTTTTGCTGTAAAAAGTCCCTGTGAAGTCAACACAATAGCTCCATTAGGTTTGATAATTCGTAGGTATTGCTCCCAAAGCAAATCCAGCGGGATATGGCTATCCCATTGGTTTTGTGTCATTCCATAAGGTAAATCACATAGAACCATATCAATGGAAGCGATGGGGATTCTTTTCATACATTCAAGACAATCTTCTTCAAAAAGACTATTAACCATTGGATAAATCGGTGAGTTTATATCAATCATTACTTTGTCCATCCTTATTTTTTGTCATAAAATTCCAAAATATCATCAAGACAACAATGTAAAGCTGTTGTTATCTTTTCCATCATGTCCATTGAATCGTTCCATTTCCTCCCTCACTTTTGTCAGCACTCCATACTAATATTTATCGTCTTGCATATTTTTGTTTTTGTAAAGACTCAAAAAATACTATGTTTTATGGAACAAAGTGTTGAATAAATCTATTGCTTCTATAAAATTCCTCAATATCTTTATATACTTTGGATTCTATTGTATTACAGTAAAAAAATCAATGCTATTTATCAACTATTTTTGGAAATTAAGAACAGTATTATCAACATCCCAATAAGCAATCTTTAACCAACAAATTATTATCCATTCCTGATTTAATCCACTTAAACCAATTCAGGTAGTTATCAAGATAACGAGTGCTTATACCATTAAATCCTTTAATAAATTTCTTCAAACCACTATGATATGAGTTGATGCGATTGATGTTATATTTGCCGAGTGAGTGCTGTCCACTCGGTATTTGTTTTAATTTGAGATTGTGGTTTTCAGCAAATTTGCGATAAGCAGAGCAAGAATCTGTTATCATCAATGAATTTTCTTCTATTTTATTCGATAATATGGCTTCAATATTGGTTGTTTTAATTCTACCTCTGCCATAAATATCAGATATTATATTTTTATCTCTGTCTATTGCCACCAAAATACCAATTTGTTGTTTAGAAATACCTCTGAATTGCGCTACACCACCTCTTTTCCTGCCCTCTATACCCTTAATTTGTTTGCCTTTATGAGATTGGAGAAAAAATGTTTCATCTGCCTCTACAATACCACCGATTATTGTATTGGATTGAAAGTTTTTAATGGCTTTGAGGATTTTGTGTCTCCACTGAAAAGCGGTTGGAACTGAAATATTTAGTTTGGTAGCTATTTTAGCAAGTGATAATCCTATCATCATTAACTCTACGGTTTTTAATTAGGCTCAATTAAAGAAAAGTGTTGTTTTTTAGCATAATTTTGTACAAAACTCTTGACAAATCAAGACAAATCGGTTAAATTATCCTTAAGAATCAAGGAGTTAATCAAAATGACAATAGCCGATATACTTAACCAAATTAACAATTTTACTGCTGAAGAAAAGAACCAGCTTTTATCAGTCCTAACCACTCCCCAAAATATACCTAACCGCTATGAAAACGGCTTTGTGTGTCCGCATTGTGGTAAAAACCACATTAGAAAGCACGGAACAAAACAAGGTAAGCAAAGATATATTTGTATTGATTGTGGTAAGACATTTACACAATACAATAACACAGTATTTTTTAGCACCAAGAAACCGCTTAATATTTGGCTCAAATATATAGGTTATAATGGCAGAGTGCTTTTTCGAGGAGGTTTTAATTTTCTGTTTATTGAAAACGTCATCAGATAATTTAAAATTAATCCGTTCGCATCGATGAGGTTTTCGGTGATTGTTAAGAGGGTGTTTTGCCTGTTAAAACTAACTAAAACACAATACTATTCCTGTAGAATATTGTTAATTTTTTGAGTATATCTTGCAAAGGTGAGGATATTTGCAGTAAAGTCTAACAGTCTTTGAGAATACCTGAAGGGTTCTTGTGCATTTTATTATAAAAAAATCTTTATTTTGGGAAAGAATGCTGTAATATTGGTGTGTTATATAAACTTACAATAGAAGAATATCAATGTCGGAGTATGGTAAACTCTTTGTTTCTTTTTTTAAGATAGGTTTGTTTACGTTTGGCGGAGGATATGCTATGTTGCCGCTATTTCGCCAGGAATTGGTTAATAAAAGAAAGTATATTAGTGAAAATGGATTGTTGGATTATTATTCCATTGGGCAGTGTATGCCGGGTGTTATAGCCGTTAATGTGGCAACTTTTACTGGATATAAGGTTAGGGGTATTTGGGGTGCCGTTGTAGCTACTTTTGCTATAAATCTTCCTTCACTGGTTATTATTATGGTTCTGGCTGGTATTTTGAATAATCTTTCGGAGAATCTTTTGGTGGCACGGGCTTTTACTGGTATTCGAATCGGTGTTATTGCTCTGATTTTGAATGAAGTTATCGGATTATTGAAAAAATCTATTGTTACGAAATTTCAAATAGGTATATTTGCTTGTATTTTGATTTTGTTGTTTGTTGTACATTTATCAGCGATTTCAGTGGTGTTATTTGCGGTAGTTGTCGGTTGTATGAAGTATTGGTGGAGAAAGTAAGATATTGTGGTGTATTGGCTGTTGTTTTTTGAATTTTTTAAGATAGGATTGTTTGCCATCGGTGGAGGGATGGTTACAATACCTTTTTTATTTGATTTGACTAAAAAATATGATTGGTTTTCAGTTGAAGAATTGACGAATATGATAGCTGTTTCCCAGTCTACGCCGGGGCCAATTGGTGTAAATATGGCTACTTATGCCGGGTTTCAGACATTGGGGATTTTCGGAGGAGTGATGGCTACATTCGGGTTGGTTTTGCCATCTCTTATTATTGTCATTTTAGTGTCCAAACTTTTGAATAAGTATGCTGAAAATTCATTGGTTCAAGCAATTATGGCATCAGTCAGATCGGCGGTGGTTGCGTTGATTTTATTGGCAGGGGTTGAATTGTGCAGACTGAGTGTTGTCGATTGCCAATTAGCTCTTTTTGCCGTAGGATTTTTTTTGGTGGTGCATTTTTATCCAAGAAGCCCGATTTTTTATATTTTGTTGTCAGCTGTTTTAGGAATTGTTTTAAAACTTTAATATATGATAAGGAAAATTGGCATATATGGGTGTGTATAGTTTGATGTAAAGGATATAAAAATGGTGCCAAAAGATGAAATAATTTATGATGTATTGGGAATTGGGAATGCTATTGTTGATGTTTTAGCTAAGGTCGGTGATGGTTTTTTGGCAGAAAGGCATCTGGAAAAAGGGGGAATGACTTTGCTTGGTCCTAAAGAGGCTGGAGAGATATATAGAGATATTATTCCTGAAGGTGAAGTTTCTGGTGGATCAGCAGCTAATACGGTGGCTGGATTGGCTTCATTAGGGGCGGATTGTGCTTTTATCGGAAAAGTTCATGATGATGAATTAGGGCAGGTTTTCCGGCGTCAAGTTGCCGCAGCCGGAATAGATTATTTTACTGAACCTTTGTTGGAAGGACCGGCGACAGGTCGTAGTATTGTTTTGGTTACGCCGGATGCAAGCCGCTCTATGTTTACTTATTTGGGGGCGTCTAGCCGTCTTTCAGTAGAAGACATCAATGAGGGGCTTATTAGAACGTCAAATATTATTTTTATTGAGGGATATTTGTGGGATAATGAACAATCTAAGGAAGCGGTTAAAAAAGCGGCAAGTTTGGCAAAACATTATAATAGACAGTTGGCGTTTAGTCTTTCTGATGTGGCTTGTGTTAAAAGACACAGGCAGGGATTGTTGGAAATGGTCGAAAATAATGTGGATATTTTGTTTGCAAATGAAGCGGAAGTTAAGGCATTGTTTGATAAAGCTGATTTGGAAGAGACACTTGACGAGTTGAAAAGGATTGTAGAGTTGTCTGCTGTTACCAGAGATTCTAGAGGGTCGGTTATTGTTAAAAATAGAGTGAAAATATATGTTGAGGCAGAACAAACGATGGAAGTTGTTGATTCAACCGGTGCCGGAGATTTGTATGCGGCAGGTTTTTTGTATGGTATGGTTAAAGGTAGAAGTTTGGGAACATGCGCTATTATCGGAGGGATTGCTGCTTCTGAAATTATCGGACATTACGGAGCTCGACCGGAGGTGTCTTTGCGTGGGTTTGTGCGTAATAAATTAACTCAATATGGAAAACGAGCTTAGTTTTGAGCGATATTACCGACATCAGCGGTTGGGTGATTTAAAACAGTTTTGGACCGTTTTTTTATAGTGGGGGCTTGCTATTTAATTTTTTTTGTTATAAAAGGGGGAAGTTATTAAGAGGAAACAGTTTTTGGTTTTATTTCAAGCCTTTTGAGGAATAAAGAAAAATGGATATTAGAAATATTGCTATTATCGCGCACGTTGATCATGGCAAAACGACGTTGGTGGATGGTTTGTTGCGTCAAAGCGGTACATTTCGTGACAATCAAAAAGTTGCTGATTGTGTGATGGACAGTAATGATTTGGAACGTGAGCGGGGAATTACAATTTTGTCAAAATGTACGGCGGTGGATTGGCAAAAAACGCATATCAATATTGTTGATACGCCGGGGCATGCAGATTTTGGCGGTGAGGTTGAGCGTATTTTGTCTATGGTAGATGGGGTTGTTTTGCTGGTAGATGCTTCGGAAGGACCGATGCCGCAGACAAAGTTTGTTTTGGGAAAAGCTTTGAAGATTGGATTAAAACCGATTGTGATTATTAATAAGGCGGATAAGCCGGATGCAAGGCCGGATGAAGTTCTAAATGAAATTTTTGATTTGTTCGTTAGTTTGGATGCAAACGATGAACAGCTTGATTTTCCAGTTTTGTATGCTTCTGGACGTAATGGCTGGGCTGTTAAAGAGTTAAGTGATGAGAAAAAAGATTTAACACCGCTTTTTGAGTTAATTTTGTCTTATGTTCCGGAGCCGGTTTGTGAGAAGGATGAACCATTTTCAATGTTGGCGACTACGTTGGAAGCAGACCAATTTGTAGGTCGTATCTTAACCGGAAAAATTCATAGCGGAGAGTTAAAAGTTAATGAAGCTGTTAAAGTAATAAATAAAAACGGAGAAGTGGAAAGGACACGCATTACGAAAATAATGGCTTATAAAGGGCTTGAGCGAGTGGCGCTTAATGAAGCTCATGCCGGTGATATTGTAGCGGTGGCTGGAATTGCAAAAGGGACAGTGGCGGATACTATTTGTGCATTGGAGGTTACTGAAGAGATAGAGGCTCAACCTATAGATCCGCCTACTTTGGCTATGAGTTTTTCGGTTAACGATTCGCCGTTGGCTGGCCGTGAAGGCGATAAGGTGACATCACGAATGATTTGGGACAGACTGCAGAAAGAAGCAGAATGTAATATTGCACTTAAAATCTCGCGTACGGATATGACAGATGTTTTTGAAGTGGCGGGGCGTGGTGAATTGCAACTGGGTGTTTTGATTGAAACTATGCGTCGGGAAGGATTTGAACTTTCTATTTCTCGTCCGAAGGTTTTGTACCATAAAGATGAAAATGGTAATTTGTTGGAGCCAGTTGAGGAAGTTGTTATTGATGTTGATGACGAATTTTCTGGTGTTGTAGTGGAAAAACTCAGTCAACGTAAATCTGAATTGTTGGAAATGGTTCCATCCCAAATAGGAAATAAGACGCGTTTAATCTTTCATGCGCCGTCTAGGGGGCTTATCGGTTATTATTCCGAATTTTTGACTGATACGCGTGGTACAGGGGTTATGAATAGAATTTTTTATGCATATGAGCCATATAAAGGAGAAATTGAAAGCCATCGTAATGGGGTGTTGATTTCCAGTGAAAACGGAACGGCAGTGGCTTATTCTTTATGGAAATTGCAAGACAGAGGATCGATGTTTATTGAGCATAATAGTCCGGTTTATGTTGGTATGATTATCGGTGAGCATACTAAATCAAATGATTTGGAGGTAAATCCGACTAAGTCCAAGCAATTGACGAATATCCGGGCTGCTGGTAAAGATGATGCTATTGATTTGATTCCGCCGCGTAAAATATCTTTAGAACAGGC
The DNA here is from genome assembly GCA_964416205.1 of uncultured Acetobacter sp. Lineage (GTDB taxonomy): Bacteria > Pseudomonadota > Alphaproteobacteria > RF32 > CAG-239 > CAG-267. The sequence goes on along the minus strand of CAYQDC010000038.1, from coordinate 363 downwards.
GCTTTCTTATATTCAGCAAGATGAATTATTGGAAGTTACGCCTAAGTCTTTGCGGCTGCGTAAAAAAATACTTGATCCGATTGTTCGTAAGCGAGCAAAAATTGGTGCTGTGCAATAGTTGAGTTAAATTTGTTAAAAAAGCCTGCTTTATGCAGGCTTTTTTTGTATCTTTAAAACTACCGGCTAGGCCGGTAGTTTTAAAGAGCTTATAGCTTTACACATAAAAAACTTCTTTGCAAAAGTAAGTCAGACGGTCTGGCAAAAGTCTAATAAATGCAAAGGAGTTTTTTTATGAACACACATACAATAGCACATACAACATGGAATTGCAAATATCATGTTGTCTTCGCCCCGAAATATCGT
>CAYQDC010000037.1:0-14125 GCA_964416205.1 uncultured Acetobacter sp. | reverse complement strand
TTTTGGTGTCGAGGATATTATGTAGACACAACAGGAAAGAATACTCAAAAAATTACAGAGTATATCCGCAATCAACTTAAAGAAGACGCAGAGCAAAGTCAATTAACAATGGATTTTGACCCGTTTACGGGTAGCAAGTAATCTTCGCCCTGTCAGACCGTTATACGCCCTTAAGGCGTTCGCTAGCACTATTATGATTATGCCCTTAGAGAAGAACTACCGGCTAGGCAGGTGTTTTTTTATGAAAAAAGTTGTTTGTTTTATAAAAAATGTTGAGATATTTTGAAAATCTGGATACGGTTGTTTTATATTGTATTGGAGTATAAGATGAAAGACCCTAAATTTGTGCATTTGCGAGTTCATACGGCTTATTCTTTGGCGGAAGGTGCTATAAAACTTCCTGATTTAATTCATAAGTTGCATGATATGGGTGTATCGGCAGTTGCTGTGACTGATACTTCAAATATGTTTGGAGGAAAGGCTTTTTCAAAGTATGCTTCAGAAGAGGGTATAAAGCCTATTTTAGGATGCCAGTTTTTATTGAGGAATTCTGATTCAGATGATTTAATGCGCTCTAAAGGTAAAGAACTTGATCCTGATAAAATTATATTGTTGGTTATGAATGCTGAAGGGTATGGCAATATAATGAAATTGATGAAGCGCTTTTATTTGGATAATACAGAGGATGGCTGGGTTCCGCAGTTGACTATGCAGAATTTGCGAGAATTTAATGCAGGGCTTATTGCACTAACAGGGGGTATTGATGGAACAATAGGGCGATTGTTGTTTGAAAACAGGAGAAAAGATGCTGAAGATTTTGCGTTAAAGCTTAAAGAAATTTTTCAAGATCGATTGTATATGGAAATATCACGTCTTGGGTTAGAAAAGGAACAATTAACTGAAGATGGTTTTATAGATATTGCGTACAAATATGATATTCCGCTGGTTGCTACCAATGAAGTGTTTTTTATGGATGAAGATATGTATGAAGCGCACGATGCATTGGTGTGTATAGCTGAGGGTGAATATGTAGCTAATGAGAATCGGCGTAAATTTTCTATTAATAACAGGTTGCGTTCTGAAGATGAAATGGTTGCTTTGTTTGCTGATCTTCCCGAAGCAATTAATAATACTGTTAGGATTGCAAAACTTTGTAATTTTCTTTCTAAAAAAGTGGATCCTTTGTTGCCAATTTTTGAGTGTCCGGAGGGGAAAACACAAGATGAGTTTATTATAGAAGAGGCTTATAAAGGGTTGGATGCTCGTATGAGGAAAGCCGTTTATTTTGAGGGTATGACGGATGAACAGAAAGCAGAGATAGATGAAAAATATTATACTCGTTTGGAATATGAGCTGAGTGTTATAAAAAAAATGGGATTTCCTGGATATTTTCTTATCGTTTCTGATTTTATCAAGTGGTCAAAAGGACATGGTGTTCCGGTTGGTCCTGGACGTGGTTCGGGTGCTGGGTCTATTGTGGCATGGTCTTTAAATATTACGGAATTGGATCCTATAAAATTAGATTTGCTGTTTGAGCGCTTCTTAAATCCAGAACGTGTTAATATGCCGGATTTTGACGTTGATTTTTGTCAGGAGAATCGATACAAAACAATAGAATATGTTCAGCAGAAATATGGTTTTGATCATGTGGCGCAGATTATAACTTATGGGAAGTTGCAATCTAAAGCAGTTATTCGTGATGTGGCACGTGTTTTGCAGATGCCTTATTCACAAGCAGATAAAATATCTAAAATGATACCAGTTGGGGTGCAAGGGAAGAATCCTACGTTATTGGAAGCTTTGGAACAAGTTCCTGAATTAGAGGAAATGCGAAAGAATGATCCTCAAGTAAATAAATTGTTTGAAATTGCAATTAAACTGGAAGGATTGTACAGAAATTCTGGTATGCATGCTGCTGGCGTTGTTATTGGAGATCGTCCATTGGAAGAACTGGTTCCTCTTTATAAAGATCCGAGGGCAGATATGCCTGTTACCATGTATGATATGAAATTTGTTGAAGAAACCGGTTTAATTAAGTTCGATTTTTTGGGATTGAAAACGTTAACGGTTATTCAGAGGGCTGTTGATTGGATAAAGAAGGCTCAGAGAATAGATTTAGATATAGAGGCAGTTCCTTTGGATGATCAGGAAACATACAAGTTGTTGCAGGAAGGACGAACGACAGCGATATTTCAATTTGAATCAGCAGGGATGAAGGATGTTCATAAACAAATTAAGCCGGATAGGTTTGAAGATTTAATTGCTATTGTGTCATTATATCGTCCAGGGCCGATGGATAATATTCCAACATTTATTAAGAGGAAGCACGGTGAGGAGAAAATACAATATCTACACCCAAAGCTGGAACCTATTTTGAAAGAAACTTATGGTATTATGGTTTATCAAGAGCAAGTTATGATGATTGCCCGTGAGTTAGGTGGTTATACGATGGGAGGTGCAGATAAGCTTAGGAAAGTGATGGGTAAAAAAATGCGCGATGAAATACCGAAGCAGCGCAAGATGTTTACGGAAGGGGCCATTAAAAACGGAATTGATGAAGATGTGGCAAAAAGCATTTTTGATCAAATGGAAAAATTTGCTTCATACGGTTTTAACAAATCGCATGCGGCTGCTTATTCACTGGTGTCGTATCAGACGGCTTATTTGAAAGCTCATTTTCCTGTTGAATTTATGTGTGCCGTTATGGATTTGGATATTACTAATACAGATAAATTAGCAGGATTTAAGGCTGAGTGCAAGGTGATGGGTATAGACGTCTTGAAACCGGATATTAATGAGTCATTGGCAAAATTTAGTGTTCAAGATGGCAAATTGCGATATGCTCTCGGAGCGATAAAAGGTGTTGGCGAATCGAATATGAACGCCATTGTTGAAGAGCGAAAGAAAAATGGCAAATTTAAAGATATGTCAGACTTTATAAATCGTGTAGATGCCAAGCAGCTAAACAGAAAACAGCTTGAACAATTAATTAAAGCTGGTGCTTTTGATTGTTTGGAAAAAAAGAGAGGAAAATTATATGCTAATATAGATCTGATTTTGAAAAATATTTCTTCAGCGACGGAAATGAAAATTAGTGCACAATCGTCATTGTTTGGTGTCGAAGAGTATTCATCCAAAGTTAAGTTGTTAGATGCTCCGGATTGGCCTGATTTGGAAAAATTACGATTAGAAGCTGCTGCTATAGGTTTTTATTTGTCAGCGCATCCGTTGGATGTTTATATAGAAAGTATGAAAAAATTAGGTGTGAGGTCTTGTCAGGAGGTTTTGGCGAATATTAAGGCTGGCGATAGCATCAAAGTCAATATTGCAGGTTGTGTGGAGAATTTTCAGAAAAGAACCAGTAAGAATGGTAATAAATATGCCTATGTAGTTATGTCTGATATAACGGGAAGTTTTGAAGGGATGTTATTTTCGGAAAGTTTGGCTAAGTATGAGGAGGTATTTGTTTCAGGGACTCCATTGTTGGTAAAAGTAACTGTTAATCAACAGTCTGAAGATGAAAAAACACGAATAATGATTAACAGCGCAATGACTTTGGATGAAGCTATTGCCGAACAAGCTAAAGGTTTGGAGATTTCCTTGGATAATGTAGCAGCTGTTTCTGAAGTGCGTAAGGTTTTGTGTCGTGACAAAAGAGGAATTAACAAGGTTTATTTGGTGCCTGAGCTTGATGATTGGGATGTTCGTATTGAGTTGAACGGTGGATATGCTTTTTCAGATAATTTGATGCTAACGAAGCTTAAAAATATTCCGGGTGTTGTGTCGGTTAAAGAGATTTAAGGAGGATATAAAGTGGTAAGAAAAACAGCAGATACTGGCAAAGATGAGGTTATTATACCTTTTATTGATGGTTTTGTTTATCCGATAAAAAAAATAGGTGAAAATTTTAAGAGTTTTTGTTTGCTTACTGCTGTGATGGCTTTGGGAAATACTGTTATTGCTCTTTTGTGTGGACGTGGTCTTTTTTGCGGTATAGATGTTCAAATGGGCGGACTTTATTGTTCTGCAAATTGGATGAATTTATTTATATCTGTCGGTGTGTTGTTATTTGGAATGGCTATGTATGTTAGTCGATGGTTTCAAGTGAGCGAAAGTGGTGGAAAAATAGATTTTAAAATTAAACGTGATGATATTGTTATGCTTGCTTGGGTTGTGATTTATTTTGTTTTATGGGGGGTAATAGGCTTTGGAGCTTATGTTTTGAATGTTCGAGTGGCATCTTTAAATTTTTATGGAGAAGTTATTTTCTTTTTGTTTGTTTCTTTATGTATGCTTGCTGCTGTATGGGTCATGCTTAATTATGTGTTGATTGTTTTTAAGTTGCAAGGAAAGAATTGGTGGTGTTTGAGGCAGACTTTTTGGCCTTTGTTTGATAATGTACATAAGATTTTTATTTGGTTTTTGTGTTTTTTCTTGATTTTGGCGTATTTATTTAGAATTGTTGTGTCTTTTTTTAGGCAAAGTGATTTTTTTTTAGCGGGATTGTCTGTTTTAGCTGGTGAATTTTGTTTTTATTTTCTGATTTATTTGACCGTTGCCGTATTTGTTTCATCTTTGGTATATCAGGCGCAATATATTTTTAAAGATAAGAATTAAGAGAAATATTTATCTTGAATTTTGCTATTTGGTATAAATGCAAAAATTTCGTTTAAATATGCTTCTGTTAAGATTTTGACAGCTTCATCTTTGCTAATGCCGCGGGATATCAGATAAAATAATTGGTTTTTATCTATTTCGCCACAACTTGCACCGTGAGAACATTTTACGTTATCTGCAAAAATTTCCAATTCTGGTTTGCAATTCAGATTTGCGTTATCGTTGAGGTATAAAGCTTTATGTAGCTGGGTTCCGTGTGTTTTGTCAGCATGAGATGCTATATGTATTTTGCCTTGAAAGACGGCAGATGAAGAGTCTTCTAAAACCCCTTTTACATATTGGAGGGAATTTGTTTCCGGAGACAAATGATTTATGTTTGTTGTGATGTCGTTTAGACATCCTTTTTTAGCCGTGTAACCAGCATATATTTCTGCTTTGGCCGATGTTTCTTTAATATTAATTAAATTTTCATGGCGATTGATTTTAGCACCAGATGCTTTGTAATATTGGCGATATAGACCGCCTTTTTGTAATTTTATAGCATTGAAATCTATGTGGTATGCAGAAGGAGATTCTTTTTGTATAATATAGTGATCTAGCTTTCCGCCGTTTTTTATATAAATTTCGTTAACGATATTGTTGAAATAGGTTGATGCCGAATTTGTTGTATACTTTTCTATAATTTCCATCTCAGCATCTTTTTCTATAATAAAAATATTGTGCAGATGTATTTGTTTGCCATCCGGATGATGGCTGTTGTAATTAATTGTTAGTGGTTTATTAATTTTTACAGCTTTTTCTATGCAGATACACAGGCCTTCTTCAAGGTAAAAGCCGTTTAATGCAGCAAAAGGGTATTTTTCGGAATCATAAGTATGTCCTATGTATGATATGTATTCTTTGTTATAGAGCGCAAGCGGAAGAGGCATTATGGTTAAGCCGGGAGGGGTGTTAAAATCTTCTATATGGAGTTTACCGTTGCAAAAAGTAACATTTAAGGTAAAAGAATCGTCTTTTTCTGTACAGCAATGATTGTGATTGCAGGTTTCATAGTGTTCTAAGGTTAAATTTTGACTTAAAAGTGAACTAATGTCTGTATATTTCCACGATTCATTTTTTAGTGTCGGATAACCGGTTTTGATAAGAGCTTGCAAAGATTGTTGTCGAAAGGCATAGATATCAGGTCTGTCGTTTAAAAACAGGTCAATATTTTGTATGAGTGGTAAATCTGTCATGATTTATCCTTTGTAAGAAAGGCCGTGTAACCGCTTTTTTCTATTTGGGTTACCAGAGATTTATTTCCTGTTTGGATTATTTTTCCGTCAATAAAAACGTGGACAATGTCTGGTACAATATCATCTAACAGACGTTGGTAATGGGTTATGACAAGGAAGGCATTATCTTGTGTATGTAAGGAATTTATATTTTTTGCTACGATTTTAAGTGCGTCAACATCCAGACCGGAATCTATCTCGTCTAGAATGCAAAAATCGGGCTTTAGAATAGACATTTGTAATGTTTCAAAGCGTTTCTTTTCACCTCCGGAAAAGCCGATATTTACGAACCTTTTGAGAAATTCTGGCTTAATATCCAGTTTATCTGCTTCCCGGCGCAACAACTTCATGAAACTTATTGTATCAAGTTCTTTTTGATTCCGGTATTTTAAAACAGAATTAAGAGCATGTTTTAAAAAGTTTGAAACAGTAACACCGGGAATTTCAACAGGTGACTGCATAGATAAAAACAAACCAGCTCTTGCACGTTCTTCTGCGGGCATAGTTAGCAGATTTTTTCCTTTGAATAGAATTTCTCCAGATGTTACTTCGTAATTGTCTTTTCCACAAAGGATATATGATAGAGATGATTTTCCAGCGCCGTTCGGCCCCATCAAAGCATGTATCTCGCCTCTGTTGATTGTTAAATTCAGACCTTTTATTATTTCTTTATCATGAACGCGTGCGTACAGATTTTTTATTTCCAATAAAGGCTTTGCCATATTTTTTCCTATGCTACTTTTCCGTGACAGTGTTTGTATTTTTTGCCGCTTCCACAAGGACATGGACTGTTACGTGGAATGTTTTTCCATTTTGGATGTTCAATAACGGTTGTGGATTGTTGAGATCCATTTTTTTTATTCAGAGATTCATGGAATGTATTCATTTTTTGGTTTTGGCGACGTTGTTCTTGTTCTTTGACTTCTTGTTCGCTGTTTTGTTGGATTACCGTGCGGCAAATTAATATGGTTACTCTTTCTTTTAATAAGTCTAACATGTCAGAAAACATATTAAAAGCTTCCCTCTTGTATTCGTTTAAAGGATCTTTTTGTCCGTAAGCACGTAAACCAATGGTGTGACGCATTAAATCTAAAGTTGCTATATGGTCTTTCCAAAGTTGATCAAGTGTTTGCAACATAATACTTTTTTCTACCAGGCGGATGATGCTTTCCGGAACAGAGGCGTTTTTGGTAGTGATTTGATTGTCAATTTCTTGTAACAATTGTTCTGTTATTTCAATACAGTCAATGCTCTTTTGTTGAGCAAGTTCTTCAACAGGTAAGTTTAATCCTGTTATATTGTATAAGTTTTGTTTTAATTTGGGTAAATCCCATTCGTCTGGACTTGTTCCGGTTGGTATGCAGCTGTTGATTAACGATGAGAGATAGTCGTGTCGCATATCAAGAATTGTTTCGGATATATCATCAGATGACATTAACTCTTTACGTTGTTCGTAAATAACCTTGCGTTGTTCGTTCATGACATCATCATATTTTAACAGGTTTTTACGAATATCAAAATTTCTTTCTTCTACTTTTTGTTGGGCCTTTTCAAGAGCTTTACTTATGAATGGGTGGACAAGAGCTTCACCTTCAGGAAGCCCCAATCGGCGCAAAACTTCAGACATGCGTTCAGAACCGAAGATTCTCATTAAGTCATCTTCCAGAGAAAGGAAGAATTTTGAAGTTCCTGGGTCTCCTTGGCGTCCAGAACGACCACGTAATTGATTATCTATACGTCGGCTTTCGTGTCTTTCTGTACCTAAAATGTACAGACCACCGGCATTAAGAACTTTTTCTTTATTTTTTGTTATTTCTTGTTTTATTTCTTCTTTGAGTTTAGCTATATTTTCTAACGTTTCGTTACCAGTTAATCTTTTTTTTAGTGCAACATCTGGGTTGCCGCCAAGTTGAATGTCTGTTCCGCGTCCAGCCATGTTGGTAGCAATAGTTACAGCACCGTATTTACCAGCTTCGGCAATAATGGTGGCTTCTCGTTCATGATGTTTGGCGTTTAATACTTCAAATTGTATATCGGTTTGTTCTTTCAGTATTTTGGCAATGATTTCGGATTTTTCTACAGATGTTGTTCCTACTAGTACAGGTTGCCCTTTGGCATGGCATTCTTTTATTGTATCGATGATGGCTTTATATTTTTCTTTTTCAGTACGGTAAATACAGTCATGTTCGTCTTTTCTGATGATTGGACGGTTAGTTGGGATTTCAACGCAGGTCAGATTATAAATATCGCTGAATTCTGTTTCTTCGGTCATTGCTGTACCGGTCATACCAGCTAATTTAGGATATAAACGGAAGTAATTCTGGAATGTAATTGATGCCAATGTCTGATTTTCAGACTGAATATCGACATGTTCTTTTGCTTCCAATGCTTGGTGCAGGCCATCGCTATACCGTCTTCCTTCCATTATTCGACCTGTAAATTCATCAATAATCAGCACCTTACCGTTGCGAACCAAATAGTCTACATCTTTGATAAACATAATATTAGCACGTAATGCTTGATTTATGTGGTTGACCAATTGAACATTTTTTATATCATATAATCCACCTTCTGTAATAAGACCTGCTTTTTTTAATAATTGTTCAACATGTTCCATTCCAGTTTCGGTTAAAGTTATATTTTTTGCTTTTTCGTCTTTTTCGTAGTCGGAAGAGTTTAATTGCTTGATGATATCATTTACCAAGATATATTTTTCAGAAGAATCTTCAGCAGCTCCTGATATTATTAAAGGGGTTCGTGCTTCATCTATCAAGATGGAATCGACTTCATCAACAATAGCATAGTTAAAATCACGTTGAACACGTTCGTTTAAAGAAAATTTCATGTTATCGCGAAGGTAATCAAAGCCGAGCTCATTATTTGTAGCATAGGTGATGTCGGCATCGTAAGCTGCTTTGCGTTGCTCATCGTTTTTCTCGTGGACAATATAGTCAACGGTTAGGCCGAGAAAGCGGTAAATTTGTCCCATCCATTCTGCGTCGCGTTTAGCTAAATAATCGTTTACGGTAACTATGTGTACGCCTTTTTGTTCAATCGCGTTTAAATAAGCAGCCAGAGTGGCAACCAAAGTTTTACCTTCACCGGTTTTCATTTCAGCGATCATACCTTTATGCAGGACAATTCCTCCAATTAACTGAACATCATAATGGCGTTGGCCGAGAGTCCTTTTGGCGGCTTCGCGAACAACAGCAAAAGCTTCCGGTAATATATCTTCCAGTGTTTCACCTTCTTTTATTCGCGAACGGAATTCTAAAGTTTTATTTTTGAGTTCTTCATCGGTGAGATTAATGAAATCTTTTTCTAATGCGTTGATTTGTTCTACAATTTTGTGTTGTTTTTTTACAAAACGATTATTGGCTGTGCCGAAAATTTTACGTGCGATGTCTGTTAACATTATCGTATACCTTAGTGTTCATATTCATTTAGCTACATTTAGTGTTTATAATGGATAAAGTCAATACTATCAACAGAAGTTATAAACGCTAAACAAAAAATGCTTGGAATATTTTAGAAATAAGTTTATATGGATAAGAGAGTATAAATAAACTTTTATTTTGGAGGCTTTTATGAAAAAGAAAATTTTAGGTTTTACGATTTCTGCTGTTGCTGTAATCGTGGTAGCCGTGGCTTCTTTTGTGTCGTTTAAAGTATATAATGCTAATGCGGGTGCAGATAAGGGAGTTGCAGCAAAAGTTAATGGTGAAATTATTTATGTTAATGATTTGAAACAAAGTTATGCGGATCATCCGCAAATTCAGAACAAAGTACCGTTTGAGGAATTTTATGCTAAGACTCTGGATGTTTTTGTTAACAGCAAATTGGTGTATCAGGCTGCACAAAAAGCTAAAATTGAGGAGACGCCGGAATATCAGAGACAGCTTGTTACCGCAAAAGAAGATTTGGCACGTAAGCTGTATCTTGAGAAAGTTGTAGATGAACAAGTTAATGATAAAGCCGTTCAAGATTTATATGATGAATATAAAGCTAAATTTGAAAGTCAGAAGGAAATTAAGGCGAAACATATTTTGGTTGATTCGGAAAATAAAGCTGAAGAGGTTATCAGTAAATTGAAAAAAGGTGAAGACTTTGTAAAATTGGCTAATGAATATTCAAAAGATCAGGTTGAATTAGGTTATTTTACTGAGGATATGATGGTTCCGGAGTTTTCAAAAGCGGCTTTCAGTATGGATAAAGGTGAATTTTCAAAAAAACCAGTAAAGACTGAGTTTGGGTGGCATGTTATTTTAGTTGAGGATGTTCGTGCTTCTAAGCCTTTGGAGTTTAAAGATATTGAACCTCAATTAAAGAATATGGTAACTCAAAGGGTTATTGCAAAAACTTTTGAAGATTTACATAACGATTCAAAAATTGAAAAATTTAGTTTGGACGGAAATCCAATTCCTGTTAAAAAATAAAAACAGGGAACTTTGATTTTTGTTTGCCATAAAAAAATACCCTTCGAAAATGAGGGGTATTTTTTTATATTGAGAATTAGCGTAAAGCTATGGTATCTAAGAGCTTTTTGTTTGCTTCTTCTATTGATATATTATCAAAGATAGCAACCTCGCTGGCCAAACGTTCTAGAGCGTGTTCGTAAATCTGACGTTCGCTATAGGATTGTTCGGCTAAATTTTCATTGCGGTGAAGGTCTCGGATGACTTCTGCGACAGCAATAGGATTACCAGAATTAATTTTATTTTCATATTCTTGGGCACGTCTGGACCACATTACTTTTTTGACTCTCGGTTTTCCTTTTAAAGTGGCGAGAGCCTCTTTTATTGTGTTTTCATCGGAAATCTTGCGAATACCGACTTGATCCAGCTTTGCCATAGGAACCCTTAATGTCATTTTGTCTTTATCAAAATTGACAACTAAGAGCTCAAGTTCATGTCCGGCGATGTTTTGTTTGGTAATGTTGGTTACTTTTCCTACGCCTTGGGTTGGATAGACCACATATTCGCCGGAGCTGAACGTTACAGCTGAATTTTTTTTCATATTGATTTGACCTCCTAGGGATTGTTTGTGTTTTTCTGAAAACGTGTAGACTATATCACATTTTTTTGGATAAATCTATACTCAAAATTAAAAAAATGAAAAAATTTTTAATACTGATTAAATCAGAACGTTTGTTGAGGGAATAAATCTGTTTGGCGTAGGGCTTCGCCTATGACCATTGCGGCGGAGACTGCTACATTTATGGAACGAGTATTTGGTGTCATGGGAATTAGTAGGCGGGAATCGGCTATATTATGGACAGCTTTAGGAACACCGGCGCTTTCGCGTCCCATTAAAATAATGTCGTTTTTTTGGAATCGGAAATTTATATAAGAGATGTTGGCTTGTGTTGTCAGCAGAATGATGCGTCCATATTCTTCGGGATGTTGTTGGCGAAAATACAAGAAATTCTGCCATGAATTATGGCGATGGAAATGGACAATATTTAAGTAATCCATACCGGCGCGGCGCATTGCTTTTTCATTGAAAACAAAACCGCATGGCTCTATGATGTCAACTGGTAAATCAAGGCATGCACCCAGACGTAAAAGTGTGCCTGTATTTTGAGGGATATCTGGTTGAAAAAGAGCTAAACGCATTTTAATTCGGTTGTGCTATTTGTTCTTTTCTCTTTTTGTATATGGTTGTGAAGTCAATCGGGGTCAGCATCAACGGTGGTAAGCCGGCATTGGCCAAATTGGAAGAAATGATTTGGCGTGCGTATGGAAATAGAAGTTTTGGAATTTCAATAAATAAAACAGGTTCAATTTGTTCTTCTGGCAACTGAATAGTGCAGGCTGCGGCATAAGAAAGTTCAAAAATGAACAGGGATTCGTTGTTTATGTCGGCATTAAGGTGTAAATTAAGAGTGACTTCAAAGTTTTTTTCGTTCAGTTTGTTAACATCAATGTTTAGGTCAACGTTAATTTTAGGTTGGATGTTTAATTTGGAAAAAATTTTCGGTGCATGAGGAATTTCTAAAGACATATCACGGATGTACTGCATGTTTAGTGATACTTCTGATGGTTCTGGTTTATTGCTCATTTTATATCCTTTCATCTGTGTTTTTTTCTATATACAGCTTTTTATTTTATACGTCAAATAAATATAATAGTTGATAATAAAGATATTTGACGTTATATTATTTATAATTTTAACAGAGGTGAAAAATGTCAGGATATTTGGATATTATCTTTTTGTTGGTTTTGGTTGTTGTTATTTTCAGCAAATTAAAAAATGTACTTGGAACAGGAGGTGAGGAAGCAAAAGTTATTATGGTTTCCAAAGAACAATTTGAAAAAGTCTATCATGAATTGAAAAAAACAACACATGTTAACACAGACGAATCCGTTGATATTAGTAGTCTGCCTCCGTTGGAAAGAGATTTAGCAAAGATTCCTAATTTTAATAAAAACGTTTTTATTAAAGGTGCACAGAAGGCGTTTGAGTTGATTTTGGTTGCATTTAGTAAGGGTGATGTGGCAACATTGGCTAAATTGGTTAGTAAAGAATTGTTGGTTAAGTTTGAAGGTGTTATAAAGGATAGAAAAGAGCAGGGGATTACGGCTGAAACGGATTTGATTGGTTTTGTGGCGACTGAAGTTGAATCGGTTAAATTTGTTGGTGATGATAAGGTAAATCTGGTTGTTAAATTTGTTAGCGAACAAGTAAATTTGCTTAAAGATGTACAAGGTGAAGTTATTGAAGGTGATGAAAATTATGTGCAGAAAATATTAGATATTTGGACTTTTGAAAAGCCTTTGAATCCTCGGGTGAATAATTGGATGTTATGTTCAACAAAAAAATGCTGAAACGTGGACTGATATTTGTTTTTTGTATTTGTATTCTTTCTTGTTCGGGTGAAGATAGAGAGGTTCTTCAGGTTAAACCTTTTGAATTGAAAAAAAGTGCTTTTGAACAGTTGAATGGTTGGGAATCTGATGATCTTTGTTTTTTTAAAAAAGCGTTATTACAGGTATGCCGTTTGGTTTGTGACAAAAAGAATAATGCTTTAACGAGTGATGTTTTGTCCTATTCTGCAGAGGTTTATCGTGATAAATGTAAGGAAATGGCAAAAATTCAAGATGATGCATTGTTAAAAAGGTATATACAAGATAATTTTGAACCATATCTGGTAATTGCAGGCGGTCAGGAAAAAGGACAGTTTACGGCATATTATGAGGCCTCTATCAGAGCTGATTATAAACGTGGTGGAATATATCAATATCCGATATATGGTAAACCAAAGGATTTGATTGAGGTGTGGCTACGTGATTTTGATGATAGTTTGCCGAATCGGCGTATTGTCGGTAGGGTTAAAGATGGAAAATTAGTCAGATATTATACGCGGGAAGAAATTGATGCCGGTAAAATTGATGCTCCGGTTATACTTTGGGGTGATGATCCTGTTGATATTTATATAATGCAAATTCAAGGTGCAGCGGTGGCGACTCTGCCGGATGGAAAAGAAATTCGTGTTGGTTATGCCGATAATAATGGTCATTCGTTTAGAGGTATAGGTTCTATTTTGTTGGAAAAAGGATTGATAAAATCCGGGGAAGCGTCTATGTCAAAGATTCGTGACTGGTTGCAAAAAAATGGTGATAGGGCTAAAAAAAATATGCTTTTGAATGATAGATATATTTTTCACAAAATTGTTCAGGCAGATGGTCCTATTGGCGCTATGGGACTTCCGTTAGTAGCAGGCAGAAGTCTGGCTGTTGATAAATATTATATTCCGCTTGGTTCGATAATGTGGTTGGAAACGGTAGATCCTGACGGAAAACAATTAAACCGATTGGTTATGGCAGAAGATGTCGGTGGGGCAATCAAGGGTGGTGTGCGTGGTGATTTTTTTTGGGGGCATGGTGAGAAAGCTCTTGAGCAGGCCGGGAGAATGAATTCTAGCGGAAGGTATTTTTTGTTGTTGCCTAAAGGGACAAAGGTGGAAATTTATGAGTGATACAGAGGTTTGGAGGGAGACTGTTAAAGGTGTTAAACGTTTGCGGACGAATCTTTATGTTGATGAAATAAAGCCTAAGGAAATAGATATTCGTAAGGATAAAGAAATTACGGTTACTTTTGAAATTTTGAAAAATGGCAAAAGTGTTGTTAAGGATGATTTTTCACAAATGGATGAGATATTAGCCAAACGTTTTAAGCGTGAGGAATTTAAGATAGAGGCTGTGCTTGATTTGCATGGCATTACAGAGAAAGAT
>CAYQDC010000036.1:0-14153 GCA_964416205.1 uncultured Acetobacter sp. | reverse complement strand
GTATTTATTTTAGGCTTAATTATGATTTATTGAGAGGTTATTTCAACAAAATTTTTTAATAGAGCCAAATATAAAAAACAGGTTTTGCTTTTGAACAAAGCCTGTTTTTGTATTTAAATGCTGGATAGCCAGGTTATTCGCCTTCTTCCTCGTCTATTGGGGCTTTGCCCTCAATGACATAGCCTTCTGTGAACCAGTTGCCCAAATCTATATCGGCACAGCGTTTGGAACAAAACGGGCGGTATTTGGCATTATCAGTTAGCTTGTCGCAAATTGGGCATTTGTGAACTTTTACCACTTTGGCCGTTGGGGTGGCGTCTGCTACTTGGTGGGAAGATTCATCACCGTTCATCTTACGGCTCCACGCGTCCGGTGCCACCACAAGTCGGGCATTCTACTGAAAACTGTTCCAGCAGGGTTGGGTGTTTGCGGCGACGGATGATTTCTACATTGCCGGCTTTGCTTAAGCCCAAAACACGGGCACCTGAATCGTCGCCGGCCAGCTCTTCATCCAGAATATCCATAATGCTGCGCATAAAACGGTATTCGCCGGAACCGGCAAAATCTATGATGATTTTGCCAGCCAGGTTGCGTAGCAAAATCTGACGGGCAATCTCGCGAGCGGCTTCTTTGTTCAGATTATCGGTTTCGCCATAGGCAATGTGGCCGGCGCTGTCTACGTCTATGGCCACAAAGGCGTGGGTTTCTTCAATGTGGATTTCTCCGCCGGAAGGTAGTTTGACGGTTTTTTGCAATGCTTCCTGCAGCATATCCTGCAGGCCAAAGCGTTCGCTTGGATCAGCCTCATAGCTGACGTTGCCGGAAAAGACAGCTTTGACTTTGTCTTCCAACGTATGGTCGTTGATGATGACGTTTTGCAATGTGCTTTGGTAGCGACGAATCAAATTGAACAGAGGGTTTTCCTTGGCATACAGTAAAGCCGGCGCATTGGCGGAACGGGCTTTGATGCGGATGTTTTCGTAAATGTCGCGCAGTTCGGACATTTCTTCTATAATGGTATTGATGTCGGCTTCGGTTGCTGCTGTCCGGATAACCCAGCCTTCTTGTTGTGTGTTGACGTTTTTTACAACAGCGTCATGCAGTTCGTTGGCCTTTTCTTCATCGGTAATTTTTGATGAAACGTCAACGAAAGTGCCGAACGGGCGGTAAACCAGATAAGTTCCGGCAATCTGAACTGCGCGAACCAATTTGGCGCCTTTGTCGGCGCGGGCTTCTTTTGCAACCTGTACA
The DNA here is from genome assembly GCA_964416205.1 of uncultured Acetobacter sp. Taxonomy (GTDB): domain Bacteria; phylum Pseudomonadota; class Alphaproteobacteria; order RF32; family CAG-239; genus CAG-267. The sequence continues at coordinate 12,902 of CAYQDC010000036.1, read as the reverse complement.
ACGACGCATTGCCCTTCGGTCATATTGACTTCAAGCAGACCCCGTTCCTGGGCGCACATAAAGGCTTCTTTGTTATCGCCGATGTTGACCATAAAACCGAATTTGTCGTTGGTCAGTGGTATTTTTTTGACGATGCGACCGAGATAAACGTTGCCTTCCGCAGCGTTGCTTTCGTTAAAAACTTCAAATTTTCGGAGATTTCCTCCGTCCAGTACGGCGAGGCAGGCGTCTATGCCTGATTTTTCATAAACTATCGTATCTGCTTTTATCATTATTTTTGCTCCTTGAGTTAAGGTTGCTACTGCCGGGATGCTGTTGTCAGCGGATGCCGGCACCATCCAGTAAATTTTTGGTTTCATACAGAGGCAACCCCACGACGCCCGAATATGAACCGACAATTCTTTTGACGTAGCCGGCGAGCATTCCTTCTATTTTATAGCCGGCGACTCCACACCATTCGCCGGAGGCGACGTATTCTTCTATTTCAGTTTTGCTCAAATGTTTCATAACAATTTTGGTTGTAACCGTTTTTTGGCTGATTTTGCCGTTTTTGGCTGACAGGCAAACAGACGTTATGACCCGATGTGTCCGCCCGGAAAGTAATTTCATTACTTCCATTTGTGTGGTGGCGTCCGGCGATTTTTGAATAATTCTACGATTGGCGACGATTATGGTGTCGGCGCTCAAAATGTTTTCTCCGGGTATATTTGCTGCGACAGTCTGTGCTTTGGTAACCACTATACGGCGGATATATGGCAAAGGTTTCTCTCCGATAAGAGGTGTTTCGTCAATATTTGCGGCACAAATGTCTTTTGGGGTGTAACCAATGCTTTCCAGCAATGCCCGACGCTGTGGTGAACCTGAAGCTAAAATGAAGTCTTTTACCTGTCCCATTATTCTGTTGCCAATACTTTTATCAGGACTTGTTGTCGTATGTTTTTTCCATGCGCTCATGACGCTCCTGCGCTTCTACGCATAAAGTGGCAATCGGGCGTGCCAATAGACGGTCAATGCCTATTTCTTCTCCAGTTTCTTCGCAGTAGCCGTAAGTTCCGTCATCAATTCGATCCAGTGCTTCGTCAATTTTGACAATCAGCTTGCGGGCTCGGTCTTTAGTTCGCAAATCTATGGATTTGTCCGTTTCCAATGAGGCACGGTCAATATCGTCAGGTTGGTTCAAACCGCCCTGGCGCAGGTCTTCCAGAGTGCCGCTGGATTGATTTAACAAATCTTTTTTCCACGCTAATAATTTTTGCCGGAAATATTCCAGTTGCATATCGTTCATGTATTTTTCATCTTTGCTCGGAATATAATCCGGAGGTAAGGTGACTGTATTTTCCATCGTTCTTTCTCCTTATCGTTATGGTGTGAACAATACTCCAGAAAATTATTTTACTAACATAACAACAGAAAATCTAACTGCAAGTAAAAAAAGTTATTAATTAACTATTGGGCTTTACTTTTTTGTTCTCAGCGGTATGGCAGGGGCAGAAAACCGTGTGGAAAAGGCGTTCAGGGGAATATAAACGAGAGGTTGATAAGATGCCGGCGCATCTGATTGGTGAATGATTTTCGGGATTCATAGCAGATAAAGCTGGTTTGATTGTGTGGTTTTTCGGTTTAGCTGAATATCCAGGTTATACTGTTGTCATCGTTGCGGTTGCAGGCAGCAATAATCTGCTCCATTGTTGGGCGGATAGCGATCATCGAATTGGCAGTGGACTGCATCAGGTGACGGGTGGATATGCTGCTGGAGTTGTAAAAAGAGCCGCTATAGTACCATGCCGTGTTGTTATTGACAATCAAAGTATCCATATCTGAACCGTCGCCGTAAAACTGTCCTTGCGACAACAATTCTATACAGCCTTTTTTATAAATGCCGTTGAAAGTAATATAGTAGAGATATTTGTAGTTGGCGTTGTCATCGGTCGTCCCAAGATCTGTGAGTGGCCCAAGATCTATACTGCCGCCCAGAGCGTGGTACAGGTTGCGCATATCCAGCGGAATAGCCTTGGTTTCTTGCATTTGTGTTTTGCTTAAAGATGAATAGTCTTCATCAGCGGCCGTATAAGTCAGGACAGCTTTTTTTAAATCAAGAATCTGTTGGGTGATACGGCCGGTTTTGTAACGGGTGAATACGGCACTGGCATAGGAAGCCAGGATAACGCCCAGAACTCCCAATATGCTGATGTACATGATGGTTTCTATCATGGTGTAACCGGTTTCATTGTTTTTGCCATACATGGCCGATACCTCCCCTTGTATTGTTTGGCCGTCCTATCGGTATAATTATAGCAGAAAGAAACGGTTATGACAACGGTTTTGTTTGATAAAAGTGATATTTTTCTATACTTTTAATTTATTAAGGTTAAAAATATCCTTAAATTTTAAGATATTTTCGGGAGACAGGCTTATGCTGAAAAGAGTGTTGATTGTAGGCGGTTTTACGGTTATGTGTGTGGTTGCTTTGTATGCCCTTTGTGTGATGAAGGGACATAGCACGTCAGTGCTGGAGAAAGCTGCTGATATTGCCGTGGCACAGAATGTTAGTGATTCGGTGCATTCGTATGCGTTTGATGGGCTCAAAGAAGAATGTGCGACGCAGGATGGAATTTTTTGTGCCATAGAACAGGTGGTTAAATGTACGATTAAGCCGGATTTTGCCGGATGTGACAGAGAGTATGTACCGGGGTTTGTTTTGGGGAAGATAGAAGAAGCGCAGCGGCCTACAGAGATTTCTTTTGCTGTTACAAAAATCAAGCCGATTCCGGGAGGAAACGATATTTCCGTTTATACGACTTCGGATTGTGATGCCATTTGGTTCGGGTTATGTAAAGGGACGGTTATTTATTCTTTAACACGCAAGGGTGAGCGGTGGGCAGTTACCAATATTTATGCACGGGAGGTATAGCGTTAATTTTGGGGAGAATATGTCGCTACGGATATGGCGACATATTTTTTTGACAGATTTATATTGACAAAATATAAAAAAGGAAGTAGGGAGTAGCTGTATTAGTTATTTTTTAGCTATTTTTTTGTTTCACTAAAATCTTTTAACAGTATGAAAGAGTTTAAACTTAACAACGGTATGTCCGTTGTGTTTGTGAGTTCAAATGACAATTCTGTTTGTCTGAGTATTAACGTCGGTCATGTAAATGAGCCTAAAATCGGTTTGGCTGCATTGTTCGAAAAAACGTTGTTGTTGCAAGTTAAAGGTATTATACCTGTTTTCGGAGGCACAATGACGGCTTACACCGCAAGCGGTGATGATTATGAGGATGCTTTGAAAATTGCTTCTCAGATTTTCAACGCTACGGTTATCAGCGAAGCTTATGTTGAACAAGCCAAGGCAGAAATTGTCAGGTCAACACAAAGCAATGCGCAAATGGTTATGCGGCAGATGAAGCTGCTGTATAAACATACGGCGTTCAGCTCTAACAGAGTTGTATCGCCCGAGGAATATTTGCGGTGTATCAATGCTTATACGGTGGAAGATGTCCGTGAGTTTGCCAATACCTATTATACGGCACGGAACACCGTGTTGGTGGTTGCCGGACGGGGGATGGATTTTAATGCCATAAAAGTTGCCGTTAACCAGTATTTTGGTAATGTTCCTGAAGGTTTGGCCAGACAAAAGGTGAAAAAAGACATCTATACCGGTGGTTTTGGGCGATTGGATTGTTCAGGAACCATGGTGCGTCTGATGTTCGGTTTTGATGTTACGCCATTGACGATTGATGATTCACCGGTGGCCAATGTGATGATGACAATGTTCTGGCGTCGTTTGGATCATGCTTTGGCTGATGCTGGTATTGAAGCGCAGACTGAGGTTAAAATTGCCGGTTATTACGGGCTTCGCACGATGCGAGCTCTGATTGTTGCGTCTGGTGCTGATGTGAAAAAGCTGACGGAAATCTTTGTGAAAGTGGTCAATCGCATTTGTGAGGAAAATGCCAGCGACGAACGTATGGAAAAATCTCGCAACTGGGCAATGGCCGAGAAGTTGGATAAGTATGACAGAACAGATGACAAGGCTTTGGAAGTTGCATGGCAGATGGTTGGTCGTGGGCGTATGTATGACATTGGGGCCCGGATTAAGGATATCTGCAATGTTGATGCCGAGGCTGTGCGCGAATTGTCCTGTAAGGTCTTTCGCGGAAGCGTTCCGACGTATATAGTAGCGACGGATCCTGCAGCAGAGATTTATTCGTTTGCTGTTCTTAAGCAGATGATGAAGCTTTGAACTTGTTTTAGAGGGTCGGAGATTTATTCTCCCGCCCTTTTTTTGTGCCGAAACGTGGGGTGGTAATATGGTGTGTGGTGCGGGATATATAAAAAACCCCCATTGCAGTAAAGCTGCAACGGGGGTGTTTTTGTGCAAACACCTTATCTTTCCATCTCGTAGCCCAAAGTTGATGCCAAGGCCCTTTTGATTTCGGATAAGGGGTACTGTTTGAAAATAATCGCATCAACGTTAACTCCGAGTTCCTGCAAGGCGGTTCGTTTGGTGGCACGATTGCCTTTCATTAAAGCCTCGTAGAGGCGGGCGCGTGTGTCATAGTCAGCATTTACCGCATTTTGCAGTGCCTGCCTGGCGCTGTCTGCTTCATACCTTTTCAACTGCGCCAGTAGCATTTGTTCTAGCTCTTTGAGGTCGAGCCGGTTCACATCTGCTTCAAAATAATCTATTTTCAGTGCATTCATGGCACTTTTGCGGCTAGCTCGTCCCAGTAAAAACAAATTTTCATACATTTGTTTTTGCTCAGCCAGAGACATTTTGGAGCATTTTTGGATAGCCCGTTCATAGGATTCTTTAAATTGCATTAATTTTCCTTTTTCGGGCTTGAGCTGCAGAACGTTGATAAATTCAATACCGAGCCGGTGAGCAAGACCGCCGCATTTACGGGCGTATTCCAGTTTTTCCGCTTTTTGTTGTTCATTTTCCTGTTTATTACGGATTTGTGCTTCGGATGTTACGGCATCGCATACGTCTTTGAGCGGATTGTCTTTCGTGATAAAGATGCAATCTTCGACCGGTATGCTGCGCTGCCATCCTTTGTTATAAAAATGGTAGACGCTGTAAAGGCATTGTTTGTCGTGCCATTTTTGAGTTTCCGGAGAAGGTCGTTGTTGCAAAATCTCTTCACGGCGGAGCTTGTATTCCTTTTCGGTGATTTCACGCAGCGAATAAGTGTTTTTGCCATTGCTACGGTTGAAAACATAAAAGAAATAGTACTCGTCAATGCGAAAAATCTCTTTTACGGCAGTGTCCGGTTTGAAGTAACTTTGAGCAGAAACTTTCCAGTTCGTCAATGTTTTCTGTCTGGTTGCCGAAATCTGACGGCTCTCTTTCTGACAGGAGAAGTGCAAGCTTTCGTCTGTTTTGACGTTGAAGCTTATGAAAATTTTTTTTGTCATGACATAATTTTTTTAGTTAATAATGATACATAATTCTTTTTTTAGCAGAGCTTACTTTAGCATAACAAATGGACAAAAACAAGTAAAAAATGCAGAAAAAATGAAATTTTTGAATTTATTTTTTGCAATTCATTGAAAAAATGTGTTTTGATTTGGATAAAATATAGACGATTATGCCTAAGTCGGAAGAATTTTAGTGGCGGAGTTACGTGACTGGTTTCTTTCAAGCTGAATATCAGGGTATCGTTGAAAGGAAAAGGCTCGGAGGTCTGATGTGCACGCTATGCCGGTAGCGGAATATGTTTGGTGACAGGTTGAGAGCGAGGTGTAAGATTTTGGCAGAGGCTTTGCGGTGATAAAATTAGGAAAAAGAGGTAAAAACAAGGCCGTATATTGTTGCACGGTTTAACTGGTTTTGTTGTTGAAAGTTGTAACTTAGACTTTTGATCGGAGGCAAGTTGTAGCAGTTGAGCGGTGTTTTAGTTTTTTGACTGTTCAAGTTTGTTTTTAAGATAAGCCACTAAATCCCTGTCTTCAAGTGTTTCGGCATATTGGATGGCTCTGTTCAGGTAAGTAAGGGCCTCTTCCTGGTTTCCTTCGCGCAAAGCCAATTCGGCCAGGTTATTGTAATCAATGGCTACGCCTTTGAGCCGGTTTTGGCTGTTTTCCATATCAATGGCATTTTTAAACATTGTGCGTGCCTGGTTAAGTTTGCCGGTTTCCAGATATATCAATCCCAAGAGAGTGTAGGCATTGGCTGGATAATAAATAGATGAGGCAGGGGTCTTTTCTTTTATCAATGCGGTTAAGACGTCGGTACTGTGTTTATAGTCGGCGGCAGCATACAGAATTTCTGCTTTCAGGTACAGATTTTCAAGAATGCCAGGGCGATGGTGCAGGTTGCGATGGAAAATAACAGCTTCATCGACCAGACGGATAGCTACGGGGAAATCTTTTTTTTGCAGGTTGATGCGTGCCGCCATTTCGGCAGCAAAGGCTCGTGCAGCGGTCGATGCCTGCATGCGGTGATGCAAAACTAAAGCGAAAAAGCGTTCGGCATCCGTCAGCTTTTTTTGCAAAAAGCAGGTTAAACCCTGCCAGTTGGCAATATCCATGCCAGTTTTTTCTAATTGGTATTGGGTGCAAATGGAGGCGGCCATGTTCAGGTATTTATCAGCAATCGGGTAGTTTTCGCGCCCGATCTCAATCAAACCATGGTATGCTTCCGTTTCTGCCTGTTTGGCATAAAGAGACATTTCTTTGTATATTTTTGAGGCTTCACGTAGCATGGTGTCAGCTACATCAAACACGCCACTGATACGGTAAGTTTGTGCCAGGCTCAGGTAACATTCGGCTTCTTCAAATGTAAAGCCTGATTTTTGATATATTTTTAAGGCGCGGGAATATTGTGAAGATGCGGAAAACATGTCGGTTTGGTACAGCGAATCTAAAGCACACAAGCGCAGGTAATCTGCTTTTAAGGCTGAGGGAAAGAAAAAAGGTAGTTTTATCTGGTTGATGGTGTGCTGAAATTCGAGGCGACGGTTGAGCAGGCGACATAAATCGGTATACATCAGCAATAATCTGGTATGATGTGGTTGTTTGCGGATGAGGCGGGCAAGGAGACGACAGGCACGTTCCGGGTTTTCGGTCGCTCGCTGTGCCAGAAGAGATTCCCTTGAGGGTGGCAGGTAAAAGAAACGACGGCGACAGGCATTTTTTAACCAATATGATGAATAAAAAACAGGCAGATCTTTTTTTTGCAGGGGTATCAGACTTTTGGTGGCAGCGGTATGGTAGCAGCGCAATAGCCGAAAACGCATAATAAAAAATGTTGTGGCGATGATTCCCAACGTCAGCGGAATAAAAAATATGCCGGTTAAACTTAATTCTTGCATAGTCTTTAACTCTATATTAGTTTTTTAGGCCTATACTCCATTTTATAAAAAAACATTTTTCTGCCCATTTTCGGGACGGGCTGTGGACGGACACGGTTGTCGTATGAAAATATTGTTTTCAGCATTCGTCCGGCTTTGATTTTTATTAGATTAGAGGATATTTTTTTAAATGGCTATTACGAAATTGACTTCCGCGCAACTTTATCGCAAGTGTGATGCTTCCAAATTTGATTTTAATACGACGGCAGATTTGGAAGAAAGAATGTCTACGCTTGGGCAGGATAGGGCTATTTGTGCGGTAGAACTTGGCATTAATATTAAATCTCGTGGCTATAATCTGTTTTGCCTTGGTCCGGAGGGTACCGGTAAGACCAGTCTGGTCAAAAGAATTCTTGGAAAAGAAGGCAAAAAAAGACCGACGCCGGATGATTGGGCTTATGTTTATAATTTTGATGAACCTCATAAGCCTATTGCTTTGAATTTTCCGGCTGGACAGGCTGTCGGTTTTGCCAGAGAAATGGATGAGTTTTCTTTTAAAGTTGAGCATGAGTTGCCTGAAGCCGTTAAAAATGAAATTTATGAAGAGCAGCTTAGAGTTATTCGTGAAAAATATCAGGAAAAACGCAACGAGTATATTAAAGTTTTGCAAAAAAAAGCAAAGGGTAAAAAAGTGTCGTTGCTACATATGCCGATGGGTGTGGTGGTAGCACCGATGAAAAATGGCGAAATTATCAGTCCGGATGTATTTGATACGCTTTCCGATGAAGAAAAAAATGAAATTATGGCCGACCTGAATGCCATGCAGGAAGAAATAGCTATGCATCAGGATAATGCTCCGGGATGGGAAGAGAAGCAAACTGAAGAAATTAAAAAACTGCAGGAACATCTGGTTAAAGACGCTATTAAAAAACCGCTGGATGAGATTAAAAAGAAGTATCGCGGTAATAAGAAGCTGGCGGGCTATTTAAAGTCCGTGCAAAAGTATATTCTGGAAAATATATCCAGTTTTGTTCCTGATTATAATCAGGACAGTAAGCCGCAAAACGAGGAAGATTCGGTAAACGGTCTGCTCAGCCAGTTGAGAAATCAGCAAGAAGAGGACAAATACAGTAAGTTTAAGGTTAATGTGGTGGTTAAAAACGTGCCGGACAGTGGGGCACCGATTGTTTTGCTTGATCATCCAACACAGGGGAACCTGGTGGGTAAAGTTGAACGTATTCAACAGTTTGGTGCACTGATTACTGATTTCAGCCTGATTAAAAGTGGTGCATTGCATCAGGCAAATGGCGGTTTTCTGCTGATTGATGCACGTAAGCTTTTGTTGCAGCCGTATTCGTGGGATTCGCTTAAGAGAGCGCTGGCTTCAAAGGAAATAAAAATTGAAGCACCAAACGAGGATACAAGTTTTTCAACAATTTCTCTTGATCCGCAACCAATTCCACTTGATGTGAAAGTGGTGATGACTGGTGATGCTGAGCTGTATGACTTATTAAGCGAGAAGGATCCGGATTTTAGCGATTATTTTAAAGTTGAGGCAGATTTCGGTATGATTATTGACCGTACGGATGAAAACGAAATCGAATATGCCAAACTTATTGGTTCGCTGACGAAGAAGAAAAATCTGCGTTCGCTGAATAAGCAGGCCGTGGCTCGTGTGATTGAATATTCCTCCCGTCTGGCTGATGATTCGGAAAAGCTGACAGCACATATTTCTTCTATCGGCGATTTGTTAAAAGAGGCGGATTATTGGGCAAGGCAGTCTAAAGCCAGCCAGATCGGCAAGAATCATGTTGAGCAGGCAATTAAATCACAGATATACCGCTCGGATCGTGTTAACCGTGCAATGCTGGAGCAGATTGACAAAGGAACGATTTTGCTGGATGTAAAAGGCGAGCGAGTGGGACAGATTAACGGTTTGGTAGTTTATAACTTTACGCGTAATTCTTTTGGTAAACCGACGCGGATTACGACGCAGGTGCGACTGGGGCGTGGTGAATTTGTCAATATCGAACGTGAAGTGGCGATGAGCGGACCTATTCATTCCAAAGGTGTGTTGATTTTGCAGGCTTTACTTTCTAATCGTTTTGCAAAGCATTCACCGTTGTCATTGTCGGCTTCTATCGTGTTTGAGCAGTCTTATGGTGGTGTTGACGGAGATTCGGCTTCTTCTACCGAATATTACTGTATGCTGTCGGCTATTGCCGAATTGCCGATTAAACAGTCACTGGCGGTTACCGGATCAATCAATCAATTTGGGGAGGTTCAACCGATCGGAGGGGTCAACGAAAAGATAGAAGGTTTTTTTGAAGTTTGCAAATATAACGGTCTGACCGGTAAGCAGGGTGTGATTATTCCGCGAACCAACGTGGCCAATCTGATGTTGCGCGAAGATGTTGTGGAAGCTGTGGAGAATGGACAATTTTCCATTTACGCGATTGACAATGTTGATGATGGTATAGAACTTTTGACTGGAATTCCAGCGGGCAAGGTCGATAAGCGCGGTTGTTTTCCGAGAGGTTCTGTCAATTATATGGTGCAACAGAGTCTGAAAGAATATTATAAAGATTATGTTAAGTATGCTAAAGAAACGCATGGTGCTGTCTGATATATTGTTTTGATATGTCTGTTTTGAAAGGCCTGAGTTTTTCTGATTCTATAGATAAATGATATGTAAAAAAACAAAGAAAGATTCAATTAGGGCTTTACAAATATATCATAGTGGAATATACTATCTTTGCATTTTATAATTTTTGTGCATTTTTTAATTTTTTTTAATTATTATGAAAGAAACAGAAAAATTGGCATTATCGCTTATTCGCGAGGCCGAGGTTAACGCAGTTTGCGTGGAAAGAGAGTGTGCATTTATGCATGCGTTGTGTCAAATGTCTTTGTCCAGTGCACGGCGGTTTCTGCGTATGTACATGGACAATCTGAAGACAACACAGTTTTATCTTCAGTCGCTGGACTATCTTTTGGATAACAATCCGACAGTGTTTACGTTTGCCCTGGTTTTCAGCCGGGGTGGATGGCACAGAAGGTACAAAAACAAAAAGTATCTGGTGCGTGGTGGTGTGTCACAAGTGGCCGCCTTGCAAGAACATTTGTTGAGATCGGATATCCGAACTCTGTTTATGTATGCTGTCACTTACAATATTGCGTTACAGCCGCATGTATTGGAAATTGTTCATCAGCGTGCTTTGCAGGAGGCTAAAAGCGCTGGTTCTTCTTTGGAAGAATTGATGACCCGGAAGCCTGTATCTTATGCGGCGATTTATGCCTACCAGACATCGCAAATGGACAGAATGCGTGGTAAAAGAGCATAATCTGTTCTGATTTGTGGTTTTTAAAAAAATCCTTTCGTCGCGTTTGCGATCGAAGGGATTTTTTTGTGTGTGGGTAATTGTGGTATGTCATATTTCTTTATTTATTTTTTTGCGGGTTTGGATGGAAGATGCAAGGGGCAGGTTGATGCTGGTTTGTTGAGAAAAAGGGAATTTTGTTTGACGCAGGGTAAAAACGGACATACTTTGACAATATATGCGGATTTTTTTAAGGAGATATCCATGGAACAGAGAATTGTTGACGTTAATGGCGTGAAACTGGCAAATAATCTGCCGTTCGGTCTGCTTTGCGGGCCGTGCCAGATAGAGAGCCGGCAACATGCGATTGACATTGCGGGGGCAATGGTCGAAATAACGAAAGAACTTAATATCCCGTATATTTTCAAGGCGTCGTTTGACAAGGCGAACCGCACTTCCATTCACGGCGCGCGTGGCGTCGGGCTGGAAGAGGGAATGCGTACTTTTGACGAGATTAAAAAGCTTTACAATAATCTGCCGATTGTTACCGATGTACACGAAAAAGAGCAGTGTGCAATTGTCGCGGAGCATGTTGATATGCTGCAGATACCGGCGTTTTTGTGCCGGCAGACGGATTTGGTTGTAGCTGCGGCAAAAACGGGCAAGGTTGTCAACATCAAGAAAGGGCAGTTTCTGGCGCCGTGGGAAGCGAAAAATCTGGTGGTCAAGTGCGACGAATCGGGAAACCATAATGTCTGTCTGACCGAGCGTGGCACGAGTTTCGGCTATAATACGCTGGTTACGGATATGCGCGGACTGCCGCGGATGGCGACGGATACGGGCTGCCCGATTATTTTTGACGCGACGCATTCGGTGCAGCAGCCAGGTGGCATGGGTGGCAGTTCCGGCGGGCAGCGCGAGTTTGCGCCGGTGCTGGCACGGGCGGCGGTTGCGGTCGGCGTGGCGGCGGTGTTTACGGAAACGCACGAAAATCCGGACAAGGCGCTCTCCGACGGACCGAACACGATTGCGCTCAAGGATATGAGGGGCGTGCTGGAAGTTCTGAAACAGTTTGACGAGGTACGCAAGCGGTTGGATATTTTTTAAGAGGGATGTAATGTGAACGCTCGTGATTTTGTAGTCGCTGGCGTTTGTTATATCCAGAAAATTAGTTTTGACATTTTTTATTATATGATTTAGGCAGATATAGGAAAATAGTTACTTAAAGGAGAGAAAATGTCAATACGTATATTTCCAAATAAGCAGCCGAATGTTCATGAAGCTATTGATATTTATTGTAATTTGGGATGGGGAAAACTTCAAGATTACAATTTTGAAATTTGGAAAAAGGCTTTTGATAATTCTGATTTTATTTCTGCTTATGATGAAAATAAACTGGTGGGTTTTATTAGGCTAATTTCGGATGGTTTTCATGATACCCAGGTTTTGGAATTTGTTGTTACACCAAAATATCAGCATTGCGGTATCGGTAAACTTTTAATTGAAGAATTAAAAGATAATTGGGGACATACTGATATTTATTGTAATACTGTTGATAAAAATATAGATTTTTTCCTGAATAACGGCTTTAAAAGAAATAGGTTGGCTCCCATCAGCAAAGCTAAATTTAAATAGCTAAAAGTTCATATATTTCTTGGAGACGTTTGTTTATAAACTCTTTATGTTGTATATCGTTCAGCTTTTTATTAAACCAATAGGCCGCAGTGTATTATATTATCGGAATAGTTTTTTTTATGATCATAAAAAAATTATTCCCTGATAGATTGCAAGGGTGGTAAAATTTATATAAAAGCCGGTAGTAATATATTATGTGGCGGTGGATTTGCCGTAAACGCAATATTGTTTTATATTTTTCAAATAAATTTATAAACTCGACTTTAGATTCAGCGATACGTTTATATGTAAGTTCCATTTCCTCGTGAATAAATGAAATATATTTTCTAATATTGTTTTGGAATTTTGCCCCCAGAACTTTAATAGAAATAATGGATAAAACCGGATATTCTGGTAAGGTTTATTTCTTAAAAACAATTTTGCAGCTTTTAATAAAACAAGGGCTTATTGAACGAATATTTCCTAATGCACCAAAACATCCGAACCAAAAATATAAAACAAAAAATAAATTTGGAATTTTAATTAAAGGTTCTGTTTTTGCTTAACAATTATTACAGGCCGCCATAAAAGTCCTTTTAAAGATAATTTAACACTTTGAACATAAATATTTATGAACTTATGATTGGTTAAATTTTATAGTCTGTAAATACTA
>CAYQDC010000035.1:0-14154 GCA_964416205.1 uncultured Acetobacter sp. | reverse complement strand
AAGGCGTTCGCTGGCACTATTAGGGTTACACCCGTTAAAGAAGAACCACCGGCTTAGCCGGTGGGGTCTTGTTTTTTTTGTAGGCTCAATTAAAGAAAAGTGTTGTTTTTTAGACTATAAAAATATTTCACTCTAATCAATATTAACCAGTCATAAATATAATTTAAACAAGATGTTATATTATCTGTAAAAGGGCTTTTATAATGACAAATATAAACGAATCAATTACTGAAAATATGTTTAATTTTTCATAAAATTCAATAACTAAAACCTAATCATTATTCTGTTATGTTTTATGGAACAAAGTACTTTTTAATATACTAAAAAAACAACACTTTTCTTTAATTGAGCGTTTTTGTAAGGGAGGAACGAAGTGTGCCGTGTAGAAAGCAAAGGTGAAAGTTTCTGCAGTATGGTTGTATTTTCGGCCTTTTACTAAATGAGCTGTTGTGTGGCGTTGAATAATGCTTTTTTGTATAAGTTGGCCTTGGTTGCGTTGGCGTCGGCATTTTTTCTTTTCTGGTGGAAGCGTTTGTTCACTTGGTCGATGCAGATAAGTGCGAACATTTTTAAGCCACTTATCTGATGGCGCACGGTAAAGTGCTGTATTGGATTTTTTTGAACACATCATCTACTGGTGTGGTATCTGGTGACGTCCTTGTTATTCGTTTGTGGTAACAGTGCGTGGATTTGGCATATTTTGCGTGGATTTGGTGTTGTTGCACTAACGGGTAGAAGGCGTTACTGCTTGTAGTCGGGAAATGTGCAGTCTTAGAGGTGGCTGTTTAATCTGGTGGGATATTGTTAGTTTTCATCGTGGGCTCTAGTGTTGGTGCACAGGCATTTCTTTTCGGTCGTAGAGGTGCTGTGGCTGAATATCGTCATTAAGAAAATCATCACAATACAGGCCGATTTGATAGTGTTTATCTACAGAGAAAAGAGACTGGAATGCAGACAAGAAAAGTTTGATGTTGAGTGGCTCAAACCGCATTGCTTATCAACGTTTCAGACAAAGGAAGTGGCGGGCGGTTGATTGTAGATTGCTGCTGGTTTATAAAGATTAAGCGATAAAAAGAGTTTTGGTTGTGGTGATAAATGATGCTTTTGATAAAAGTGCGGTATAACAGGCGATAGCTGAGTAAACGATTTGATAGTGGAAATAAGGACAGTATTAGCGTAGCGGTGTTTTTTTATATTTGTCTCTGTATAACACAAATTTTTGTTTTTGTAGTAATTTGTCAGAAAACACATTGACACTCGGGGTAAAAAGTGGTATCCTTTAAGAAAGGTTTTGCTTTTTTTGCAGTGTATGCCTTCCATGACGGATATGGTGCCAGAGAAGAGGCCGGAATACATGCGTGGCTTTTTCTTTAGTAAGGGGAAACGGGTGCGTGGCTGTCATAAAAAGTAAAAGCTCTGACAACCGGATTTTCTGGTTTTTGAGGAGGAGGATATGATTATGACTGATACGCAAGATTATGTGGTGGAAATTACGGCACCGTGGAATCCACTTAAATGTTTTAAGGCGGTGGAAGAGCAAAGTCATAAGGGTTTTACGCCGGAATTTGGCGAGGAAATGCTGACTCATACTAACAATCCGAAAATTATGTCCATGCTGGCTGAACACGCTGACAAGGCGGTTAGCAACGGTGTGGATTTTGCAGTTTATGAACGGATGGTGTTCGGTATGGTGGCGGGACGCGACATACGCGACGATACGGCTGCGCATTTGAGACGGGCGGCCACACTTGGCGGTAAAGCGGATGAATTTGAATATGTGGCGTCGTTGCCGAAGTTTATTGATCGGGACAGTCGGCGCGCCAATATGTATGATGCCTGGCATTTGCGCGAAGATGCCAATCTGGCACAGGTTGACTTTACCGGCTATACCGATGTTGGGTTTGCGCCAGAAGTCAAAGAAATTGATTTGACTGGGGCGAAAAAAATTCCTGCAAAAGCGTTTGATTTCAGCGCGTATAAAGATTTGCGAACGCTAAATCTCGGTATGGCCGATACGGCACGAGCAGTGATGTTGAAGCTACCGGAAGGGTTGGAAGAATTGGATTTGCGTAAAAACCACCGGTTGGCCAAAAATTTAAGTGAGCAAAAGATGTTGAAGTCTTTATGTCTCGGCGAAGAAAATTTAAGTGCTGGGGCGGTCAAGTTGCCGGAAAATATTGAAGAGCTGGTTTGCGTCAATGCGGCAGGGTTGGCCACGGTGGGGGCACAGCTTGGTGATTGTGAAAAATTGAAAAAAATTTCGTTTATCCAGTGTGATATGCGGGCGTGTGTCTTATGTAGTTTGCCGATGGGGATAGAAGAGCTGGATATTTCGTTTCCGCAAAATCTGGGACAGGGGATAACAGATCTTGCTGTGTATAAATCTTTGCGCAAAGTGACGTTTAACGGCGTGGATTTTAAAGTGACGGATATGAAGCTACCGGCAGGGTGTTGTGCCGAAGTTAATGGCGAAATGATAAAGATGCCGGAAGCTGAGCGCTCAAAACGGGATTGGCAGGCAGCTACCGTAAAACGCCATGTTTTTGATAATCGGCGCGAAAGGGCGTAAAGCGCTCGATAAGATGGAGGTAAGAGCGGGGCCTTAATGGTTCCGCCTTTTGTTATGTTGGTCGTGAATGGTTGGTAAGAGATGTATGTTGACGGGAGGGGAGGTTAGGAATAAGAGGCTGGTGGTTGTGGAAAAAATAACAGAAAAGCATGTGGTTACAACAGAGATAACAACATAGCTTGCGATTCTGAAAATGTACCTTGTTGTTTAAAGGTTAAAATCAGGTTAAGATATACGAAAAAAATAAAAAAATGTTGAAAATTTATTTTATTAGCGCTATACTTCGCACGACTTTGAAAAGATATGAATTTGTAATTACAAAATTATTCTACACTTTATAGATGAGGCGAGTTAACCCTTTGAAAATAATATTTTTTTTCGGGGTGCTAGCGGACTCTGGATATACAGATTAACTTGATTTTTTCGTATAACCTTCTGCGGTCGGGGTTGAGAAAGGCTTTAAAATCGGAAGAATCCGGAACGGTAAGCGCGAAAAAAACAGCGAATCGCATAGATAAAAAGTTGCTGGCGGTGGATAGACAGCTTTGCAAGGCGCGAAAATGCAAGCCGATAGAGAAGTGCACGGGCAGGGAGTTGCAGTGCTGACGCAGGTTAAAGGCAAAGCATGGAAGCGGAAATGTGATAATGATAAAAAATATGCGGGATGCGGTTTGGCGCGGACTGGACAGGAAAGCGATGAAGAGGCGGTTTTCATAAGTATTGTCGCAGAATCTAACCAGTAAGGATTAAATAAGATGACAGAATCTTATACGGGCAAGAAGCGTGTAAGAAAAAATTTTGGGCGGATTGATGCAGTTATTGATATGCCCAATTTGATTGAAGTTCAGACCGGTTCGTACAACAGTTTTATCAACAATGTTGATATGTACGGCAATCATTGTGAATTCGGTTTGGAAGAAGTTTTCAAATCCATTTTTCCCATTCGCGATTTTGCTGGCAATGGTCTCTTGGAATTTGTCAAGTATGAACTAGCTCAGCCGAAGTATGACGTGGACGAATGTATACGTCGCGATTTGACGTATGCTGCTCCGGTCAAATTAACATTGCGTTTGACGGTTTTTGATGTTGATGAGGCTACTGGTGCCAAGTCTATCCATGACAGTAAAGAGCAGGAAGTCTTTATGGGTGATATTCCGCTGATGACTGAAAAAGGTACGTTTATTGTCAACGGTACCGAGCGTGTGATTGTTTCTCAGATGCACAGAAGCCCGGGCGTTTTTTTTGATGATGACAAAGGAAAGACTGTGGCGTCTGGTAAGAAGTTGTTTGCCGCACGTATTATTCCTTATCGCGGTTCATGGCTTGATTTTGAATTTGATGCCAAAGATCTGGTGTATGCCCGTATTGACCGTCGCAGAAAACTGCCGGTGACGACAATCTTTTATGCGCTCTATTCCAAGGAAACAGAAGAAAAAATAGCTAAATTGAAAAAAGGCGAGCGTTTGGATTCGTCTGAAATTACTGGTATGAGCAAAGAGGAGATCTTATCCTACTTCTATGATGTTGATCATGTTGAAAAATGTAAAAAAGGCTGGAAAGCTGCTTTTGATCCGGCGCGCGTCAAGGGTGTCAGGTTCAGTTTTGACCTGGTTGATGCCGATACCAATGAAGTTGTATGGGAAAAGGGTAAAAAACTGACGGTTCGTTCGGCTCAAAAACTGGTAGATCAAGGATTAAAGAGCTTTCTTATCAGCGATAATTTCCTGTATGGCAAATTTTTGGCCAAGGCTCTGGTTGTGGCGAAAACCGGTGAAGTTATTGCTGATGCTGGCGCTGAGCTCAATGAGGAGTTATTGGCTCAAATCAACAATGCCAAAATTAAAGAGTTAGATTTACTTTATATTGATAATGTGAATGTGGGAGCGTACATCCGCAATACATTGGAAGCTGATCGCAATACTAACCGTGAAGAAGCGTTGGCCGATATATTTAAGGTTATGCGTCCGGGTGAGCCAGTTACACTGGAAGCTTCGGAAGCGATTTTTAAAATGCTGTTCTTTGATGCGGACAGATATGACTTGTCTTCGGTTGGTCGTGTCAAGATGAATTCTGCACTGGATATTCCGTTTTCGGAAGCACCGGATACGATGAAAATTTTACGTAAAGATGATATTCTGCGTGTGGTTAAGCACATGGTCGGTCTGAGAGATGGAAAAGGTGAAGTTGACGATATTGACCACTTAGGTAACCGTCGCGTTCGTTCCGTCGGCGAATTGATGGAGAATCAGTACCGTATGGGACTGTTGAGAATGGAAAGAGCCATTCGTGAAAAAATGAGCTCTGAAGTTTTGACGAATGTCAAACCGCAGGATCTAGTCAATGCCAAGCCGATTGCCGCAGTTATCCGCGAATTCTTCGGGTCTTCGCAGCTGTCGCAATTTATGGATCAGGACAATCCGTTGTCTGAGCTGACACACAAACGACGTCTTTCTGCGTTGGGACCTGGCGGTTTGAGTCGTGATCGTGCCGGCTTTGAAGTTCGCGACGTGCACCCGACACACTACGGGCGTATCTGCCCGATTGAAACGCCGGAAGGACCGAACATCGGCTTAATCAACGCTTTGTCCACTTATGCGCGTATTAACAGGTATGGCTTTATTGAGTGCCCGTATCGCAAAGTGGTTGATGGCGTGGTTACCAGCGATGTCGTTTATCTTTCGGCTGATGAGGAAACAAAATATATTATGGCGGAGGCTAATGCCAAAGTTGATGATAGTGGACATTTTGAAGATGATCTGATTACCTGTCGTAAGGCTGGCGAGGTTGTTTTTGCCAAACCGGAAGAAATCAACTTTATTGATGTTTCTCCGAAACAGTTGGTTTCGGTAGCAGCGGCTTTGATTCCGTTTTTGGAAAATGATGACGCGAACCGCGCTTTGATGGGGTCAAACATGCAGCGTCAGGGTGTGCCGCTTATTCGTACGGAAGCGCCCTTGGTTGGCACGGGTATTGAGGCGAGAGTAGCCAAAGATTCCGGGGCAACGCTGGTTGCCAAATATGATGGCGAAGTGGTGGCCGTTGATGCCAACCGTATCGTTATTCGCAGCCACGATAATAATAATGTGGGCGATATGGGTGTTGAAATCTATCGTTTGTCCAAATTCCGCCGTTCAAACAAAGATACCTGTATCAACCAAATCCCGATTGTTAAAGTTGGCGATCAGATTCATGCCGGTGATATTATTGCCGACGGCCCGTCTACTGATATGGGTGAGTTGGCTTTGGGTAAGAACGTATTGGTGGCGTTTATGCCGTGGAACGGTTTGAACTATGAAGATGCGATTTTATTGTCCGAACGCATTTCTCGCGATGATGTTTTGACTTCACTGCATATTGAAGAATTTGAAGTTATGGCACGCGATACTAAGCTTGGACAGGAAGAGATTACTCGCGATATTCCGAACGTTGGTGAAGATGCGTTGAGAAACCTTGATGAATCTGGTATTATTTATATCGGTGCAGAAGTCAAGGCCGGAGATATTTTGGTTGGCAAAGTAACGCCGAAAGGCGAAAGTGTGGTAACACCGGAAGAAAAATTGTTGCGCGCCATCTTCGGTGAAAAGGCTAGCGATGTCCGCGATACTTCTTTGCGTGCACAGCCTGGTATTGAGGGTGTGGTGGTTGACGTTCAGGTGTTTAACCGTCGCGGTGTTGAAAAGGATGAACGGTCGCTCGCAATTGAACAGGCTGAGATTTCCAAACTTGCCAAAGATCGTGATGATGAAATGAATATCGTGCGCAAGAGCTATAATCAGCGTCTGAAAGAAATGCTTTTGGGACAGACTGTGGTTGATGCGCCGAAGGGTATTGCCAAGAAGCTCGTTTTGACAGAAGAAGTTTTGAAGAATATCCCGGAATACCAGCTCGGTAAAATCGTTATCAAAGACGAAGATCTGATGAGCAAAATTGAAGAATTTACCAATGCATTTAATGCAAGGCTGGAACGTGTCCAAGCTCACTTTGAACAGAAAGTTGAAGAAGTGCAGCGCGGGGATGATTTGTTGCCGGGTGTATTGAAACAGGTGAAAGTCTTTATTGCGACTAAACGTAAAATGCAAACTGGCGATAAGATGGCTGGACGTCACGGTAACAAAGGTACTGTTTCTCGTGTGTTGCCATTGGAGGATATGCCGTATATGGAAGATGGAACCCCTGTTGATATCGTATTGAATCCTCTTGGTGTGCCTTCCCGTATGAATGTGGGGCAAATTTTGGAAACCCACCTCGGATGGGCCGCCAAAGAGCTTGGCAAACAGCTTAACGATATGTGCGAACAGTATAAACGTGGCGAAAAGACGATTGATGAACTTAACAGTAAGCTCAAAGAAATTTATGGAGAAAAGCAGTATGTTAAGGAAATTGAAACGTTGACCGAGCCTGAAAAACTGGAAATGGTTGGTAATCTTAAAAATGGTATTCCGATGGCGACACCTGTTTTTGACGGTGCCAACGGCGATGATATCAATCGTATGCTGGGAATGGCAGGTTTGCCGACATCTGGGCAGATAGATCTTTATGACGGTCGTACTGGTGAGAAGTTTGACCGCAAAGTAACGGTAGGCATTATCTATATGATTAAGTTGCACCACATTGTTGACGAAAAGATGCATGCTCGTTCCGTCGGTCCGTACAGTCTTGTTACACAACAGCCTTTGGGTGGTAAGGCGCAATTCGGTGGTCAACGTTTCGGCGAAATGGAAGTGTGGGCACTGGAAGCTTACGGAGCGGCTTATACCTTGCAGGAAATGCTGACGGTTAAGTCTGATGATGTCAACGGCAGAACCAAGGTTTACGAGGCGATTGTCCGTGGCGAAGACAGTTTTGAATCCGGTGTACCGGAGAGCTTTAACGTTTTGGTCAAAGAGATTAAATCGTTGTGCCTTAATGTTGAAATGTTGAACGAAGAACAAGCCTAAGAGAGATAAAGGAGTTTTTTTACAAATGAACGATATTATGAATTTTTTTGGTCAGCAGGCTGTCTCTGAGTCTTTTGATGAAATCAAAATCTCCATTGCCTCTCCTGAGCAAATCCGTTCATGGTCTTATGGTGAAGTTAAAAAGCCGGAGACCATTAATTACCGTACGTTCAAGCCAGAGCGTGATGGTCTTTTCTGTGCCCGTATTTTTGGTCCGATTAAAGATTATGAATGCTTGTGCGGCAAATATAAAAGAATGAAATATCGCGGTATTGTCTGCGAAAAGTGTGGTGTGGAGGTGACTTTATCCAAAGTCCGCCGCGAACGCATGGGGCATATAGAACTAGCGGCTCCAGTTGCACATATCTGGTTTTTAAAGTCTCTGCCGAGCCGTATTTCCATGATCAGCGATATTCCGATGAAGCAGTTGGAGCGTGTACTCTATTTTGAAAGCTATATCGTGATTGAACCAGGTTTGACCGATTTGAAACAATATCAATTGCTTACCGAAGATGAATATCAGGAAAAGCTGGATGAGTTTGGTGAAGATTCGTTTAAAGCTGGTATCGGTGCAGAAGCAATTAAAGAAATACTTGCTAATATTGATTTGGAAGCCGAACGTAAAGATCTGCGTGCGGAATTGAGCGAGTCTGTTTCGGAAGCCAAACGCAAAAAGGTGGTTAAACGCCTGAAGATTATTGAAGCGTTTATTAACTCTAATACCAAGCCGGAATGGATGATTTTGGATGTACTGCCGGTTATCCCGCCGGAGTTGCGTCCACTGGTTCCGTTGGACGGTGGTCGCTTTGCGACTTCCGATTTGAACGATTTATATCGTCGCGTGATTAACCGTAATAATCGTTTGAAACGGTTGATTGAACTGCATGCTCCAGATATTATCATCCGCAACGAAAAGCGTATGTTGCAGGAATCGGTTGATGCGCTGTTTGATAACGGCCGCCGTGCCAGAGCAATTACCGGCACTAACAAACGGCCGCTTAAGTCTTTGTCCGATATGCTTAAAGGAAAACAGGGGCGTTTCCGGCAGAATCTGCTTGGTAAACGTGTGGACTATTCCGGGCGTTCGGTTATTACGGTTGGCCCGCAGCTCAAACTGCACCAGTGCGGTTTGCCGAAAAAGATGGCCTTGGAATTGTTTAAACCGTTTGTTTATGCCAAGTTGGAACTTTACGGACTGGCGACTACCATCAAGGCGGCGAAGAGAATGGTTGAAAAAGAACGTGTTGAGGTTTGGGATATTCTGGAAGAAGTTATCCGTGAACATCCGGTTTTGTTAAACCGTGCTCCGACATTGCACCGTCTTGGTATTCAAGCTTTTGAACCAGTTTTGGTTGAAGGAAAGGCTATCCATCTGCATCCGTTGGTATGTACTGCATTTAACGCCGATTTTGACGGCGATCAAATGGCAGTTCACGTTCCGCTGTCTATTGAGGCGCAATTAGAAGCTCGTGTATTGATGATGTCTACCAACAATATTCTGGCGCCGGCATCAGGTAAGCCGATTATCGTTCCGTCGCAAGATATGGTTTTGGGCATCTATTATTTGTCATACGAAGCGGAAGGCGTCAAAGGCGAATATAAGAAATATGAAGACGGCACTGAAGAAGGCGTATTTACGGACGTTAATGAGGTTATGCTTGCGCTTAATGCCAAGACAGTTGATTTGCATGCCAAAATCAAATGCCGTATGAACTATGTCAATGACCAAGGTGAACGTGTTTACGGTTTGTTGGAAACAACGCCGGGGCGTATCATTATTTCCGATATTTTGCCGGATAATGAGAAAATTTCCATCTCGTTGGTTAACCGTCTGTTGCGCAAGAAAGAAATTGGTGAAATTATTGATACCGTTTATCGTTATTGTGGACAAAAGGAAACCTGCATCATGGTTGACAAGATTATGACGCTCGGTTTTGAAAATGCTTGCAAGGCAGGTATTTCGTTCGGCAAGGATGATCTTATCGTTCCGTCGGCCAAGAAGCAGCTGATTGAAGAAACTTCGGAGCAGGTTAAGGAGTTTGAACAACAGTATCAAAATGGTTTGATTACCAAGGGTGAAAAGTATAATAAGGTTATTGATATCTGGGCGGCCTGTAACTACAAGCTGACCGAAGAGATGATGAAAGGAATTTCCAAAATTGATCACGGCTATATGAATTCCGTGTTCATGATGGCTGATTCTGGTGCGCGCGGTTCTAAAGATCAAATGAGACAGTTGGCTGGTATGCGCGGATTGATGACCAAGCCAAATGGGCAGATTATTGAACAACCGATTATTTCTAACTTTAAAGAAGGTCTGACGGTGTCGGAATACTTTAGCTCTACGCACAGTGCCCGTAAAGGTCTGTCTGATACAGCATTGAAGACTGCTAACTCTGGTTATCTGACCCGTCGTTTGGTTGATGTGGCACAAGATGTTGTTATTACCGAAACCAATTGTGGTACAGATCGTGGCATTATTGTTCGTCCGGTAGTTGACGGTGGTAATGTTATCGCTTCTATCGGTGAGCGCATTCTCGGTCGTACGGCGCAGGAAGATATTCTTGATCCGGCAGACAGCAGCCGTGTTTTGGTGCAAAAAGGCAAGTTGATTGATGAAAACGATGTGGAAAAAGTTGAAGCGGCGGGCGTTGAACAGGTTAAAATTCGATCTGTCCTGACCTGCGAAAGCGAACACGGCGTTTGTGCTGCTTGTTACGGACGTGATCTGGCACGTGGTACGTCAGTTAATGTCGGCGAAGCGGTCGGCGTTATCGCGGCACAATCCATTGGTGAGCCCGGTACACAGCTGACAATGAGAACGTTCCATGTCGGTGGTGCAGCATCGTTGTCGGCAGAACAGGCGTCGGTTGAAGTTCCCTTTGCCGGTATTATGAAACTAGATAATATGCATACGGTTACCAATTCTGAAGGGTATGCAATTGTTTTGGCACGTAATTGCAATGTCATTGTTTGCGATGCTCAGGGACGTGAAAAATCTCGTCACAGAGTTCCGTATGGTACCAAGTTGTTAGCACCGCTCGGATCAGAAGTTGAAAAAGGTCAGAAAGTGGCAGAATGGGATCCGTTTACGACGCCGATTATTTCTGAAAAAGGTGGTATTGCCGAGTTGGTAGACTTAATCTCTGGTGTTTCTGTTCGTGAGACGCAAGACGAAATGACGGGTATTATCTCTAAGGTGGTTACTGACTGGCGTGGTGGAGCAAATGCCCATGCTAATCTGCGTCCGTCTATTATACTCAAAGATGCAAAAGGTAATCCTGTAACGCTGGATAATGGGCATGATGTGCGTTATTATTTGCCGGTGGAAGCTGTTTTGGCTGTTGATAATGGTACCGAAATTCATCCAGGTGATGTTATTGCGCGTATTCCGAGAGAGAGCCTGAAATCACAAGATATTACAGGAGGTCTGCCGCGTGTGGCTGAACTGTTTGAAGCTCGGCATCCGAAAGATCCGGCGATTATCTCCGATGTTGACGGTATGGTTGAGTTTGGTAAAGACTATAAATCCAAACAACGGATTTTGGTTCGTACTGATGACGACAAAGAATACGAGTATCTGGTTCCGAAAGGAAAGCGTCTGGCCGTTCAGGATGGTGATATGGTCAAGAAAGGTGATATGCTGGTTGAAGGCACATTGGCGCCGCATGATATTTTGCGTGTTCTCGGTGTTGAGAAATTGGCTGAATATCTGGTTAAGGAAGTTCAGGATGTTTATCGTGCGCAAGGTGTTAAAATCAGCGATAAGCACATTGAAGTTATCGTTTCCCAGATGCTGAGAAAAGTGGAAGTTATTGAACCAGGTGATACAACGTTCTTGATCGGCGAGCAAATTGATGCCGATGAGTTCGAGGCGGTTAATGCTCGGATGGAACAGGAAGGTGGTCGGTTGGCCAAGGCTACACCGGTTCTGCTGGGTATTACAAAGGCTTCATTGCAGACCAAGTCGTTCATTTCGGCAGCGTCTTTCCAAGAGACGACCCGCGTTTTGACTGAGGCGGCAGTTGAAGGTAAAGTTGATCATCTGACCGGTTTGAAGGAAAATGTTATTGTTGGACGTCTGGTTCCGGCTGGTACGGGTAGCGTTTTGCGTTCGCTCAGAAGGGTTGCGGTTCAAAATGACCGTGCGATTGAGCAGATGAAAGCCGAAGAAGCGCAGGCAATCGTAAATGAAATAGAAGTCGCGGAAGCGACATCGGCTGAATAAAAGACGATTGTTTGGGTTTGAAAGGGAAGCGTTGTTAAGCTTCCCTTTTTTGATGTCGGGAAGGATAAAGGTAGCGCTTGTGTATATCAGCAGGCAGTTGTAATTGAAATGGAAGTGACATCAACGGAATAAGAGGAAGAACAGAAAGAGAAAAAGAAAGTGAGGGGATAGATGGGTACGTGTGTTTATGCTTTTGTGGTGACTAAAGAAAAGTGAGAAATTGTAATGATTGTGAAAAACGGAAGATGTAATGATTATGTAAAGATATGAATTGACGGAGTGTATTATAATAAATGGCGGGGCAGGTAAGGGAGGTATCTTTGGGGTAGAAGATGAGATGAAAGTTTTAGTGGTGCATTGTTATTTGGAAGGCGACTTCAAAGTTTGAATTAGACGTTTTGTTTTGCTTGCAAGCAATGGATTTGCTTTGCAATAATTTAAAAGAAAGGTCAAAAATACAAATAAAGTTCTAAATATGAGTTATAACGAAAGTGAGCTTTTAAATAGATATCCTCTAAATTATAGAGGATATCTATTTACGATAAATTAATCTTTAAAAAAATCTTTTAAATATAAATCTAAATTAGGTATATTAACTCTGATTTGTTCCATTGTATCGCGGTCGCGGAGAGTTACGGTTTCCGGTTGCTGCTCCAGCGTTTCAAAGTCCACAGTCAGGCATAGCGGTGTGCCGATTTCATCATGGCGACGGTAAGCTTTGCCGATGTTACCGGTGTTTTCCAGCGCGACACGGCCGATACCCAATTTCATCAGTTGTTGTTTCAACTCGTGGCATTTTGCCATAATTTCGGGGTTGTTTTTCTTAAGCGGCACAATCGCAATTTTTATTGGTGCCAAATGCTTTTTTAATTTTAGCACGATGCGGGAGTTACCGTTGCCCAGGTCTTCTTCATTATATGCATCGGTTAAAATCGCCAATACGGCGCGGTCAATCCCCATGGAAGGTTCAATTACGAACGGGACAATCCAGTTGTTGTTTTCTTCATTGTGGATGCAGAGTTTGGCGGTGGAGTCCGGGTTTTTATGGCAATGCGCTTCCAGTTCGAACTCATTCTGACATTTGGTGTGATTGCCGAGGTCATAATCTCTACGATTTGCTATTCCTTCTAATTCATCAAAACCCCAAGGGAATTTATATTCTATGTCCATGCAGGCTTTAGCGTAATGGGCTAAATCTTGTTTCTCTTGATTATATATTTTTATATTCTGAAAGTTGATTCCTTGTCTAACCCACCAGTTAATGCGATTTTGCTTCCAATATTCGTGCCATTTTTCATCTTCGCCGGGCTTGACGAAAAATTCCAGTTCTGCCTGCTCAAATTCACGCACGCGGAAAATGAAATTTTTGGGTGTGATTTCGTTGCGGAACGACTTGCCGATTTGGGCGATGCCGAATGGTAGCTTGCGCGAGGTGGAATCAACCACGTTCTTAAACTGGGTAAAAATTGCCTGTGCTGTTTCAGGGCGCAGATAGGCGATGTTGTCTTCATCCACGATGGGGCCGACGGTGGTTTTGAACATCAGGTTGAACGGGCGTGGTTCGGTCAGGTCAGTGGAGCCACAGTTCGGGCATTTGTCGTCGGTCAGGTGATCGGCGCGGAAACGTCCTTTGCATTTATGGCAGTCTACCATTGGGTCGGAGAAAGTGTCTTCATGCCCGGAGTAATGCAGTACCTTGCGGTTGGTCAGAATCGCGGCATCCAGTCCTTCTACATCGTCGCGCTCGTAAACCATCGCGCGCCACCATGCGGCTTTGATGTTATTTTTGAGCTCCACACCGAGCGGGCCGTAGTCATAAACGCCCTGCAGACCGCCGTATATGTCCGAATTTTGAAAAATAAAACCTCTTCTTTTGCACAGGGAAACCAACTGTTCCATCTGGGTTGCTGCCATTTTTACCTCGCTTGGGATAATGTTAACCAAAAACTGCGGAGATTTTAGCGCAGCTGATTTTAAATTGCAAGGAAAAAGGGGAGACAGCGAAATGGGGGCGTACAGTAGTTGAACGGAGGAGAATAAAAAGGGTGGCTGGTTGCAGAAGAAAAGATGTTGCAGGTTTTATCCGAACAGTCTATAAACATGGTTTAGTCTTCAAAAATGTTAATGTTGTTTATCAGAGAAAAATCCACCGTCGGATATATTTTTTTTGATAATCAGGATGAATAAATTGTTCGGAATTCCACTCTGGGCGGTATTATTTTGGTTTAGAATTTTAGTTGAAATTGTGATTGAATCTATTATTGTATCCGAATTTTTCTATTTTTTCTCATATATGGTCTTCATAATAATATTATTGGATAATTTATAAAATCTACAGCTCGACTTGAAATTAATCAAACCGAGTGAATTTTGTTAGTTTATGCTTTTTACATTTCTAAACTATAAACTTAAAAGTATTT
>CAYQDC010000034.1:0-15270 GCA_964416205.1 uncultured Acetobacter sp. | reverse complement strand
GAGATTATGCGGGAATTTGTTAAAAGTAACGGCAGGCTCTCCTATAAAGTTCTGCCCAAAATCTTTGACTTGCCAAACGCAGCAGAGATTATGCTGGAACTTGCTAAAAGAGGCGTCTGGCTCACCGAGGAAGTTCTGCTCAAAATCTTAGACTTGCCAAATGCCACCGAGATTATGCGGGAATTTGTTAAAAGTAACGGCAGGCTCTCCTATAAAGTTCTGCACAAAATTTTTGACTTGCCAGAAGCCGACAAGATTATGCTGGAATTTGTTAAAAGGGACGGCAAGCTCTCCTATAAAGTTCTGCCCAAAATTTTTGACTTGCCAAACGTAACAAATTTTATACTGAAATTTGTAAAAAATAACGGCAAGCTCACAGATAAAGCTTGGCTCAAAATCTTGGACTTGCCAAACGCAGCAGAAATTATGCTGGAGTATGTTAAAAGGCACTGGTATCTCTCCTCTGAAGTTCTGCTCAAAATCCTCGACTTGCCAAACGCAACAGAGATTATGCGGGAGTATGTTAAAAAGGGCAACAAGCTCTGCGCTTTAGCTCGGTTCAAAATCTTTGACTTACCAAACTGGGGCAAGATTTTGCGGAGATATTTTCTGCAATACTTCAGCCGAGGTAATATCTAACCCAAAGTGGTTGTTCCTGATAGGGAACAACCACTTTTTTGCCTTTTATGCTTAATCTATGTAAAAGGTATAAATTCTTGCAAAATAACCACAGTCATGTCACGGCATATCCGCACACTTAAAGACAGAAAATTGAGATAAATAAAAGTAAATACCATGCCCAAAGCTTGCGTACATAGACGTACGCAAGCACTTGGGAACAGACATCCATCCGCAATTGGACACTCAGATTTCTTCCTCTAAGCCCTTTAACTATTTGCGATCCACCTCTGGCATTTCCTCGGGTGCATTCGTCTCCTGCTGAATCTTCTCAGTCACCGGCTTATAGACGATCTTTTGCCACGGACTCTTCTTATCATAGAGCCTTTCACAAATCGTCAGACCAACACTCCTGAGCGCCGTTTCGGTCGGAATAAACAAATCCATACCGTCCTCGGTTTGTTTGGCAGAATTGGATATACCATTTACGGTACCCAGACTGTCAATCAGCACACTGCCAACCGAAACCTCCTGCACCAGTGTATCAACAATAATCTCTGTGCCAAGCGTATCGGAATAGCGATAGCCATAGATTCGCCCTTCATCATCCATATAGTTTTTGGCCTCTTTACCATCATTATTCAAAAGCCCAAGCGAAATAAAACCTTCCTGATCAATCGCCGGCAAATCCAGGTTAAGTGCAATCGGCGTATAAGCAACTGGCTTATTCAGATGCATCAATGCAGTATTTTTGCTCGGATTGACGCGCACGGCCTTGGCTTGAAGCACTTCGCCGTTAATCGTCTTCACATCATAAGTATTTTGCAACTTATTAACCAACTTCGCCGACGTCAAGATAAACGAATCGGAGATCAATAGTCCCATACCTTTTTTACCTTTGGCATTGCTAATTTCTACAACCGAACTACGGATCTTGAGCATATTTTCAGGGCTCAGCTCACTATACGGCGGACGATCCACAATACAAAGCTTTGCATCAACCGCATAACCTTCCAGATCTACCCAACTGTCGTCCACAATAGTGCAACTACCATCTGAAATCACATTACCGTTTTCATCAATGCAATTTTCATACTTACGAAAATCATCAACCACCCCGCCAGCTTCTTCCACTTGCGACGCCACAATAATGTTTTCAACTTCCACTCCGCCAGTTTCTTCCACTTGCGATGCCACGACAACATTTTCAACTTTTCCTCCGCCGTTTTCTTCCACTTGCGGCTGAATATAGCTTATTTCCTCAATACTGGTAACAACTTCCGAGTCTGGCAGAGATTTCGGCGCACCACAGTCTTCCGTACACCTAGTTTTACACTTCAACTCATCATCTTTTATCTCACCGACAATGCAGGTCTCAGTACAAACTTTGCGACACTTCGGCTGTTCACACTGCTGTTCGCAACGCACCGGACATTCCTCGGTAATGGTTTCAATAGTCTCAATGGTTTCCACCTTTTTTACCACTTTTTTTTGTGACTGACACATCGGACGACACACCTGGCGACATACCGGCTGCGGTGTTTCTACTCGCGTGGTGGTAATAATCTTTTGTTCAACGGTTTTGGTTTTGGTCTTAACATCCACAAATTCCTCAACCTTAGGTTGCATCATCGTCACCGCACACGAACAGGCTGGTTGCGGACAGTTGCACACAGGCTGATCACAGATGCAGGTCTGGATTTGTGCACACGGACAGTCTGGACGGGCAATGGCCGGACATTGCGACTGAGGCGCATAAGCACAGGAATGCATATAGGCGATTTCATCGACAAAGCTACATTTACCCGGATTAAATTTGGCATCAAAAGCAACCAATGCCGCACGTTCGGTAACCATAACCTCAGGAGAAACCCGCTGTTGCAACTGATATTCAAATCCAGGCAAAGAAGAAAGCCGTGCCACTGCATCGGCAAAAGACATTTCCGCCAGCTTCACTTCCGCCTCATAGATTCCGTTCGGCAGTTCAGCATAACCAGATGTCACCCCTTTCCACAAAACCTTGGTCTGGCTCGGATTCATCAATCGCCAAGTAACAGTCATCTCCGCCGTACCATTACGGCGATCATTTTTGTGCGCCTTATCCCAGTCATATTCGTCGCAAATATTCATAAAGAAATTGGTGATTTCCGCTGTCAGCACATATTCAGGAATTTTCACGCCCTCATCTTCCAGACAGGCATCGGGCATATCCATAATCTTATAGCACTTATCAGCTGACTTTCTGAATATTTCATGAAAAGCCATATCCTTTTGGATAACGCGCCCGTGATTCAGCATCGCCTTTTTGGAATAGCGCCGGCAACCGAAAATACGAAAGCGGTAATTGCCGACATGATTGGTATACGGGCTGTATCCCTCCTGATTTTGCAGGCGGAAGTCAACATGTGTCAGCGCAAACGGCGCTAGATCGCAACAATCGCGATTAGCTGCATTACTTTTATAGCGTGGCTGAGCCAAAGGATAGTTGCGGGTTTCAAAAACCGGCACCGGACAGTCCGGGCAATGTTTAACCCGTGTACCATCAACAATTCGCACCGCCTTGTTCGATTTGGGGTGGTCGCAGTTTTCGCAAGAGCCACCCGGAAAAATGCTGCCATCATTATCCGGCAGGCAGTCCGGGCAAAACTCATCTGCAAAGACCTTTTGTGCGCCGAACACCAATCCGAACACCAGCAGGCCACAGAAAATTTTGTTCCAAACATTTGTCGCTGACATTTTATTTATTCTCCTTTAAAGGTTTTGCGAAAAGCCTTGACCGGTACGACAAGGCCTCAACCAGATGCATTTTAGACACAATTTTTTGATTTTGCAAGTCCGCAATTGTTCTTGCTAACCGCAAAATGCGATTCAGACTACGTGCGGTCAACCCGCACTTTTGCGCAGAGTCAGCAGCAAAACGCCGCATTTCCGCAGTCATTCCCAGCGCTTCTTCCAGCATTTCGCCTTTTAATTCGGCATTACACGTAAGCCCCGCAGCACCGTAAGAGCGAAAACGTTCCATCGCCATTTCCCGCGCCTGCAAAACTTTAGCACGCATTTCAGCAGAAGTCGCCCCTTTTTTATTCCTGGTCAAATCATACGGATTGACTGCCGGTACATCAATCTGCAAATCAAACCTATCCAGAAATGGCCCCGACAGCCGGCGTGTATATTCAGCTACGCAATACGGTGCTTTGGTACACATCTGCCCTTTGCTCCCGAAAAAACCGCAACGGCACGGATTCATCGCCGCCACTAGTTGAAAATCTGCCGGATAGGTCGTATGAGCCATCACACGGGCAATCACCGCCTTTTTACTCTCCAGAGGCTGTCGCAAAGCATCAAGTGCCGCCCTGGAAAACTCTGGTAACTCGTCCAAAAATAACACTCCATTGTGTGCCAACGTAATTTCACCTGGCACACCCTTGCGCCCGCCCCCAACCAACGCCGGCACCGACGCACTATGGTGCGGTGCACGAAACGGTCGCCGGAGATCAAGCCCGACGAAACTGTCTTCATCATACGTTTCAACCGCATAACCGGACATAGCAACACAAGTATTGGCCGATAGGGTTTTATCTGCATTTCCAATCGCAACATTTTTCCCTTTATCTTCAGCAATGCCCGCAACCGACCGTATCATCGCATTTTCCAGCGCCTGTCGTACGGTCAACGGCGGCAAAATCGTCACCAGCCGCTCAGCCAGCATGGTTTTACCCGAACCAGGCGGCCCAACCATCAACAGATTATGCCCGCCAGCCGCAGCCAGCAGCATCGCCCTTTTGGCACTCTCCTGTCCTTTAACATCGGCATAATCCATACCATACAATGCGGCAAAATCCAATGTTCGTGCAGACGTCGGATAATCAGCGACGCTTGAACCAGTGTCACATCCGTCAGTTGCAACTGCACCATTCTTACCTGCATTTTCTCCGTCGGCCGTCGCAATTCGCCCGATACTGTCTCCATCCTGTCTCGCCGACCACATCGGAATATGAAATTTACTGTTTTTAATTCCAACACCGCAACCCAAAAGATTGATAACCTCTGTTAAATTACGCACCGCCTTAATCCTGCGGCAACAGCTCCATGCCGCCTCGTAACGATTGGCATACGGGCAAACCAGCCCTTTATCCCCGACTGCCGCGCTCAACGCCGCCGGCAAAACACCATTAACACGCTCCACTCGCCCATCCAGCGACAGCGCCCCCATAAAAATATACGACTTGATTTTATCCGTATCAACTCGCCCCATCGCCCCGAGCAACGCCACTGCAATCGGTAAATCAAAATGCGCCCCTTCTTTCAGCAATTCCACCGGTTTGAGATTAACTGTAATACGTTCACCGGGAATTTCCACCCCTAGCACAGACAACACCGTACGTACACGCTCGCGACTTTCATTAATCGCTTTGTCCGGCAGCCCAACAATTACAAACGCCGGCATACCCGAACCGATGCTCACCTGCACCTCAACGGTTTTCGCCTCAATCCCCTCAAAGGCCACTGTTTCCAAACTGCAAATCATCGCATTATCATTCTTTCAACACAACCCTTTTCCTCATGTCGCAACAACCAACGCTCCTCCGGTATCAGTTTTTCATACTCCGAATGCAATTCCCTGACACTCCATTGCCGCCACCACATCAGCAACACTGACCATACTAGCAAAACAACCCCAACAACGCAACATACCTTTCGTTTTTTCACCCGACACCTAAAAAACAATTCACCTCACTCAGGCACCGTTGCCCCAGTCAATACGATCTTACCCGCCACATTACCACCGCGGTACGGTTTCGCCGTTCCGCCAGCGTCTGGTCGGATAAGTATTGGCACGCAAAAAATCATACCGAGCCGTTACCTGCGGTATATCGGTAACAAGCACATAACCCGCCGCACGAAAATTTTCCGCACACTGGATTGCACTCTCACTGGGCTGGTCATAACAAAAGACTTGCGTCCGTGTTACCGGATGAATTAAAAGGATGCCCTCGGCACTCTGTGTTGCCAACAAATTGCCATAATAAGCAGGCATCGGCTGAGCACAGGGCTGATAAAGTA
This sequence comes from uncultured Acetobacter sp., assembly GCA_964416205.1. GTDB lineage: Bacteria > Pseudomonadota > Alphaproteobacteria > RF32 > CAG-239 > CAG-267. Next base: position 9,588 of record CAYQDC010000034.1, on the reverse strand, counting down.
GTAACGCCTCATCAGAACAGCGCCTCCCCCCCGCGCATATAGTCACTCCATCAACAGCAACAGACGATTGATTGCGCAACGAACAGATTCCCGCAACCTCGTTAGGCGACCACAGACGCGTCCCAAGAAAACCGCCTCTGTCCGAACGCTGACACGGCAACGCCGACAATTCCTTTTCCTCAGTCAAAATCGGATATGTACGCTCACGCTGATACATACAACCAGAAAGCAACACCTCAACCAGACAAAATATCCCAGTGTACACAAACATCTTTGCCGAACGCGCAACAAAAAACCTGCCTGCATAAATAACGCCACAAAATGCCTCAACCGCCCGCAAACTGTTTTTAACTGCCATCATTTTTGCTGCCTTTGTTTTATTTATCCGTTTCTTCAGCCACATAACAAACCCGCCTGCAAACATAAACCCTTAAGGTAATAATAAACATTATTCGCTGAAATGCACATAAAATATTCAGTTATAAACAAATTTTAAACACGCCTCTTCCTTTGTAACTAAGGATAAAAAACACCCCTACCCCGCACTTAAACAATACAACAATGGGCTCGAACGATACCTATGCCAGAACACTTCCCCCTCTCGTCTTGTCTTAATAGCGGTAAATTTTGTAAGTGAGACACTAATACCCGACCCTCAAGCAGAGCGTACATTAAAAACATGTAAGCATTAATGGACAAGCCATCCACATTTTCAATTACAACAATCTCCCTCCTTAAGAACGGTGAAACAGACGCTCCAGATCAGCCACTTCCACCCTCACATAGGTTGGCCGTCCATGGTTACACTGTGCCGAATGGGGAGTGCGTTCCATTTCACGCAAAAGATGATTCATTTCGGCAATATTAAGTCGTCGTCCGGCACGCACGGAACCATGACATGCCATGGTGGCAGCAATATGATTGATTTTATCATCAACAGCGGTTGCAGTTCCCCATTCTACCATTTGCTCCGCCAGATCAGTCACCATTTTCTTTAATGGCGCATCTTTGAGCAAAGCCGGCACTTCACGCACCAAAACACCAGAACCAAATTCTTCAAGAACCAGTCCCAGTCTGGCCAGATGTTCAAACTCACCGGCAAGCGCTGCCTTTTGGCTCAAAGGCAAATCCACAACTTCGGGCAGCAACAAAATCTGCGACGAGAGGCGTTCACCGGAAGCCATCGCTGCTTTCAAACGCTCCAGAACGATGCGTTCATGTGCCGCATGCTGGTCAACCAGAATCAGCGCATCGTTGGCCTCTGCCAGAATATAGCTATCATAAAACTGTGCCTTTGCCACACCAAGCGGTCCCACCTCTTCTTCACCACGCATCGACGGTTCTTCCGTCCGAACCGAAAAGCGGCGTTCCAATTCAGGTAAAACCCGTGTACCAGCAACGGACGACACCCTTCCACCGCGCCCCTGAAACGACGGTGACTTAGAACTGTCAGATGCAGACAGGTGCGCAGAAAACGGCTCATAACCTCCGGGCGACATATAAGTATGCTCAGACAAATGCGCAACGGAAATGTTAGAAGAAAAAGTATCACCAACCTGAGAACTTATCTCTACCGCATCTCCAGTTTCGCCACCGACACTTCCCTCTCCATGCCCGCAATCCACCACCTCCCGGTCGACAAAATCTTCCTCGCGGTCAAAAACCGGCGCAAACACCTCGCTCTTGACTGCGCTTTTTTTATCACCGTCAAACAACGCGCTACGTACTGCCCCCACCACCAGTGACCGTACACCCTGCTGATCAAAAAAGCGCACTTCCGCCTTGGCTGGATGCACATTGACATCCACATACATCGGCTCCACTTCCAAAAACAGCACACACGCCGGATAGCGCGATTTTTCCAACACCCCGGTGTATGCTCCTTTCAACGCACCCAAAAGCAGCTTGTCATGCACCGGACGGTTGTTGACAAACAAATATTGCGACAGCGAATTAGCCTTGCTGTAAGTCGGCAAGCTGACAAGCCCGAAAAGTTTCATTCCCTCGCGTTCACCGTAAACTTTCAGCGCGTTTTCAGAAAACTCACGTCCCATCACTTCTGCAGCCCTTTTCAGCCGTGCATCAAACAAATCGCCATTTATCGCGTCAAGTGCGATTTTCTTTTTACCATCAGCATAGAAATAAAACGACACATCCGGATTGGCCAGCGCAATGCGGCTGATAATATCGGCACACGCCCCTGTTTCCGCACTGTCCGATTTCAAAAACTTAAGCCGCGCCGGCGTAGCATAAAACAAGTCACGCACATCTATCCGTGTACCCACCGGCCGCGCACAAGGGACAACCTCACCTTTCATCCCACCATTGACCTCCAATGCCCAACCGTTATCATCGCCCACCTGCCTGGTCATAATCGTCATCTTGGCAACAGAAGCGATAGACGGCAACGCCTCGCCACGAAACCCAAGAAAATGCACGTTAAATAAATCATCGTTTGGTAGCTTGGAAGTTGCATGCCGTTCCACCGCCAGCGCCAAATCGTCAGCACACATACCTTTGCCATCATCTTCCACCGCAATCAGCGTCTTGCCACCAGTCTTGAGTGTTACCTCAATCCGCCGTGCTCCGGCATCTAAAGCGTTTTCCACCAGCTCTTTGACCGCCGATGCCGGCCTTTCAATCACTTCTCCTGCAGCAATTTGATTAACCAGATTTGAGGGTAAAACCCGAATAGGCATAGCAAACTCCCGAAATTGACCCAAAATAAATAAGATAAACAGATCATAGGGGACAAAACGCCCAGAGGCAGTAAAAAATTGAAAATGTCCACAATTTAAATGCCTACTGAAAAATATTAAAACAGATGTCCAGCTGTAAACTTAATAGTTTGTATAAAACAACTAATAAAAATAAGCCAAAATTGTAATAATACAAATCGAGCTTATTTTCACTTAATAACACTAATGATTGTAAATTCTTATTTTTCTAATGTCTTAACTCTTTCTGCTATGACTTCAGATATATCATAAACAGTCACAAACTCATCATTAATTTTTTGAGCATTAATATGAGTATTTGTGCATAAAATCTTCTTAATAACCCCACATGATTTTAATTTATCCAGTGTTCCCGGCACGAAAACACCATGAACCGTAATAACATAAATATCTTTTGCTCCTGCATTTTTGTATGCTTCGGCGGCATGAATTAATGATGTTCCGGAACGAATCATATCATCAAAAATTACAATATCTTTATTTTTTACCTCAGCATTAAGAGCTATAACTTCTGTTTTCGCGCCTGATAACCGCTTTTTCATAATATACGCTGTTTCCAGATGCAACTCATTCCCCATTTTTTCAATCCATTTTGCACGTCCCATATCAGTTGACGCTAAAACAATATCTCTATTAAATTGAGCAAGCATCTTTTTTATTACATTCCATGAGGTCAAATGAGTAGGATGAATAGTATTTTCAAAATAATATTGCGTTCCCAATGAGTGCAAATCCATCATATATACAAAATTACCTAATGGGGCCTGCGGAATTGAACTGATTAAATTGGCAATATTTTTAGCTGTAACCACTTCACCTTCTTTAACAGCTCTTTCCATAGTTGAATATCCAAAATAAGGAATAACTATATGCAATGATGAGCATTGCTCTCTAACTAAAGTAGAGGCTATATTATAGAGTTCAAAAATACTTTCATCATCAATCGTACCCGCAATTAAAACAGCTGGTTTATGGTATAATTGCTCTGGGCTAACAATCTTCCAATAATGTTCACCATCAGGAAATGTCTCTGTTTCAATTTGAACATCATTAAAGTTTTCACCTTGCTTTAAGATATTTTGTTTCAAATATTCATACTTCTTTGATGATAGTAAATTTATTTTAAACATTATTTATCCCCATATAAAATTTTCCTAATAATCCTAGTAAACATCTATCTTCATTTCACCCAAAATCATTATATGTTCTTTATTTAAATTGATTATGAAATAATTATATCTTTATCTTACGTAAAGATTATTATTTATATTTTTGTTCAGTATATTATCTTAATTTTTTTTTGACAATCCTTAACATTTTTACTTTTTTATGATATTCATCTTTTTTAAAACTATATCGTGCATGAGTTTCTCCAAATGTTACGATAGAAAGTATTTTATTAAAATAATAGTTAAAATATAAAGAATAAAATTCGTTTATATCAATATGATAATCTAGATGAAAATAATGTTTGGTTGCTTCTTTTAGGATATCCATATTAGCCCAAACATTCCAATTTCCCGGATATAACTTTTTATCTGGATGATTCGGAATTAAATAGATTGTAATTCCTGACTTTTTAGACAACAAAAAGCACTCTTTTGCATCAACATAAATAAAAAATAAGAAATCAATCTGCTTTGATGGATAGATTTTTCGTATTTTTTCTGTAAAAGAGTATATCTCTTTTACAGAGTAATGAAAAGCTTCTGTAGCATGAACCATTAATATTCTATTAGCTTCTGATATCTTAGATTTTGTTGTTTTTTTTAATCTTTCTAAAAGTGGATAATATCTATCTTTTGATGTCTGTTCATCTGTATTTCGTTTAAATACATGAGAAATTCTAATTCCTGTTTTACTATCATGTGTCCAATAGTGTTTATCATCACCTAAATGATTAAAGTAAATATTATCCTTTATTAAAAAATCTTCAAAATCATTATTAAAAGTGTCTGCTATAATTTGTAAGCTAACAGCACCTAAATTATCAAATAATAATGTATTCAAATTATTAATTGATGATTTAAGAGTTTCTTTAGTATGACATCTTTCTCCTATAGGTAATATTAAATCGTATGAACTAACTTTTTTAAAATATTTTAAAATCTCTATTACATTAGAAAATGGTAATTTTCTGACTACTTCATGAGATTTTTCCCACCATTTTATTTTTTGCAACCTACGAATAATTGAGCTTGAAAATCTATAACGTAATATTTTAGCAGGAACTCCCCCTACAATAGCATATGCAGGAACATCTTTAGTAACAACAGAGCCTGCGCCAATAATAGCACCATCTCCAACTGTAACACCACTTTTTATAACAGCACTTGCTCCAATCCACACATCATTTCCTATTGTTGTAGGAGCGCCTATTACCCAATGTTGCTTGTGACATTTATCATCAAGCCATTTATCATATTGAAAAGGAGATGTTGATAACCAATTCAAAGGATGAGATGTTGCTCCAATTAACACATTGTTTGCAATAGAGCAATATCTTCCTATTGTTACACATCTGTCTATCTTTGTATATTCACCAATATATGAATATTTGCCAATAACAGTGTTTTCGGCAATGATATTTCTAAATAAAAGAGATGAATTATTTTCAAATTTTATTGCTATATCATTATGCCCTAAGAGAAAAGATTTAATAATCACATTTTCCTTATTATCTATTACATATTGTATCTTATTCATAATTATTTCCTTTTTGTTGTAAAAATAGGAATAAAACCCAATAGATAATGTTGTGATTTTTTGCCACTAATTTTAATTTTATCAATTAGAATATGTTTGAATAAATAAATTTTTGTAAGATTGTTAAGTCGAATTAACCGACCAAGTAAAATACTATTAAATAATTTACAAGTTGTAATTTCATTAAAATTATTCTCAGATACAACTAATTCATAAATTTCTTTTGTTTCTTTGGTAATATAGGGATTAGAGCTAATATCAATCTTTTTAAATGTATCTTGCATAATTTCATAAAATTCAGACTGATAATCTGGATTAGTATTTGAATACCAACTATATATATTAAAAATTTTAAAATTATCAATAATCAGCTTATATACTTTATATGATTTCCTATTAATATTTCCAATTTTAGATAATAAAGCATCCGTATATTCATATATTTTAAATATATCAAAAGATGTTCTGCTTTTTAATGCTGCTCCCATTATACTATCACTTCGTTGTCTATAGTATAATATAGCATCTGGTACCAAAACAATTTTTTTAGCTAAAACTGTACTAACAGTGGTGATTGGTACATCTTCAATCTTAAGTCCTTTGGGATATTTCAAATCATAATCTGTAAATAGACTCGTTTTATATAATTTATTCCAACAAGCACAGGCATATATATTGAATTGCTTATCTTTAGGAGAGGTTATTACTTTTTTTTTACTTTTGAAGTTCCAAATACTAACCCATTCTCTTGTTAGGCTATATTGCTCCTTCCGATAATATAGCACATCGCCAATAGCAATATCGGCTTTATATTTCATTATATCGTTGTAAAGTTTCTCATAAAAATCTGTTGCCACCCAGTCATCTGAATCCAAAAAGCTAACATATTCAGATTTAACGTATTTCAGTCCTATATTACGGGCTTCTGCTAATCCTTGATTTTCTTGATTGTGAACAATAATGATACGTTCATCTTTATCTGCTATTTTTTGAACTTTTGCTATAGAATCATCTGTTCCGCAATCATCAACTATAATAATTTCAATGTCTTTCAGTGTTTGTTGGGTTAAACTATTTATACATCTCTCAATATAAGATGATACGTTATAAACAGGTACAATGATGCTTACTCTAGGCATTATATTTTACTCCTCTTAATTGTTAATAAACGAATATTTCCTAGATAAACTTTTGTTTTTTCCTTATTAAATAGATTAAGTTCTTTTTGTATTACAAGAAAAGGAATAAGACCAAATAACGAGATATGAGCATCCGAATATTCTGAGTTATCTTTTTTTACGTATTTTATTTTAATAAAGGGAATTATCCCTAACAGCTTGATTTTTCTAACATCTGTTTGACATTTTTCAGTTAAAATTGGTACCATATCAAACAGATATGTTTTTATTTTTTTACTTTTAATTTCTTTCTTAAATAAAGAAATACAATTAAACAAACGCATCCAACTTTTTTGGTAATCTAAAGTAAGAGATTGAAGAGCTCGATTAAACCATGGTGCTGGAAGAGGAATATATTGGGTATGTTCTATATCCCAAGCATGTTGAATGCATTTGAATTCCATTTTATCTTTTTGAGTGGGAAGCCAACATAAAATATTAGTCCAATCAATTAAAATCCTATCAGTCATAAAAACATTTAATTTTTCAAAAATCTGATTTACAAATTTTGCATAAAAAACCATTCCTTCAGACAAGTTTGGATATATTTCGATTCTCTTTTTTTCATAAGGATTTATTCTTTTAAAGATAACTTTACCTTTTTCTATTTTATCAGCAGGAGGTGTAGGTGCTGTCATATATAATTCCATAATATTCCAGTCTAAAAATTCTTGCCGATGAGATTGTTGGAATGTTGATGTTTTATACTTAGAAATATCTTTTTGTGTCCCTTCCCATGTCATCCAATAATAACCTGTAATATCTTTATCTGGCAATCCTATCATCAATGATTTTTGTGCAGATAACATAGTGCTACACGTATCTATCAACGCTATTTTTTTATTACGAATATTAAATGGTTTAAAATAATCTTGATAATTTTTTTGTTCTTTTTTTGCTAATCTCTCATATAGATCTTTATGTTTTTTTATAAAGGCATCACCTTCAGCACTTGTCTGAATATCTGGTGTGTTTTGAGCAAGAAAGGAATCTTTATTCTTAAAATACGCTAATATAGAACGTAATGCTGCCAGACCAACTTTTTCATCTATATCCATATAAGTTTTGTAATTTAAATTACACACTAAATTGATAATTCTTGGCGCATAATAATAATGAGATTTTACATCACTTTTTTTTACAATATCAAAAACTTTTTGCAGAGTATACCCATCTCTAGCAACAAACATTGCTTCATGAATATCGTCTTTAATTAATTGTTCTGACAACCATTGCATATAACCATAAACAACAGGACCTCCATATTTGAATCCAAAGTCTTTCCAATAATTTTCGAAAGGATATAAATTATGAATAGCTAACACTCCTAATAATATTGAAGCTCCTGGTTCATCCCAATGATATTTGTAAAATTCAAGCGCTCTTCGGTTGTCCTTAAATAATCTATCAATAGCTTTAGGATAATGATACGTTGCAATATGATATTTTTTAGCCATCAGTATATCAGATTGTTTATTATCACCAATATGTAATATTTTTGAACCAGAAATATTCAAATCTTTTAAAATGTATTCATATAATGTTCCATTCCATTTTGTTCTATTTAGTTTTGATGACAAATAAAGTTTATGATATCCATAGAAACCTTTTTCTTTCAAAACTTTTTCAAGAAATTGTTGAGGTAAATACATATCAGATGTAATGATCACCTTCTTTTTTGCTTTTTTTGCATAATCAAAGGCTTCTTTAATTTCTGGATTAGGGAACAAGGTTTTTCTTTCTAACTCTAATTCTTTAATTTTTAGACTAAAAAATGGTTCTTCTAGTTCATTATATATATCATCTAGAGTAATGTCTTCTTTTTCTTTATGTAATTGTCTTGCTAAATTCTCTGCCTTAATACGATTGTCTCTATACCACCATATTTCTTCAATATGTTCCAAATGAAAAAAAAGATCAGTAGGTTTCACATATGGACGCAGTAATAATGTATCAAAAATATCAAAAGAGATGATTTCATGTGAATGTATATGTTTTTTTAAATCTTCAAGTAAAGACATACTATTTCCCCATACATAAGAATTTAAACAACTTAAGTTTATTGATAAAAGACAAGCCTGAGTATCCGATTAGATTTCTTTGGTATAATCTCTGTAAATGTTCTTTTGCTTCTTGATATAAAATTTCATTTTGTGATCGAAGAGTACTGTTCATGAGCATTTTAACTGTTCTAGAAATTCTAGTTCTTTTTACTTTACTCCATAAAAAAGGATAATTGCTTTGGTAAAAATGATAAACTATTTCAATACCCTTAATATAATCTTCCAATTTTTTTTGAGTGAATTCACTACGCATTATTGAATTATTGGAAATGCGATATCCGCATAGAATTTCTTTTATCCATGCAAATGATGATATTTTAGCAAATACACAGCAATTAAATACCCAATCCTCATAATAAATCCCTGGAACAAAGCGAATATCACCAATCACAACTTTCTTATACAATTTATTCCACACATTGAAATGTACAAAATTATCTTTATGCAACAAGATATCTAAAGGATTTTTATAAATTTTAGGAGTAATTTTCGAAATGTTTTTTATATACTCTCCAGTGGAATATATTTTCTGAAAATCACATCCAACGACATCAGCATTAGTTTGCTCTAAAACTTCAATTAAATATTTAAGAAAATCTGGTGCATAAAAATCGTCACTATCTAAAAAAGCAATTAAATCACCATCAGAAATAGCAATACCATCGTTACGCGATATTGATAAACCTTCATTGCTATTATGATTTATATATCTAATACGCAGCTCTCTCTTCATATACTCCTGTATAATTAAATGAGTATCATTACTTGAATGGTCATTTATTATTACTAGTTCAAAATCAGTAAAACTCTGCGCCAAAACGCTTTCAATCGCTTGCCTTAAATACTCCTCCCTGGTATTATACACAGGCATTATAACACTGACTTTAGGCAACACTACTCTCC
>CAYQDC010000033.1:0-15657 GCA_964416205.1 uncultured Acetobacter sp. | reverse complement strand
ACAACGCTCGCCAACTTTACCAACACGATGCACATTTCCTGCTATTCGTTTTTGGAGGCCTGCCGTTGCGCCGCACCATATATGAACGAAAACGGTTCCATTGTAACATTAACTTATCTCGGTGCTGAACGTGTTTTACCAAACTATAACATCATGGGGGTTGCCAAAGCCGCTTTGGAAGCCTCGGTTCGTTACGCCGCCGTTGACCTCGGCCAACAAAAAGTCCGCGTTAATGCCATCTCTGCCGGTCCGATTAAAACGTTGGCCGCATCTGGCATCGGTGACTTCCGCAAGATTTTGCGCTGGAACGAATTGAACGCGCCATTACAGGCAAACGTGACACAGGAACAGGTCGGCCGTGCTGCACTGGCTCTGTTGTCTCCCTTAGGCGAAGCTATTACCGGCGAAGTCATCCATGCTGACAACGGTTATAACACCATTGCCATGCTAAATATTCATAAAACCAAGGAGTCAGCTGAAGTTTTGGCAGAATTTTAAACTAACGAAACAATTAACATGTAAGAAAAGCTCTCCACGCGGGGGCTTTTCTTTTACCTGGTCATTTTGGCGATATCGCCCAGATAATACCAAAAATCACATAACTTCAAGCATATTTCGCCCCTATCTTGAAATTTTGGTAGCAATAATTTTACCACCCTAGGTGAGTTTCTTTAACAGTTTTCCAAGTTTTCTTTGCGATAATGGTTTTCAGGAAGAGATAGTTTCCTCAACAATTTCATCAACTTTGATATTGTTTTTACGGGCAAATATTTCTAACTCAAAATACTGATTGGCACAACTTTGCAGGTCTGTGCTGATCCTGATATAAAAATAAGTCATTATTCCTAATTCATTGATATTACTTTTTATTTATCAAAGATATCTATGTAAAATAGACCACCATTTATGGAGAGGCCTTTTCTAGATCTTATTAAAAAGGTGTATGAAACTGCTGAAATTCATACAATTGCTCATTTTTCAAAAAAATTATTGACACTGGAAATACCCATTTATATACTTCTGCCAGATATTTAATCTAAGGGGTCATTTATGGAGAGGCTATTCATTTTGTTTATAAGTACATCAGGTACGCAAACTAAATAGCCATTTATGAATATCACGAATTGGAAAATATGCAGATAGGTTACATTCAGAACAACGCAGGCAAAACGGAGCAAATCCGCCAACATCAGGCTCTTTTATCTTATGCTAAAGATAAGGGTGTACGTATGGAGTGCGTTTATGTTGATGTTTCTTTTGCGAATATTCAGGAAACGATTTTGCCATCTTGTATCAGAAAAATCATAGAAAAGAGGAATAATTATGTCTGAAAAAATCTATGGGCCGGAAGGATTTGGCGAGGCTGGATCTAGAAAAAAAGAAGGTAAATTATCCGTAGAAATTGTGAAAAATGGTATCATTTACCCTAAAAATGTAAATGCGTCATGGATAATGTACAAAAATCAATTCAATACAGGTTATGTCTTGGATGAAAATAAGAGATGGGTAAATGTCTCCGGCGATAGAGACCAAAACCTTGGAAGCAGAGGTAATATTGAGGATATCACAATTGATGATATAGAAAAAAAGCATAAAAAGGCACTCTTTCTTGGTGCATGTAATGCTCATTGGGGACATTTTCTTATAGAAGGTTTGTCCCGTGTATGGGCTATTTTAGAAACAGATAAATATAAAGATTACGAATTTTGTTATTGTTTACGAGAGAAAAATAGTTTTCCCTCGTATATGCGAGAAGTTTTTCATTTGCTAGGAATTGATAGTGATAAAATTAAAATAATAGAACAGCCTACACAATATGATGAAATTGCTATTCCCCAAATTTCAAGCAAGATAAATTCTTTCTGGACAGATGAATATGCGACGACAATAAATAAAATAAAAAGTAATGTTAATCCGGTTAAGGGAGGAAAATACTATTTAACCAGAACAGCATATATTGATAATATTATAGGAGAACCTAACTTAGAAGATATTTTTAGAAAAAATGGATACCAGATAGTATCTCCTGAACAATTATCCGTAACCGAGCAAATCTCTATCTTTTCAGGTGCAGATGAAATTGCAAGCATTAGCGGAACCACTGCGCATAATATGGTGTTTATGAAAGACACCGCAACAGGCGTAATCTTGGAAAGGTTGTCGTCTTTCCCAAACAGAACGCAAGCGGTAATAAATGATATGATAAAAGCTCAAATTAATGTTATCAAAGCAAATTATAGTTTTCTCATTTATTCAATAGGAGCAGGACCATTTTTAATGGCGTTAACTCCGTGGCTCCAACAATATTTTGACGAGCAACACTTGGTTTATGATCACAAAGATGTGAAAGCATACTATAAATACATTTATGGTTATGCTAAATTATGGGCTGGAATTTACCAAAAAAAAGAAAAATTTTCTTTAATGCTAAGGGAAAACCCAAAGGTAACAGAAAAAGAAGCACGGCAGCTAGTATCTAAAGTTGCAAAAGCAGTTGCAAAAGCTAAAGATAAAACATATTTTGATAAAACCATGAGAGATGAGAAAGTATTGCTTGAGGATAATTGCCGTATAGATTTGTATTCTAAAGATGCACCTACAAAAACTCCATTTGAATTAAAAAGAAAATATAATAATCATGACATCCGCGAGCTCTACACAATATGGATGCAAAGTTTTAACATGATAGGGTATAGTATTGAACGGCCGGAGCATAATATAAAGTTAGAGTTAACAGTTAATACTGACTGCTCATTGGAATTTTCCCTCAAAGGATCTTGGAAACTAAAAGATGAAAAAGACCGCTCAAAAGGCTTAATAGAGATTTGGGTGGATTATAACAAATTTTCCATCAATGGAAAGGATATATTAACGACTCCGATTGCGACATGGCATAATAAACCATTTAATTATTCAATGAAAGTGCATAAAGGAGATGTATTAAATATTGAAGTAGAATGGGAAAAACATCAAACGATTGAAGAAAAATTATTTGTAAAGACAAAAGAATTAGTAGAAATTCAGGATAAACAAGAACAAACTATCCAAAATCTGGAAGAAATGAAACAAACAAATGAAAAATTAGTTGCTCAAGTTAAATATCTGACAGCAATGCTTGCTGAAATATCAAATCAACAAGCCTTTGCAACAAATCAAAAAAAAGTTAAAGGCAATTTCTGGTATAAAAGAGTGGAAACAGATGCCTATGTGAAAACATATATTTGTGGTATACGTACTCGCAAGCGCCCGGCTAATGTATGTAAGTTTTTAGATACACGATTATATGAGCTGGAAAAACGTCTTAAGGCTTATATTATTCAGGCAACCGGAAAAAATGCCGGCAACACATAAGCCTCTTTTTAAAGATAAAAAAAGGCTCAATTATGATTAGCGTATGATAACATAAATCCTTTCATACTATTAAAAAAGCAAAATTGAGATATAAATTCTTATCAAATAATATTGCCCCTAATTTTTATCCAAACGACTTATTTCCACAACCTTTTGATCGCACTCATAAAACACAACCCGCTACTCTTGGCAAAATCAGCAGCGGTCTTACCGTCATGCGTTTGTGCATCGGTTTTGGCACCTGCATCAAGCAACAGACGTACCTTGCCGATATCACCACCCTCAGTCGCATACATCAACACCGTCTTACCGGTATTATCTGTAGCATTTACATCTGCTCCTTTGGCAACCAGCAAATCCAATATCTTACTACCAGCGCCGGAATTCACAGCTGCATACATCAACGCTGTCCGTCCGTTATCATCTTTATGGTTAACATCTTTACTTGCCTCTAGCAATTCATCTATCATCTGAACATCAACACGCACCGCAGCATTGCCAACAGCATACATCAATGCCGTTTTACCAGTGTTATCTGCAACATTGGCATCCATACCAGCCCCCAGTAGCATATGCACTTTAATCAGCTGGCTATTTTTCCCGTCAGCAGCATACATTAACGCCGTTTTACCGTCATTATCGCGAACATGAATAACCGAAGAATTCTGTCCCTGCAACCCGCGCAGTACAGTAACCATATTAACGCCGACCACACCTTCTGCCGCATACATTAACACCGTTTTGCCAGCATTATCTCGCGCTTCCAGATTAGCACCACTTTGTAGAAAATCACGGATAATATCCGGACGCCCCCGATTAACTGCATACATCAACGCTGTCCGCCCTTGCCGGTCTTTACGATTCAGAACAAGTTTCGAACCACCCAACACTTGTCGCAAAATCTCCGCATTATTGCCTTCAGCCGCATACATCAGCACCGTCTTCCCATTCTTCCGATTAGCTTCGGTAAAAGCCATATGGATATTGTGCAACAAACCAAACTGCTCTTCATTACCATTTTTCACGGCATAAAACAGCGGCAACCGCCCATATTTATCGGCTGCATACATATCACCGCCATACGTTTTTATTAATTTTATCATTTCTGTATCGCCACTCTGCGCGGCATAAGCCAAAACCGAAATACCGTCAACATCAAACAGGCTGACATCATTATTTTGTTCCAGTAAAAATGCCGCCGCCGGTACATTGCCACTTTTCGCCGCATACATCAACGCCGTTCTTTGCTTGTTGTCAACTTTGGTCACACCTTCACCACCGTCAAGAAACAGCCGTATTGTTTCCGGCTTACACTTTTCAGCCGCATACATCAGCGCTGTCTTTCCCTCATAGTCAGCCTCGATAGCTTTAGCACCTTTTTCCAACAAACTCTTAACCATTGCATCATTTCCTGCACCTGCCGCATACATCAGCACTGTCCGCCCAGCATTATCCTTAGCCGCAATGTCAATACCATTATACAGCAAATAATCCATAATTTTGTCATTGCCTCCCTCTGCTGCATACATCAAAAGCGTCTTACCAGCGTTATCCGTCAAAAAGATATCGCCACCACCTTGCACCAGACGCATAAATGCCAACTCATCTCCCGCTTTCGCATAGAGCATCAGCGCTGTCTCTCCTTCATACCCCTGCTCATTTACGCCTTTCAGTTTTTTTTCAAACAAAGTCGGCAGTTCAGGATATTTTTCAGCCAGCCGGATAACTTCACCCAACGGCGTCTTACCGTCTGTTTCGGGCTGCCATATATCCGCCCCCTGCTCCAACAAATACACCACGGCATCAGTATAACCGTGTTCAATCGCATACATCAGCATACTTTCATTGCTGGTCGCCGTAACATTTGGATTCGACATACACTTGGCAAGTGCTAGATAAATATCCGGTTGCTTGCGAGCCAACATCATCTCCATGGCCTCCACCGTCGGACGCGCGCCTTTTTGCAAAAGCATAGCAACAACTTCCGCTTTTTCTTCTACCGGAGCAACCATTCCTCTCTCCGCATCATCTCCGACCGTCTTTGTATTACTCACTGTTTTATCATCCGCTTTCTCCCTCGTGTTACCACTTGTCGCAACCATTTGCTCATCATCGGCTACCTCACCCTTACGGTACAGCAAAACCTGCTGCAAAGCCTGATTAATATCACCAGCATTTTTATCTATCAGATAAACCAGCGTTTCCATCGGCGCCCTGTCGGCGGCGTATGTCAGCAAATCCATATTTTCAACTTCCAACACACGCAAATTCCCAGCTTTATCACCCAAAACCTTAACCAATTCCGGCTTTCCAGTCTTTACCACTTGCTGCAAAAAGTACCCGGCACCATCAGCCCCTTTATCCAAAAGCTCCACAGCTATATCTGCCCTTTCCATCGCCACGGCTTTTTTCAACGGCGTAACCACGCGCGGATCTGTCATATCTGGCATATCATCAGGCTTGTGCTTACCTTTGAACTGCAAAATGGCATTAGCATCGCTACCATAATCCAACAACATCTGCACGATTTTCAAATTCCCTCCGTCCAATGCCTTATCCATTAACTGCGGAGATTTAAAGTCACCTTTGTGCCCAACAGCCACTGCCGCAAACAAATCATAATTCCCTGATGCTGCCGCCAGGACCAGCGCCGACACACCATTTCTATCCTTCTTATCGGTATCAGCACCAGCAGCAATCAAATATTTGACTACATCAACATCAGCAGCGTCAATAGCCTTTAATAACGGCAGCCGCCCTGACTTATCGGGCTGGTCAAGTGCGCTTTTGCCATCCCAATACGTTGCCAGCATCTGCGGTTTTTCATCTGGTAGGACAATCCACACCGCCCCACAAGCCACCGCCACCAAAATTCCTCCCGCAATCAAAAGCTTTTTATTCATGCTATGCCTCCCAAATTCAGCAAATCATAATCACCATCCGGCATCAGGCGCCGGCATAAACTTACCGTTATTGTATCTGCCTACCAAACATTCTCAATATTTTCCCGTAATTTAACCACAAAAAAGCACCCCGCCGGCATAACCAGCTTTTTTTTATTAACGTGTATAACCCTTTAACACAAGCCCCTTTGAACGAAGTTACAAGTGTCTGACAGACAAAATCTGTTACTATTTTCACGTAAACGAGGCGTTTAAATCTAAAGTTAGCTACCACGACACCAAGATTCCCGGTTGCAATACTGGTATTTTATGTCGCCACATTTCTCATATCTCATTAAACTACTCTTGCCTTTAAAAAATTCCCTAAAGCTTGAGACACTAATCTTCGGCGGTATTTCTACAAAGATATATATGATGGCTCAATTATG
This sequence comes from uncultured Acetobacter sp., assembly GCA_964416205.1. GTDB lineage: Bacteria > Pseudomonadota > Alphaproteobacteria > RF32 > CAG-239 > CAG-267. Next base: position 8,975 of record CAYQDC010000033.1, on the reverse strand, counting down.
ATCTGGAGAAGCCTCCTCTTCTACTATATTTCCTCATTTTCATATACATAATTCATTTAATATTTTTACTATTTCGTTGCACTTGCCTCCGTAAAACACTTTACGGCGATACTTTAGCGCCAATACAATACAACATTTACAATTTCAATTTGCCTGTATGTAATATACTTTTAACGTCATTTATCATAAAGCATTTTGGTCATCCTAAATACCTCTATGCATCGTAACCATTGCAAATCTCAAACATTCCTTCATGATATTAATTACCGTATATCTGCACGATGGAATCATCGTTCCTCTCCATCATTGGGAGGTCTTTTATTCAGGAAATCCCCCCTTGCTTGTGACAAATCTTTCCACAAACTTTTCTCAGGCACACCACTGCTACGCCCCATTACCTTCGGCTCTTTTACTGTCATTTCGGCAGTTGCCAGCAACGTATCAGGTTCCATCAGCAACCGAAAGCTTCCATCCTTCTGCCTTTTCATCACCATCGGCACCAACAGCACATCTTCTTTCCTCACTTTGTTAAACGTACCTGTCATAACCACGTTGTCTCGCTTAAACAGATAAACCTCTTTCATATCAAAGCGGTGTTCTTCGTCTTTATGTAAATCAATGTCAGCCGGATGCATGGAAATAACCGGTGTCACGTTATCCACGGCATTAACCTCGGCAACAGGATTATTCAGAACACCCGCAAACCGGCGGTAAAAAACATGGTGTGCACTGGACGAGATTAGAGGATTATCGGGGTCTATATATTTTCCCTCTTCCAAATTACCTAGCCAACGAGTGAGTGTATCTGCCTTATTTGTCCCTGCCCGCCCCGCTTCGCTGTCAAAATAGGCATACACGGCATCAGCCTTCTGCATATTACCTTCATCATCAACAAACGCCCGCCATTGCAATTCGTAAGTTTTGTCATACAACCCGCCAGAACGATGAGGTTCAGCATTATAAAAAACCTGCATAAACGTATTGTAAAGATTTTGCGTTTGTGGTGATGACCCCGGATTATCCAAATCCACCCCTGGTTTATTCCTTCTCAATTCCCCCAGACGGTACATCAACGCAATTTCCTTGTTTTTAAATGCCTTAATACCGTCTGCCCGATGCATATCGGCTAAGATTTCCTCACTGAGGGGTTTTGCTTCTTTTGTAGCTTTATGGTTGACCGGCAACTCGCACAACTGAATCTTATAGCCGTCTTCCCCCAGCACCTGATTCATAAAAACAAATTTATCCCAGTCAAACCGATCATTACACCGTATCGCCATACCGCTTTTGTAAACTTCCTGCTGCAACATCTTTTTAGCCTCTTCATAAGGCAACACCATTCCCGCCAAGGCTATAACCCGCTTGGTAATCAACGTCTTCAAATCCTGATTGGATTTGTCACTATAAGCGGCATACAACAGTTCAGCCTGCTCTGCCGGTGAAATATTATGCTCGCGCACGGTACTTTGCAGACACTTTTCATAATAGCTACTTTTATCAAAACAATCCTTCTTATCTTTTTCGCGGAAGAGGCTCCAAACCGAATAACTGTTCATAACGCCGTTGGCCAGGCAAAGACAAAATGCGGCTTCTGCCTTTTGCGGCTCTTGACATACTGAGGCCAGTAAATTATTTCCCCCTACATCATCAAATACTTTTTCCGGCAGTACCGACCCAAACAAATTTTTCACCATCTGCGGCATTTTTGCCTCTTTCTCAGTTCTGTCATCTAACAATTTTTTATATACCTTCTCTTCGGCCTCCTGTTTTTTGGCAGCCCTGGCATCGGCAGCCTTGGCACTTTTAACCTGAAGTCCCGCCGTCGTCACATATTTGCCGTTTTTCAGCGTTTTAACCGTTTCCGCACTTAATCCGGCATATTTGGAAAACTTCCCTTCCAGTTGCACCCCGTCACGCGCCAGCACGGTATCTACGGTAAAATCTCCGAAAAAAAACTTGCACTTAGCTCCCTTGGCCTGCACTTTAATTTCTCTTGCCGCAGCCAATGCCTGCAATCGTTCCTCCTTTTCCGCCTCGCTTAACTTTTTGTCTCGTTTAATTGCTGCCGTAATTTCTCTCCGTAACTCTCCAACTTTCACATCTTCTTCTTTAACTTTGATTCCGCTACCAGACTGCAATTTTCCACCAAAAGACTGCTTCACTTTAGCAATTCTAGCATCCAAAGAAGCACACTCTTTCAAATATTTCCTAAACTTATCCACCTCTTCAGAATCAAACAAATCACAAACGGGACTATCCGGAATCAGTGCCTTCAGCTTTTCCGTATCTACCGCTTCAATCGCCCATTTCAAAGCACCATTAGTAGCCTCACGCATAATCTCCGTCCATGTCTCAGCATCTTTGGCTGCCACAACTGCCGCTTCGGAAAAACAGTCCTTCATCTGCAAGGCATTTGCCGCATTCGCCTTCTGCCGATAGGTACGTGTTGCCTGTTTCAATCTAAACAGTGCCTTAAGTGCTTCTGAATTACTTAGTACCCTCCATCCGGCCATCATTTCGCCTTTCAAAAATATATCTTCAACCAATACACGACCAAACCGGCCACTCCTGCATAAAAACAGTATACTGCAAAAAAAATTATCTGTAAATCAAAAAAAACTTGATTTAGACAAAATTTTGTGCTACAAAACTTGCCATAAACCAAATTATTAAAAAATTATGAATAAAAAAAATCTACCGATTGCGGAAATTGAATTTTCGCTCGACTTCTTTGCCAACCTGTTGTTGTGTAATAGTGAAAATATGTATTTTGCCGTATTAACCCGTCAATTTGACGAAGATGGCACAGCGTGCAAAATACATCATCCGGCGATTACCGTCAACGGAATAGATAAATATGCTTTTGACATTACTCACTGCATGTTTGTCCCACTTTCGGAAAAGGTAACAGTCGCAAAATCACGGATAGAAACGAAAAAAACAAGAATTTTGTTTTATTTCGCCAAAAACCGGAAACCTTTGGAATACAAAATAGCAGAATTTCGCCGCACTTACAAGTGCCGCTTTGTCAACAGCCTGCTGTTTTAAAAGCGCTATAAAGCGCTCTCTTGTGTCAAAATCTTTTTATGTTTTTTCTTTTCCCCTGCGTTCCAACCTTACGCAGGGGATTTTTTATTCCATTCGCCACCTGCTTTTTTTTCGACACAACGCTTCAGCCAACCTGACACCATCTGCCGCTGCACTGGTAATACCGCCGGCATATCCCGCTCCTTCACCAATGGGATATATCCCGCCGATGTTGCTCATAAAATCAGCACTGCGCACCAAACGCACCGGCGAAGAAGATCGGCTCTCCACCGCCGTCAACACCGCATCATCTGCTGCAAACCCATGCAATTTTTTATCCATTCGCCGAATCCCCTCCTGCAACGCTCTGTACAGAGGCTCAGTAAATAGCTTCTTAAAATCAGCCGGCTTCACACCAGGTTTATATGACGGGATGATTCGTCCAAGCCGTCGCGTCCGTCGTCCCGCCAGAAAATCCCCTACCGTCTGCACCGGCGCAAAATAATTTCCACCACCAAGTTCAAACGCTTTTTTCTCCAGTTTTTCCTGAAATTCCATACCAGCCAGAGGATGCGCCGACCCGAAATCCCTCTTGTCAACATTGACCAGTACCGCAGCGTTGGCATTTTCCTTATCGCGTGCAAATTCACTCATGCCGTTGGTAACTACATGCCCGGGCAAGCTGGTTGCTGCCACCACCATCCCTCCCGGACACATGCAAAACGTATAAACCGAACGCCCGTCATCCAGATGTTCCGCCAGCTTATAATCTGCCGCCCCAAGGTAAGGAGATGAGCAATATTTTTTGCCATATTGTGCCAGATTGATATCGGTCTGCTTATGTTCAATCCGCACTCCGACAGCAAACGGTTTTTGCGTCATGTAAAGCCCGTGTTTAAACAGCATCTTAAACGTATCACGTGCCGAATGCCCTAGCGCCAGAATCAGTACATCAGTTTCCAGCTCATAGAGTGAACCGTCAGCCCGTTGCACCACGGCTGCCGTCAGCCGTTTATCACCATCTCCACTCTTCGCAAGCCTCAAATCAACCAGCAACTCGTTAAAACGATATTCTCCGCCAATCGCCTCCGTTTTATGACGAATATTCTCGGTCATTTTCGCCAGATAATCGGTGCCAATATGCGGTTTAGCCAAATACAAAATCTCTTTTGGCGCACCAGCAGCCACAAACTCATGCAACACCTTGAAAGTATGGCTATCTTTTCTAATGCCGGTCATCAGCTTACCATCCGAAAAAGTCCCGGCCCCTCCCTCACCAAACTGCACATTTGCTGCCGGAGAAAATTCACCCATTTCCCCAAAGCGCTGCACCGCCTTTTGCCGTTCGCACACTATAGCACCTCGCTCCAACACAATCGGGCGCGCCCCTGCCTCCGCCAAACACAGCGCCGCCATCATGCCAGCCGGCCCTGAACCAACCACCACAGGCCGCCGTTCACTATACCGCCAAACCGTCTTCCAATTGCCAAAATCAAGAATTTCCCCTGGTTTAACCTCTATTAAATCACCGCCGGCAAATAAAGCGCCATCATAATCAAATGTTACCGCATATACCCAAAACAGCCGATCTTTATGCCGTGCATCTAGTGACTTTTTCACAATCCTGAAATTGTACACCACCGCCGTACCGAGCCTCCGCAACACCTGCGGCAAAACATCATCTTCCGCAATCTCCAAAGGCAGCTTGATATTATTCAAACGATAATGGCGCATGGTTCATCCTCCTTTTTTCGGTGGTTTCGATGTGACAACACAGTAATTTTTCTTAACCAAATCTCATCTATCGACCAGCACAAGAAATTAATATGAAAAATATGTTGTTTCCAATCTTTGTCTCCCCGCATAAAAAAACGCACAGCATGGTTACGATTCAGTAGCCATTTGAAATGCCTCAGCAACATCATCTAATCTTACTCACAATATCATGTTCAATCGACACACCGTTTCGCTGTTTATGCCCGGAAATCCAAATTCCACTCAGCATAGCGAGCAGGATCATCCCCCCAATTCTCACGCACTTTGACAAACAAAAACAAATGGATTCGCTCTTCCAGTAATTTTTCCAACTCTAGTCGCGCTGCCTGCCCGATTTTTTTAACCAATACTCCACCGCGCCCAAGAACAATTTTTTTCTGACTGTCACGTTCCACATAAATTGTCATCTCCGCTCTGACCGAATTATCTGCCCGCCGTTCCCATAATTCAGGTTCCACCGTCAACGCATAAGGAAGTTCCTGCCTTAGATACAAAAACAACTTTTCTCTGACCACTTCCGCCGCCAACAGCTTGAGTGGCAAATCAGACATTTGTTCTTCTGGATAATACCACGGACTTATGGGCAAATGTGCCGCCAGATAATCGTAGAATTCATCCGTTCCCTTACCTGTAAGCGCCGAAATCATAAAAGTTTCTCCAAAAGCATACGCTTCATTCAACTCGGCACAAAGTTTGAGTATTTTTTCATCTGCTACTAGATCAATTTTATTCAGCACCAGCAACGCTGGAATTTTATTTTCCTTAAGTTTAGCAATAATCGCCCGTGTCTCATCATCAAACCCACGCTTGGTATCAACCGCCAAAACTGTTATATCCGCATCACCGACCCCACACCAGGCAGAAGCAACCATTGCTCGATCTAGCCGACGTCTGGGCTTAAAAATTCCAGGCGTGTCCAAGAAAATAATCTGTGTATTATGCCAAATACCAATTCCCTTAATTGTTGTGCGAGTCGTTTGTGCCTTAGGTGAAACAATGCTGACTTTGGAACCGACAAAATTATTTGTTAGTGTGGATTTTCCAGCATTCGGTGCTCCCAGCAATGCCACAAATCCGCAACGAGTTTCCCTGCCATTCTGTCCCAACCGGTCTTGTTCCTTTTTATCAGCCATTAATAACTCCCAGCTGCATTAGCATGGCATGAGCCGCTTCCTGCTCGGCCATCTTAACGTTGCGTCCGCAACCTTCGGCCACCAGTCCTACCCCAACACTAACTCTTACCTGAAATTCCGGCTCATGGTCGCTACCTGTTTTTTTCAACATCTTATACGCTGGCACCGTCAACCCCCGATGGCAAGCCTCCTCCTGCAACTGCGTTTTAAAATCCTTGCGTGGCCTGGAAGCGCGATCAATCAGTGCCAACCAGTTGCGACGCACAAACTCCTGTGCCACATTCATATCGCCACTGTCCATATAAATCGCCGCAATAATAGCTTCGCCAATATCGCACATCACATGCACACTGCGTGAAACGCTACTGTCCTGAGCAATAATATACTTATCGGCATCTAGTCCACGCATTACTTCCGCCACCGTTTCCTTACATACCAGCACAACAAAACGTTGCGACAAATTCCCCTCTGGCTCGTTGGCAAACATTTTGCACAACATATCAGCCACAGTAACACCTAAAATACGATCTCCTAAAAATTCAAGTCGTTCATAATTTTTATGAATATTGGGCGTCCAACTGGCATGAGTCAGTGCCTGTTCCAACAGATGAGGATTTTTAAAATGGTATCCAAGCTTTTCTTCTAATTTCTGTATATTACCAATCATAAAATTTTCCAAACCTTTTTGTCAAGGATAGCAGCCACACACTGCCACCAGGTTAATTACCTTGTTGCCAAAATAAGACCGATTTTACGAAAATGCAAGCAATTTTTTACCCACAAAACTGATTTTTCTTTTTTTTTCGCCCACCTCCTTGTCTTTATTTTTTGTACAAAAAAACTTGCACTATACCCCAAAATATTGTATACTTATTCTCGACAAAATATTATTATATTAAATTATTATATTAAAAAAATTAATTATGGACATTATTATCAATTATCTAGAGAAAGAAACCGGTACAACCTTGCAAAACCGCAACTGGGAGGATATCGTAAATAACACGATATTACCCAATATGGCTTATCGTGCAGACCAACGCACTCGCATCGGTTGCAAATTTATGAGATTCATGTCTCTGTTTCCGCGTGAAGTTATGCACCGCAATGCACATCTTGGTGCCATTATGATGGAAATTGCCATGCAACGCATTTCCAATGGTGCCGTACTTCATCGCGACGATCAAACGCCAACTTTTGACGCCTTACCCGAAGCTTACCAAACATACGCTTCACAAAACGGCTATATAGGTGGCGAGCCAGGATTAATGGACAAAGAATGTAAAGACTTCATTGTCAAAGCTTTGCCAGTGGCATTGGAGTATGAACGAACCAGAAAACACGCTTTGGCGATAGCTTTCGGCCTTGCCCGTTATCTGACAGCTAACGGCGACCCCCTGGAAGGCTACATGGTTGGTAGCTGAAATCACCAGGAGCGCATGTTGCTGCAGAAGCTAGCCAGAGAATGGGTGGAAAAATACGCCTCAAAAGAGGAAATTTTCCGCCATTTCGCCCAACCCGGACAATGGTCACGGCATCTGGATTGGTTCGCACAAGAAGCTCAAGCCTCCCGTCTAGATTGGAAACAGTTTTTCGCTGCTATCCATCCCGAAGAAAAGGAAAATATCTTCAAACGCTGGCGCCGTCAAAGAGACACAATGAAACTTATCCTCCGTTACAACATGCCCGTAATTGGCGGATTGTCGATGGTAAGTCGGTAAGTTTCTCAAACAGCACCACCCTTAAATGGATGGTGTTTTTTTGTCTCCTTTTTTATCTCGCCTGCTTTTACACCCAATTAGCCCAACCTGCACGCTTCCCATAAGCTTTTTTTATACACAAAACGGAGGCAAATTCATCCCCATTTTTCCAGCTGGCTTACTTACGAAGCCTAACGGATAACATTAAACAAACGATCCCAACGAATGGCGACAATCCAGCTTATCGGATTATACCACACCATTGTATCATCATGCGAATAAAACAAAAAGCGCGCCTTGCCCTCAATATTCTCAAACGGCACAAATCCAACGTCTTTGCGTGAGTCATTAGAATTGTCGCGGTTATCGCCCATCATAAAATAATGTCCAGCTGGCACTTTAAATTCTATGGTATTATCCACCGTCTTATCGTCAGAAAGCTCCAAAATCCGATGTTTCCTTCCGTTAGGCAATGTTTCCACATATTCAGTATAAGAAGTCGGCAAAACGGTATACTCGTCAATGGTATACTGTCCCACCTTTTCGCGTTTAACCATTTCGCCGTTAATAAACAGCCGACCATCAACCATCTGTACAGTATCACCCGGTAGCCCGATAATCCGCTTGATAAAATCGGTAGAATTATCCCCAGGATATTTAAAAACAACCACATCACCACGTTCGGGCAAATCTGCCCATACCCGCCCCTCAAAAGCAGGTTTACTAAACGGAAAAGAATGGCGCGAATAACCGTAAGTATATTTGGAAACAAACAAAAAATCACCGATCTCAAGTGTCGGATACATAGACCCAGACGGAATTTTAAATGGCTCAAACAAAAAGGTGCGGATAAACCCGGCAATTACAATAGCATAGATAACGGTTTTAAAAGTCTCCCCTAATGAGTCGCCTTTTTTCTTCTCTTCAACACTTTCCATAATCATCTCAAAACTCTTATAATTTCCCCAAAACAAGCGTCAGAATAAGCATTAAATTTAATAATTGCAAGCAAAATCTCCACCTTTCTCCAAAGCTTTTCCTGCCGTCAGCCCTGGCGCACCTTTTCATCATTGCCAAAATACTTTTGACAATTAAAGACATTTACTTATTATTAAACAAAATCAGCGAATACTTACAGCTGAACCAGATAGAAAACGGCCACCTAAAGTCAAATTGGCTTTTCCTAATGCGCAAAACACCAAATCCGCCTATACAATTTTTGACAATAAAAAGCGTTCAGCCAGCGTAACTGGCTTTTTTTATTCACTCAATTAAAGAAACAAATGTTGAACGAGGTTTAAGAAATATATCCATAAACAATTTGAATAAAATATATGTC
>CAYQDC010000032.1:0-16179 GCA_964416205.1 uncultured Acetobacter sp. | reverse complement strand
GTTTGACCGCTATTACTATCCGTTACTGTACTATAATATCCATAAGAGTTATTATACGACCCGTTGCTCTCATTACAACCAGTGATTCCCAAGGCACTTACTCCACCGCAAGACTTTTCGTTGCCCCATGTGTAGTAGGCGTAATCGTCATTACTCGTTTCAGATGAAGGAATATAGCACGTATTCCTGTCTACAGAATTTGTATTAACACAGCCACTGACACCGCAACCACTACTTGTTGTTGTATAGCTAAAGTAGGTTGTATCGCATGATGTTCCATAATTACAGCTGTTGGCGTAATAACAGGTTATCTGATTGCTAGCACTTGTATATGCTGAACTATTCGTATAATTGAAGTTAGTACTATCTTTTTCGCTTGTGCAGCCAGAACAGCCGGTTGCACGATAGCAGGTCAGCGTACTTGATGAGCCAGACGTACCATTATATTGTGTGGACTGCGACGTATAGGTAAAGTATGTCGTATTAGGAACAGAGCTGCTCCACTGATTCTCACTGTTACATGCCGTTGCACGATAACAGGTTGCACCAGATGCGGAGGATACTCCAATGTAGAAGTAGCTGGAGTTAATATTGCTCTTGGTTGCCGTGGCCCGGTCGGTCGCACAACTTGTTGCACGATAGCAGGTTAAACCACTTGCAAGCGAACGAACTGTTACGAAATACTGTGTATTCGGGCTTGTACTATATACACCTGCGTTTGTGCGACAGCTGATTCCACGGTAGCAGGTGGAGCCGGAACCTATAGAATGACCAGTGTTAAAGAAGCTGGTATTCGGCGCAGAAGTATACGCACCAGAGGCAAAATTGCAACTGCTGTTACGATAGCAGGTTGAACCTGAAGCGTAAGATGTACTTATGCTAAAGAATTGTGTATTCGGTTTTGCAGAGTACGCACCGGCGTTTGTGCGGCAGCTGATACCACGGTAGCAGGTTGAACCTGTTGCCACGGAATGAATCGTGTTAAAGAACGAGGTGTTCGGGTTTGACGTATATGCGCCGGCACTGGTATTGCAACTACGTCCACGATAACAGGCGGAGTCCTGCTGGGCGTTTGCTGATGTAAAGACCAGGAAGAAACTCGTATTCGGCGAGGAGCTATAAGTACCAACTCCAGTATTACAGCTACTTGTACGATAACAGGTTGAACCAGACGCCACAGACATATTATGATGGAAGAATGATGTATTTGGCGTCGCGCTTGCTGTTGAAGAGCATGACTGCCCACGGTAACACGTAGAACCGGATGCCATGGACTTAATTACAGTGAAGAAAGCGCTGTTTGGTGTAGAAGTATAGGCACCGGCAGCCTCATTGACGCTTTCGCCACGGTATGATGTGGAACCGGATGCTAACGAGCTAATGGTGATAAAGAAGCTGGTGTTTGGCGCTGAACTATAGGCACCGGCAGCAGTATGGGCTTTCTGACCACGATAGGTGACTGAACCAGACGCCGAGGACGTGATTACATAGAAGAAGCTGGTATTTGGCATAGAAGTATAGGCACCGGCAGCCTCATTGACGCTTTCACCACGGTATGATGTGGAACCGGATGCTAACGAGCTAATGGTGATAAAGAAGCTGGTGTTTGGCGCTGAACTATAGGCACCGGCGGCAATATGAGCACTTTGGCCACGATAGGCAGTTGAACCAGTCGCCTGAGACGTGATTACATAGAAGAAACTGGTATTTGGCATAGAGGTATAGGCACCGGCCTCGATATTGCAACCTGTACCACGATAGCAACCCGATCCAGAAGCGAGGGAGCCTATTGTATAGAAGAAGCTGGTGTTCGGGCTTGTACTATATGCACCAGAATCCAAATCTTTACAGCCTTCACCACGGTAACAAGTGGAACCGGATGATATGGAACTGTTCACATAGAACCACTGAGTATTCGGAGAAGAACTGTATGCACCGCCGGCGGTGTGGCAACTCTGACCACGATAACAGGTTGAACCAGACGCCGAGGACGTGATTACATAGAAGAAACTGGTATTTGGCGTAGAAGTATAGGCACCAGTCTCAAGATAACATTCCTGACCACGGTAACAGGTGAGACCAGTTGCCGTTGAACTGATTGTTACAAAGAATGACGTATTAGGCTGCGAACTATAAGCACCAACACTGGCTTCGCATGATGTTGCCTTATAACATCTCGTTGCATCGTTACACAATGCACGGATCTCGCCAAACCACGGCTCCCAGTCAGTTTCTATCTCTTCGTGATTGCGAATATCCTCAAATGATTCTTCGCAACCTGTTTTCCTGTAACATCCGGAAGCATCATTACATTCGTTAATTTCATATATGCAGGCCGGATATATTTCCTTATCCTCCAACCCGGAATAAAATTCATCCCAATAAGGTGCATTCAACGAGCTTTCATAAAGATCTGTCTGTGCAGCATTTATGAATGAGCTGTAGAATCTGTTTTCTTCACTACACGTTATTTTCTTCCAGCATTGGTGCTGGGCATCAGCCTGGTGGCAATTGGTCGTGATATAAGTACAACCGTTATTGGCGTTGATAATACGACAGCCCACACCATTTATACAAGAAGAACCATTATCTGCATCGAGACTGCCTTCTTTTGGCGTATAAACGCCATAATTCGGGTTTATATCCTTCAAAAAAGCCTCATGATACGGATTAATCTTTGCATACGTCGCACTGTAACTGTATCCATTCTGATTTTCAACATTAGTCATCCATTTGAGATAAGCTTCTTCCGATTCGTAGATAACACCTTCATTGACGTGATTGCTATACCACTTACGGACATTATTACATCCTGTCCACAAATAACAATAGTTGGGAACATCATTACAGCTCAGCCCTCCTCCGGTATCTTCTCCGGTTCCATTCGATTGCGCGTATGCACATACTATTTTATTTGTCACATTATAATCGGTTGTTATCAGACCAGTTCCCGCGGAATCAAGACCTTCAATCAACTTTACATCGCCTTCCGCTGTACGCTCGTTGCTTAACTGGTCTGTTGACAAATATGGGATAAAGTTATTCAGTCCACTGGTCAATTCCGTACTGTCGTTACGATAATATTCTTTTCCGGTATTTATTTCATCGTGATTACAGTCATACACCTGCAAACAGCCAAAGCCACCGCATCTTGTATCTTCTCTGTATTTACAATAATCACCGGAATTTTCGTAGAAAAAGCGCCTGTCTGTATTACATTCGGAAAAACGGCATTTCCCGCTATACAGCGTAGCATCATAGGAACACCGTGCATCATACGGAACCAAATTGCCGTCAAGATTTATAATCTTATTGCCTTCGCCATCATACAGAATCTCATCGTCGGTACCGTTTGTACTGTTAATCTCAACAAAGCCATAAGCACAGCCGCAAAATTCCCAGTATGTGATATTATTCGTGGCGCCTGTGCAAGATTGTCCGTACCCAACCAAACCATCATCTATTGAACATTCCTGATATCCGCTATTTGAAACCAATGTGGTACAACAGTTGTCGTCCTGATACAGTGCAGAGCCATCTTTATAGCAATATGTCGCACCAACACGCGGGTTATCACACTGACTATAAGAATTATCGCACCCGCCGTCTCCGACTCCAAAAAAACCATTCGTATCACAACTCGTATCTCCGAGGTCACAAACTTTCGCCCATGTGGCTCCAGAGTATAGTAAACCCAAAGTGGCAACTACAATTGATATCAGTTTTTTCATCATCACATACCTACTTTTAATAGAATAATACCATGGGGTATGTTACCATTATTTTTAACAAAAGTCAACTATTTTTAGTATGCGAATCGTAAAAAAATTGTTAAAACAAAATATTATTGCCTGATTTTTTCGCGTAAATTTTCTAACAGTCCATCCAAGCCGTTGGGTGATTTGGCAATGAATGCAGTATATTCATTTCTTGCAGTTTGTGCCAGACTTACATTTTCAATTATAATATCAATGATTTTCAACTTATTATTACGATCATACACGCGCCATTTCACACTGACTGGAGCACCTTCACCCATCGTAACTTTTGTGTTTACAAATATTTGGTCAGGATTACTGGCCGACGATGTTCCGTCAAAAACAAACTTTTTTCCCTTAAATTCATCAAATCGTTTTGACCAGGTTATAACATTGAATTCTCTGTACAAATTTATAAATTCTTTCTTCTGGGTTGCCGAAGCAGTTCGCCAATATCTGCCCAATACATACCGACCTATAAAATCCAAATCCAGATTTTCAGAAAAAAGTTTTCTGAAAATTTCATTCTTTTCCTGAGATGAAGCATTAGAATTAACTATCTCTTCAATCCCCTTTCCTGTTAGATTTTCAATCATTTCCACCGCTTTGTTCTTATCAATATCTGCCTGCACCGGGCGTATTATTCCGGCAAAGCACAAACACATTATAAGAATACCACATATTTTTTTCATAACACTACCTTTCTGTCTATTCATCGTCCATATCATCCATATCAAAATCGTACTCCGGTACACTTATTTCTTCGTGGCGGCCACATCTTTTTAATTTTTTCCGATTTTGCAGATATGCTGATTTTACAGTTTCATAATAATCAATGGCTCCTTCTTCCAAACTTTCAAGCAGTTTCAGATTTTCCGCATACATATTCAGGTACTTCAGCCCACCCAATGTATAATATACTATCCACACATCCTCGCCGTCGCTCTCATGAGCTACCCAGTACATTGGCGATGTATATCCGTCTGCGACAAACCCTGTCATTGCTCTTGGTGTACTCGGACCAATAATCGGTAACATTACAAGGGGACCGTCTGGAACGCACCATGTTGCCAGTGTTTCATCAAATCCCGTAGAATTCCGCTCCAACCCCATATCTTTGGCAACATCGAATAAGCCGACAATGCCCAATGTCGTATTTACAACAAAGCGCCCCACATTTTTTCCTGAATCAGCAAACTCCCCCTGTAATAAATGATTAACCGCAGATACAGGCTCATCTATATTGTTAAAAAAATTGGTTATCCGTTGACGGATATAATCACTGGTAATCGCCCGATACCCTCTGGCCATCGGGCGCAGAACATACTTTTCCACTTTCGTATTAAAAGAAAACATTGCCCGATTATAGCTTTCCAATGTGCTGACTTTGTTTTCTTCAACATTATCATTCCCAACATTGCTTTCCATACTGCAATTATCCACTCTCGTGGCAGCACAACCACAACTGCCAAGTAGCAGTATCAGAACAGCATATCTCAATAATTTTCTTGTCAAGCTTTCCTCTATATATGTTAGTACTGACATTGCGCTTTAATATAATCTGATTATTTAACAAATCAACTTTTAATTTTGCTTTTTTGAATGTTTATATTTCTTTTGTTACAATTTAGAAATTTTTTGTGTTTTGCAAAACAAAATTATCTCGCTATTATGACGGCATGTTTAATTTTCAGAGAGGTAAATAAATGATGACTGACATATATACCGGAAAAATCAATCTTTTTGACTGCGCTACAGCGCAACAGGTTATTGGGCAGGAGAAGATACTAAATTCTCTAAAAAAAGTTCTTGATCATGGTGCTTATTGCCAGGGGCCTGAAACCAGAGAATTAGATGAGCAGCTGGCTAATTACTCCGGTGTTAAATATTGTGCTACCTGTGCTTCGGGTACAGATGCCCTAACACTGGCTTTGATGGCATGGAACGTTAAACCAGGTGATGCAGTTTTTGTATCTTCGTTTACGTTCGTTTCTTCAGCAGAATGCGTCGCTTTGCTCGGTGCGACACCTGTATTTGTTGATTCCAAACCGGATACCTTTACAATGGATCCGTCTGATTTGCAAAAAGCTATTGATATCGTGAAAAAAGAAGGCAAATTAAATCTTAAAGCGGTTATAGCCGTAGATATTTTTGGTTCGCCCTGTGAATACGACAGAATTTTACAAATTGCCCATGATAACGGTATGAAAGTTTTGAGTGATGCCGCTCAGGCTTATGGTTCAACTTATAAAGGTAAGAAGGCTGGTTCTATTGCGGATATGACAGCAACTTCCTTTTATCCAACAAAGCCTTTGGCCTGTTATGGCGATGGTGGCGCCGTATTTACAAATTCAGCAGAAGAAAATGAATTATTAAAATCATGCCGTGTACACGGTATGAGTGCAACCGACCATTATGACAATATCAGACTTGGTCTGACAGGACGGATGGATTCATTCCAAGGCGCCGTGTTGTTAGAAAAACTAAAAATTTTTGACGATGAATTGGCTAAAAGGGCAAAAATCGCCAAGAGATATGATACAGAGTTGAGTGCTTATTTCGGAAAACAAAGGGTTTTGGATGAGGCAACATCTGTTTATGCTTTGTATACCGTTATCTGCGAAGACAGAGATGAACTAATGAATTTCCTAAAAGAAAATAATATTCCATGCGGGGCATATTATCCGAGACCGGTTAATACTCAAACTGCTTATGCTGAATGGAACACGAGAAGTTTGCCGGTTTGCGAGAAACTGTCAAAAACAGCTATCAGCATCCCGATGCATCCATATTTGGAAGCAGACGCTCAAACGTATATTATTGGTAAAATGAATGAGTTTGCTGAAAAACATGCCAAAGCAGCAGCTTAAGTTTATACCAGGCATGATATTGTATGTATAAACAAAGTGAGGCGATTTTTCGCCTTACTTTTTTATATAAAAACATTGTTATTTTGTTTTACAGTCGTTTTTATACATAAGCAGGTGTTAACAATGTTGATTTTTTGCCAAATATACTCTATATTTATTGTGTATTACAATTCAAAGTAGAAGGGGATTTTCGAATTATGTTAGAAAGTAAAGAGTTTGCAGCATATAGCGGTAGTCGGGTTATTGATGAAGGTCTGAGAAATTTCATGCTTAAAATATATAACTATATGGCCGGCGGACTATGCGCTACGGCGGCGGCAGCTTATTTTGTCGCCAATTCATCATTGTTAAGACTGTTTGTTAATGCTAACGGATATACAGGATTGGGCTGGCTGATGCTTTTTGCGCCGGTCATTTTGGTCTTCGCATTCGGCTGGGTTTTGCAAAGAGGTACATTGCAACAAGTTCAAGCCATGTTTTGGGGATATTCCGTTTTGATGGGTTTGTCTCTGTCACCGTTGTTTTTAATTTATACTGGCGCAAGTATTGCCCGCATCTTTCTGATTACGGCTGCAACTTTTGGCGCTTTGAGCCTTTATGGCTATACGACAAAAAAAGACTTAAGCGGATGGGGTAGTTTTTTATATATGGGCGTTATCGGTTTAATTGTTGCTTCTATTGTCAACATTTTTATGAGGAGTTCCGGACTTGATTATACCTTGTCTTATCTGACTGTTTTGATTTTTGCCGGATTAACAGTATATGACACACAAAATATGAAATCTTTATATTATGCCAATAACATGGGCGGAGATATTGCGGCAAGAGGTGCTATCGCCGGTGCTTTATCGTTGTATCTTGATTTTATTAATATGTTTATGGCTCTGCTGAGATTATTCGGCACTAACAGACAATAGTTCGTTTAGAGAGCCGGCCAGTCCGGCTCTTTTTCATTTATGAGAAGAAAAAATGGAAAATATTTTAGATCTATTTGCATTGCGGCACAGTTTTTATAACATCAATAAAAATTGCCCACTTATGCCTAAAAAAATTACAGATATTATTGTCAAATGTATGGAGCTATATCCAAGTGCTTTTAATTCCCAATCCGCCCGTTTGCTTGTTTTATTCGGAACAGAACATGCGCATTTATGGAAGCTGACAAAAGATGCAGTGTTGAGTGTTTCACCGCAGGAAAGACACGCCGTCATTGCAGATAAAATTGCAGGATTTGCCAAAGGATATGGAACTGTTTTATTTTTTACGGACACCACTGTAACAGGTAAATTAAAGGTGCAATTCCCTTTATATGCCGATAACTTTGATAATTGGGCTTATCAAGGCAATGCTATTTTGCAATTTATGATTTGGTCAGCATTGGCAGAACAATCTGTCGGAGCGAATCTGCAACATTATAATCCTCTTATTGACGAGGTCGTTGCCAAGGCTTTTAATGTCCCTGATACATGGAAACTTGTTGCCCAAATGCCGTTTGGGGGTATTGGCAGTGCGCCACAACCTCATAAAGTGGAAAATTTAACCGATAAATTTATTGTTTATGGACTTTAATTATTCTTCACCACTGTTTTCTTTGTTTAGGTGAAAGCTTTGGTGGGGATTTAACCATTTATAGATGATAAGAATGCAATATTTAACTCAAGAATTAGTTTTAAATATTTCATCACAAATTCCAATCTATTATTGAAAAATTCTATCTGTACCTAACATATCTTTTATATTTTCTATATGTTGAATTTCTGTTTTTAACATACTGCCCTTAGCGACAGCATCTTTTAATACTTTAACAACTTTGTACTTATTTTTGTAGTTAGCTAAAGGATTTTCTTGCATAATTGTGTTAACCAACTCAACGACTCTATACCATTTTGTTACAAAAGTACCTCTAGGAATAAAGCTAATATCCCGCAACTCACTATTGCCATAGAATACAATTACAGAATAAAAAGGAACATCTTCTTTAAGCTTTTGGCGAAGCTGCTTAATATGGGTATTATTTTGCATAATAGGATTATAAAATCTATACTTTTCATTTCCATAAGCTAAAACTTGAGTCCATTTAGTTTGGTTGCCATTTCCATAAATCCAACCGCTAAAATCTTTAACCTCAAAAACAATAATACCAACTCTTGTTGCAACGACTAAATCTATTTGTGAAAATTTTCCATCGTTTCTGGTAATATATAAATCATGAAAAATACATTGAGGATGTATTCCTGATTTTAATAATGTTAATATTAAATGCTGTTCAGAAACTGTTCCTCTGGATAAACTTGTTACACTTTGAATTAGTTCTTTATTTTGTTTTGTTACCCTAGCATTGTGCCACATTTTATATATGGCAAATGAAACAACAGCAATTATTATAATCAAAACTTCCATAATCAAAATATTATGCTGAATCAATTGAATTTTCAATAATTTTTATCGGACAGGGGCTTTAAAAGATAAAATGCCTGGATTTATCGGCTTTTTATTAAAAAATCCGATAATTTGTTTAAAAATGCTGTTTTCAAAACTTCAAAAATCGGACTAAATAAGCGTTTGTTTAAAAGCAAAAAATCCGCTCAAATGGCGGAATTTTGCTAAATGGTGCCGCTAGCAAGAATCGGACTTGCGACCCCGTCATTACCAATGACGTGCTCTACCACTGAGCTATAGCGGCGTGATTTTCATTATGATGTCTGCTAGCATAACCAAACTTTTTAGAAAATCAATAAAAATTTTTCAATTTTATTGTTTTTCTTTCTATTTTTTATTTTCTGACAAAATCCGACAGAGTAAATGAATAATTTATTTGAAAAAAATATTCGTTTATGGTATGTGTCTTTTTAGCGAAACCGGGGATTTTTTATGACAAATACAAGAAATATCAATAAATTTAAGAGAACTTCTCAATCCGTACAGGATATGCCTGCCCGTTTTTTGTGGCTTAATAAAAATTTTGCCTATTGTCTGGGAATTACAGCCCTTTTATGGATTGTAGCCCTGGGTTATTATATTGAGCATTTTATCGGTTGGCAAAGTGTCCTTGCCATCACTCCTGGCGATTTTGGAATTTTCATTCTGGCTATAACTGTTCCTCTGTTTTTACTCTGGTTTCTGTTGGCTTATATCGACAGATCATCCACACTTAATGCAAATGCGGAACTGTTCAGCCGATATATTGATAATATCCTATATCCCGATGATGAGACGTCTAAACAAACAAAGGCTTTAGCTAAAACACTGCAGGAACAAGTTCAACTGTTGCAAAAAGAAAATAAGGCTGTTTTAGAGCAATCTGACAACATAAAAAAAGAATTAAATAACAGACTGTCAGACTTTAACAATATTTTGCAGCTTTTAGACAATTATTCGGCATCAACATTAACCGAACTGAACGACGGGGTGAAAATGTTGGCGGATAAATGTTCATATATTACGGACAAAACCGTTAATTCCGTTGATACAATGCGTACGTGTTCTTCCGATATTGCTGAAAATGCTTCTATGTTTTTGAGTAAGGTCAATCCACTCTTAGACGAGATATCAGCGTTGTCGGTTAAAGTTAAAAACAATATCGGCGATAATCAAAAAAATCTGGTCGAAGTAAAAAAACAGCTTGAGCAAAGTACCGTCATCAGCCAACAACATATTAGCTCTATGCTAGAAAAGACAGCCGAAAACACTGCCCGAATTGAACAATCTTTTTACAAAACAGCCGAGGAATATGATGCCCTTTATAAACGAATGGATACAAGTATCTCCAGTTTGGAAGGCCGGGTTGAAGAGCAAAAGAGGCTTATCAGCGCACAAACAAAGGTTATTGACCTCAACTCAGAACTTTTGGCTGAGAAGTTAACAAATTATGGTCAGGAAATTTCTAAGGAAATTGATAAATTGGTTAAAAATTCTGTTGAGTTGGAAAAGATGACCAAAAAACAAATCAGTGCATTGAAGACTGTCAATACGGAAACAGAGCATGCGTTGCATGGTATCGGTGACACTTTTGACGATAAACGTGCAGATTTGGAGCGTCGTTGCGAATATGTCGTAAAAAGTATGCAAAATGTCATTATTGCTCTTAACAAAGAAACGGATAAACTTATTTCTTTTACAAATCTCACTCAGGTGAAAAATTTTGACCTGCAAAACATTGCTGAAACTATTGTTGATAAGATTACGGATATAAGCGGAAAACTGGCTTTAAAAACGGATACGCTTAAAGACAAAGCTGTTGAGGTTATTGATAAATTTACCGAAGCAAATGAATTAATTGTAAGGAGTTCAGATAAAATCAACACATCTTCTGCTGTCTTAATTTCCAGCAGCAAAGAGGGTGTTAAACTTTTAGAGGAACAAAATTTTTATATCAACAATACACTTACAAATATAGATACGATCCAAAATAAGCTTACTCTTTTGCGCGCGGATGTCCAACATTCGGCAGAAGAGATTTCATCAATGTTCCACAATTATGATGAACAGTTTGCAAAATATAAAAACGACCAAAAGTCTATTCACTCTCCGGTGCCTAATCTTCAAACGCCTAACCGAAATGAATTGATTTCTTTAGCACAGCATATCCGGGAAACACTGAAAATGTCCGGTATTAAAATTGACCAGTTATATCTGGAAACAGATATTTTTGACTTATGGGATGATTATCTTGGCGGACAAACTTCTGTTTTTACGGATATTTTGACAGCAAAACTTAGTAAGAGGCAAATTGCTGCAATTCGCAAGACTTTTGATGATAATGCTTCTTTTCATGATGCTGTTATCAAATATTTATTTCTCATGGATGGTTTAATTAAGGAAATAGCCGGTTCTGATAGCTTAAAGCACAATGAGTTAATTAATTTTGCCGTAAACTCATTCCTAGACAAAGTTTATTTTGTATTGATAAAAGCTTTAAATAATGCGGAATAAAATGAGCTCAATTCTCGGATTAAAAAGCAGTGTTTTTTTAGCGCCAATGGCAGGTATTACAGACAGGCCATTCAGAAAGGTTGTTGCCTCGGCAGGAATTGCTAATCTTTATTCAGAAATGGTGGCAATTAATGCGATTAATCGCAAAAATGCCAAATCATACCGCATTGCCGATGTTAGAAGTGAACCTTATCCTGTTATTGTACAATTGGTTGGAAACGACCCCTTACTTTTTGCTGAAGCGGCTAAATTAGTTGCTGATCTCGGAGCTTATGCCATTGATATTAATATGGGCTGTCCGGTTAAAAAAATTGTAGCAAATAATTCTGGTGCAGCGCTTATGAAAGATTTGAAGCGTGCTTCAGAAATTATAGAAAGTACGGTTCGTGCCACGTCATTAAAAGTATCTGTTAAATTCAGAAAAGGATGGGATAATACGTTGATTAACGCTCCGCAGTTTGCTAAAATGTGTGAGGATAGCGGAGCATCTTTTATTGCAGTACATGGACGTACCCGCGCTCAGGGGTATTCCGGAGCTGCCGATTGGGATATTATCAAACAAGTAAAAGAAAACGTGAAAATTCCAGTTATTGGAAACGGAGATGTAACATCTCCGGAAATTGCAAAAGAAATGCTGCACTATACTCATGCTGATGCGGTTATGATTGGACGCGGTGCACTTGGTAATCCCTGGCTCCCCGGACAAATTCATGGTTTTCTTAATGATGGTTCCATGCCTGCAAAAATTTCACCGGAAACCGTTTTAAATACACTGTTGCTGCACCTGAAAGATATGGTGGATTATTATGGCGAAACAATGGCTATTTCCATTTCAAGAAAACATATTTGCTGGTATTCAAAAAATTTCCGCGATGCAAAAAAATTTCGTGAACTGTATACTAAAATATATGACTATGCAACAGCAGTTGATGCTATTTGTAATTTTTTTTCAACACAAGGTTATGGAGTTGATTTATGAAAATATTAATTGGCGGAGCAGGAAATGTCGGACGCAGTATTGTGGATTACCTATCACAAGCTAACAATGATATTATCGTGGCAGATATAGACAAGGATCGCCTATATGAACTCTCTAAGGAATTTGATGTCCAGACCATGTATGGTTCGATATCCCACCCGGATATTATGGAAAAAATGGGAGCCTCCGAAGCGGATATTTTAATTGCGGTCACTGATAATGACGAAGTTAATTTAATTGCCTGCCAGGTTGCGCATACTCTGTTTCAAATTCCCAAAAAAATAGCCAGAATTGATTCCGAATTCTTCCTCAATCCATTATGGAACACTCTTTACAGTGATAAAAATTTACCCGTTGATCTGGTTATCTCTCCTGATATTGAAATTGCTAAAGCTATTTTAAATTTAGTTGAAATTCCAGGAACGACAGCTGTATTTCCTCTTGCAGACAATAAATTATATTTGCTGTCTTTCAAATGCCAGGATAATTGCCCTCTTATCAATACAGAAATCAGCGAAATAAAAAAATATTATAATAGTCCGGTTATGCATATTATCCGCGAACACAAAAGTTTTTTTGCTAAACCGAACGAAATTATTCATGGTAATGATGAAATTTTTATTTTGGTGGAGCAGGACAAAGTTTTTGACACTCTGCACGATTTTGGTGTTATTATGAAGCAAACTGAAAAATTACTTATATTCGGTGGTAATGCCATTTCCTATTATATTGCAGATGTTTTAGAGAAGGATGATGGTATCGCTTCCTGTAAAATTCTGGAAGATGACAAAAAAGCTGCTCGTAATTTGGCTGAAAATCTAAACAACACCCAAATTATACGAGGTGAAATGATGAGCGATGTTATTTTAGAAGAAGCTGAAATTCGAAATGCTGATGTTTCTATTGCTATTACTGAATATGATAAAGATAATCTGCTGGCCTCACTTATTGCTAAAAAATACGGCGTTCAACATACTATATCCCTTGTTAATTCACGATTGTTTGACAGCCTGATTGATAATGAACAGGATAACATTATTGTTGATCGTTCTCTTGTTACGACATCTGCCATGTTGCAAGACTTACGCAAAGCAAAAATTAACAATGCTTATTGTCTTAAACGAGGCTTGGGGGAGGTCTGGGAGGTTAGAATCGATAAGGACAGTATTAACGGCGGTAAAAGAATTGAAGATCTTTGTTTGCCTGACAAATGCAAAATTGGTGCTATATACCGCAATGAAACAATAATTTATCCAAAATCAGACGATACTATTGAAGAAAATGATATTTTGATTGTTTTTGTATCGCCATCTTCAATGAGAAAAGCTGAAGAAATTTTCAAGCTTTGATTTAAATACGCTGTCATATATGTTTGCTCTTCAGCGTGCTCTACGAGATCGGATAATGTCCTTTAAATTGTGAACAACATCTTTGACAACGTTTTTTTTGCCATTTCCTCTGTTTTTTATTAACTCCCGGCGGATTTCCTTGTCCTGCGAACGATCATAAGCACCAACACACAACTTTTGAGCTTCTATACAAGATTTTATAGTTGTTGTATATGGTTCTTTATAAGGGTCTGTATATTTCAATAAAACTTCCCGTGTATCAATATTCACATAAGCACCTTCAAATTTATTGCTCAAGCCTTTAGATAATCTGCGATCATAAACATATCGTTCATCGTTTCCAGCCGTTTCCATAACATACGTTGCATCTGTTTCCTTATTTTCCGATGGTGCAGCATATATTTCCATGCGTGTTTCCGGGGCTTCTGCCGTCCTGGCTTCACTTTTTTGCCCGACTCCAGATAAAACAACAATGCTGGCAGCCAATAATTCTTTTTTTAAACGTGTCCTATGTTCTTTTTTGCTTTTTTCAGTCATTTTTCATCTCCTTAACCTCCGTTATATATTTTTATGTTAACATATTTTTAAGCTGTCGTAAAGTCTTTTTTTCTGACACATTCCCTTCGGAATGTTCTTCAAAACTGTTTTATTGAGAT
Organism: uncultured Acetobacter sp.; assembly: GCA_964416205.1. Taxonomy (GTDB): domain Bacteria; phylum Pseudomonadota; class Alphaproteobacteria; order RF32; family CAG-239; genus CAG-267. The sequence goes on along the minus strand of CAYQDC010000032.1, from coordinate 1,635 downwards.
TATTTCAGATATAAAAAAAACGGCTTTAAAGCCGTCAAAATATTGGTGGGCGTTGAGGGATTCGAACTCCCGACCCTCTCGGTGTAAACGAGATGCTCTAACCAACTGAGCTAAACGCCCGTTATCAATGATAGGTTTTATACCTAACTTTTTTTTATTATGCAAGCAAAAAATTATTTTTTTTATAAAAAAAGAAAACCACAGGCCTATCTTGTGGTTCTTCTTTAACTGGTGTAACCATAATAAAGCTATAAGCTATATTACGTCAAAATGCCATAGAATCGACAACCAACCCGCCACCGCTGCAATGGCTACAATAAGCGCTGTCATCATATCGCCTTCCGAAAATATTTCTCTTATCCACTGATAAAATGTTATGAACATCGCACAATAAGCAAAAAAACCAAAGCCAATCAAGAAATTCTTTAAAGACTTATGTTTAATTATTAAATTTTATAGATATGGAAAAGTGAACAAAATTTTCCTGTCTTTAAGTGAGCAGAACGAAAATGCGGGTATGCCGTGGCAGGACTGTGTCATTTCGCAAAAATTTCAGTCTTTTTATCATAGATTAAGCGCAAAGAGCAAAAAAAGTAGTTGTTTCGGATAAGAAACAACTACTTTGGGGTAGAATTACTTTTGCGCAAGTTTGGTTTTGCTCAACTTCATCGGGAGAGACCATACGAATCAGCGATTTTGCGCAGAACTTCCTTACGAAGGGCATAGGCATGATCCCCTTGTAAATACTCATACAAAGTCGCGACTACTATAAGCATTTGCCCATCGGCGATTTTGAACAGAGCTCTATAGGAGAAATCATATTTTTTTCCATACTCCAGTAAAATCTCGATGGCTTCACAGTTTCGCCAGTCAGCGATTTTGAGCAGAACATCATTGGGGAGATGATAGCCTTTTTGAACATACTCCAGCAAAATCATGGCGGCTTCAAAGTTTCGCCAGCAAGCGATTTCGAACAGATCGTCATCGGGGAGAGTATAGCCTTTTAGAATATACTCCTGATCATACATCCGTCCATAAGACTTGACGACAGGTAACTTTTGAATAGCCTCATATATAATCTTGTATTTTTCTTGCAGGTCAAGGACTTTTTGCCAGTGTTCTTTGGGTATTTTTGCTCCCTTTCTTACCAAATCCAAAATGATTTCACCTGCGTTGTGCTGTGCAAAAGTTTCTTCCGTGATTTCTATCATTTTTTCCATAACAATAAATTTTTAATAATTAAACATAGGATTATTTGCAGGCGTTGCGGAAATGCTTTATCGTCATTGACTATAACATTGCTCCAAACCGTTGAAAAGGTTGGTTTCCCATCTACCAAAAAATACTTTATTTTGTCAAAAAAATATGTTATATTATCTTTAGTGAAATAAAAATTACCTTTTTTCAGTTTCATTTTATTTATATAGCAATGCGTCAAAATTTACAGACAAATAAAATTACATTGTAATTTATCATTTAATTGGTTTCATCGGGTGGTTATTTGACAGCCATTTTTTTTGGGAATAATTACTATTTGTTTTCTTAAGAGTCTATTGTCATTTTTTCTATTAATAGCAATAAAAAATGTTCTTAAAGTCTTGATGATTTGGAGCTTAAATTTATCGGTGAGTAGGC
>CAYQDC010000031.1:14430-16629 GCA_964416205.1 uncultured Acetobacter sp. | reverse complement strand
GAAATCCATAAACGGGCCGATATCATAACCGCGATTTTCAACTTGCCAGATAACTTCCCCGAGACAGTATCATAGGTCAGATAAAAATCACCCGCTACCGAAAAATAACCCCGCAGAAATGACGCATATATGTATTATATCATATATTTTTGTATCGTTCGTGGAAAACTGGCAACCCGTCGGCGCGGTAAAGCCTAACCCGCGCGAAGTCGCTACATCATCCTGAGCAAACAACGAGTATGCTTTTCAGCAAAGCGGGGGGATGTTTTCACTGTGATTGAAATAAAGCAAAAAACATTAATTGCCGTTATTTATTGCCACAAGTACATGTGTCGTTACACTTATTTTCCGGCGTGCAGTGGCAGTCATCACCACAAGTACAGTTTTCGCCACATTGGCAATTTTCGCAGTTACAGTTGGGATTGTTGCATTTGCTCATCTTAAAATCTCCTGAAAAAATCTTCCACCCTTCACATCGGGCTTGCTTAAATACTATACGGGGTATATGCATTAATCAAGTCTTTTTATGTTTAAATTTTAGCTTTTTTTAAGCTCTTTCTTCCACTTTATCCGGCTGAAAGCGGTAATAGAGCATCGGTGTCATAATCAGACTGAGTAGTGTCGTCGTTATCAGTCCAAATGCCACTACAGCCGCCACTGGATAAAGAATTTCTTTACCCGGCGCACTACCTTCAATCAACAGCGGGATAAAACCGGTAATAGAGGTTAGGGCGGTCATGATAACCGGTTCCAGACGTTCCTGCGTCAACAGGATAACCTCTTCCTGTGTTAGTTTTTCAGCCTGCTGTGCCTGCAGATTTAAATAAAGATCAACTAACAAAATACCATTACGGATGGCAATTCCCGCCAGCGCAATCATACCGATAATTGTTGCCACCGAGATAATTCCCGAAGTCAGAAAAATGCCAGCAACACCACCAAGCAGGGCAAACGGAATACTTATCATCAACTGCGTCGCCAGGTTCAGACTCTTAAAGTTGATATAAAGCGCAGCATACACCAGAATAAGCGACATAATGCCAAGCAACAGGATATTGCGCGAAGCTTCCTGCTGAGTTTTAAACTGCCCGTCAATCTGGATAAACGTCCCCTGTGGCAGATTAGCCTCTTCGGCCAGTCGTTTCTGTAAATCAGCAACAATATGTGTGGTACGCCGATCAGCAAAGTTGGCCTGCACAATCATGCGCCGCGCCGTATTTTCGCGAGAAATGCTGTTTTGTCCTTTGATGTGAACAATATCGGCAATCATGCCAAGCGCGACCATACGCCCGTCTGCCGTGGCAATCGGTATTTGCCGGAGCATCTCATCATCCGGCCTTATCTCTTTGCTAAACCGCAGCACAATGTCATACATTTTCTCATTTTCCACCAGTTGCGCCACCGGCGTCCCGGAAAGGGCGGTTTCCACTGTCTGTACCGCCGGTGCCATTTGCACACCATAGCGCGCCGCCTTGTCGCGATCAAAACGGATGTGCACCTGTGGAATATACACTTGCATGTCGCGACGAACGTCAGTCAAACCTGGCTGCTTTCTCATAATCTGTTCAATTTCTGTTGCTGCCCGATTAAGAGCCTCACCGTCCTGACCGAAAATCTTAACTACTAACCCAGCCTGCACGCCGGAAATGATAAAGTCAATACGGTGTGAAATCGGCTGCCCAACGCTGACAACTACGCCCGGCATATCCAGTTTTTGCCGAATATCAGCTTCAATTTCTTCTTTACTGCGGGCAATATCGTCTTTCAGTCGCACTTCTATCTCGTGGATATTGACCCCAAGCGCATGCTCATCCAGTTCAGCGCGTCCCTGTTTGCGCCCGGTTGCCACAATTTCTGGAATGGAAAGTAGCGACTGTTCCGCCATTTGCCCAATACGCGACGATTCATCAATATTCGTTCCCGGTGGCATTGCGATAACAACCGTAAAACTGCCCTCATTAAAAGGCGGCAAAAATTCACGCCCACATGAAAGGACCGCAACAAGACCCACTGCAACCAATCCGCCGAACAGGATAAAAGTCATTTTGGAAAATTTAAAACAGGCCTCCAACACAACCCGGTGAATTTTCTTCAAACCGCCAACCAGAGCCGTATCACCCTTGCGCCCCAACGCCTTAATCCTCGGTAGTAGATAAGAAGACATTACCGGCGTCAAAGTCAGCGCTACCAGCGTAGAGC
>CAYQDC010000031.1:0-14420 GCA_964416205.1 uncultured Acetobacter sp. | reverse complement strand
TAAATGACAGAGCCAGCGGAGCAAAAATGCGCCCCTCTATGCCCTGCAGTCCAAACAGTGGCAAAAAGACCAGAGAAATCAAAACCGTGGAAAAGATAATTGCGTTGCGCACTTCGCGCGAGGCTTTGTAAACTACGAGCAAAACCGGCTCCGGATGTTCTTTTGCCTTGTTTTCTTTTAAGCGCTTGTAGATATTTTGCATATCCACAATCGCATCGTCCACCAGCGACCCCAGCGCCATGGCTATACCGCCGAGCGTCATCGTATTAATGGAGAAGCCAAACATTTTAAATACGATGGCTGTCATAATGAGTGTACAGGGGATAACTGTCAGCACAATCATTGTCCCGCGGAAGTTCAACAAAAAGATAAACACGATAATCGCCACCAGAACCGCACCTTCCACCAGAGCTGAACTTATATTATTAACAGCATTTTGGATAAAGCGGCTCTGTTTAAAAAGCCCTTTTTCAAGTGTAACACCTTGGGGCAGGGCGGAAACAAGCGCGTCAATTTCTGCCTCCAACGCCTTGGTCAGTCTGATAGTGTCAGCACCCGGCTGTTTGGCAATGCTGATAAGCACACCTTTGTTCCCATTGATGCCGGCTTCGCCTCGTTTGTTCGGTTCCGGTGCTACTTTAATGTCGGCAATTTGCCCTAGTGTAATGGCGGGCAACCCCTTGCGATCGGGTTTGGCGATGACCGTCTTTTGCAAATCCTCCACCGATTGCGGTCTCCCGACCACACGAATCAGTTCTTCGCCATAAGATGAAAACAAAAAGCCACCAGTACCATTAACTCCGGATTGAGCAATCGCGTCCATAACTTCGTCAAGTGTAATACCCAAAAGCGGCATTTGAATCGTGTCCAGTACAATTTGATATTGCTTGGCATCTCCACCAACTACTGTTACCGACGCCACACCAGGTACTGCCAGCAACCTTTTACGCACCTGCAGTTCGGCAATATCACGCAGTTCAATCGGTCCCACACTGCCATCCGGCGAAGTTAAGCCGATAAGCATAACTTCGCCCATAATGGAGGAAATCGGCGTCATCGCAATTTTTGTACCAGCCGGCAAATCCCCGATAATCTGACTCACTCGTTCGTTGATAATCTGTCTGGCCTGATAAATGTCGGTATTCCAGTCAAATTCCGCCTTAACCGAACCATAGCCAACTTCGGATCCCGATGTCAGACGCGTCACCCCAGTGGCTCCATTTATGGCGTTTTCCAACGGAATGATGACCAGATTTTCAATTTCTTCCGGTGCCAGCCCACCAGCTTCCGCCAACAGCGTAACTGATGGTTTGTTAAGATCAGGAAATACATCTACATCCATTTTGGTAGCAGTCTGCCAACCGTAAACCACTATAAACAAATAGGATACAATAATCAAAACCCGGTATTTAAGCGAAAACTCAATAACTTTGTTAAACATGGCGTTTATTCTCCCGCTGTTGCGGTATTATCAGAAACATTTTCCACGTGAGCGATATCATTCGCCGGATGCGCGTCGTTTGCATGTTCGGCATTCTCAATATCTTCAACATCTTCGTCATGCGCTCCGTCCTTCACTGATTTACCCTGGGCATAACGCAGCTGATAAGAGCCTGTTGTTACAACTTCTTCGCCCTCATGCACACCGATGACTTTAACCATACCGGCAGTTTTATTTCCAATAACCACCGGACGCCGTTCAAAATGACTGCCATGGCGTATAAAGACGTAATATTCGCCAAATTCACCCTGCACAGCCGTTTCCGGTACACCGATGGCCTGTTCTTCCTGCATTATTTTAATCTCCATTTCGCCTTTAAGACCCTGTCCTTTTTGTGGCACCCCCGCTGGTATATCGGCATAGACACTGTAAAGTCTCGTCTGTGGATCAAGCATTTCTTCCGCTCGTACAATTCGCCCTCTGAATGTTTGATCGGGCAGGGCATCCAGCGTAAAGGAAACTTCTTGTCCCGTGCGCACTTTCATAATATCTGTCCCTTCATAGATAAAACCATGCGCCAGCGGACGAGAATCATGCATTGTGTCCAGAATCATCGGCGCTTTGACCGTTTCGTAAAAAGTATAAACCTGCGCCGGCTCAAAGCTAAGCTTCAAATTATTGATTTGCGTGGAGCTGAGTTCAAATTCATCAGCCGGCATCCCTGAGTTCTCAAATGCCGAGTTGCCATGATCGTGCCCATCGCCAGCAAAAGCGGAAAAAGAAAAAATCACTGCCCCGAAAAATAATACCTTGCAGAAAAAGAAACCTTTTATTTTGTTCATCATAACCTCACGAATAATCTTTTTTGTCATTTTTGCATATCCTCCAGCCTGGCGCCAATAAGCATTTCCAGCTCCGTTTTGGCAACCAAAGCTCCGCGCAACAGTTCCAGATAATTTTTCTGTGCGTCAAGATATTTTTCACGTATCTGCCAGACATCAAAAATCGTAAATTGCCCATTGGCAAAGCTGGCCTCTGTTTTTTGCACACTGCGCTGGTAATCGGGCAAAATGGTCTCGGCATATCTTTTGAGGGCATCCGTTTGTGCTTCAAGTCTATGATAAGCGCGGGAAACAAGCGCCTCAAACGTAACTTCATCCATGGCGTCAAGCTCGCGTTTAGCGGCTTTTTCGCCAGCCTTGAGGGCGCTGTACGCTCCATCCTGCCTGTTCCATAGTGGAATGGAAAGCGTTATACCGACTTTGAACTCATCTTCACTTTCGCGGTCATTAAAACCGTAAACGATTTCCGGGCTAATAACCGGCATATTGCGATCCTGGTTCAGGATTTTAAGCTTTTGTTGTGCCTGGCTGTAATTCATTGCCAATATGTGCCGTTGCGTCGGAAAATCGTCAATTCTTTTCAAAATGCTTTTGAGTGGCACTGTCAGCGTGATAACCGGTGGCCGACGCAGGGTAAGTTTTTCATCCGGCAGGTTCAGATAGCGCGCAAAAGCGGTGCGGGAGCTTTGCAAATCGGCTTTCAGTAGTTGTAAATCCGTTTTGGTGGCCAGGATATCCGCGTCAAAAGTATAGATTTCTGCTGCACTCAGATTATTGTGATTGATAGAGCTGTGGACGATATGGCTGACCTTATTTAAAAAATCCAGATGCTCCCGTTTGAATTTTTCGCGCTCCTGCAAAATATAAAGATCATAATAAGCAGCAGCGGTCTGATGATAAATCCGAAGCCGATCAAGCTCTTTTTCCAAAATATTGCGCTCGTCGAGCTGCTTGCGATAATCATAACGCGCCAGCGTGATATCGGAAATGCGTAACGGCTGTTCCAGCGTAGCCTCATGTTCTTTGCCGTCAATACTGTAAGTATATTCCAAACCTGGATTGAGCAGTTTTGTGTCATCAGTTTCCGGTCCGATAGCCTCCAGACGCGCCTTTTCTGTCTGCGCTGCAAACGGGCTGTTCAAATAGCCACGCTCCACAGCTTCCTTAAAATCCAGCGTGCGTGCTTGTGCCGCCATGACCGTGCTACCGAGCAGAAACACCGCTAAAACGTAACAAAATCGCATAATTCATCTCCTGAAAATCAAATCTTAACCCATAATGTTCTCTATAGCTACTATAGAGTCAATATTGTTTTTAAAGGAAAAGCTGAAATGTTGATAAAAATCAGCAAACTGACACACAAAACTTAAGAAATACTCAACTAATAAATAGTCTGTTAAAAAAATTAAACATAATTTAAGAAAACCAGGCTTACATTACATCCAATATAAACTAATTTAGCATGCATATTAAGAAAGTTTATCAGAAAGAAGTTACTATGAAAAAGCTCTTATCAATTCTTACATTTTTATATTTAATCGCATTTTCAAATATCTCATTTGCAAATGACAATCCTTGGTTATCGTTAGATTTTTGGAAGAAAGCAACACCTGACGAGGTCATGCAAATGATAGATACGGGATATAATATAAATGATAGAGCAGAACATGGTTGGACGCCTTTAATGTTTGCGAGTGGTAATAATTCCAATCCAGAAGTAATAACCATATTACTGCAAAATGGAGCAAACATAAATGATAGAGATAAAAAAGGTATAACGCCATTAATGATTGCGAGTAGTAGAAATTCCAATCCAGAAGTAATAACCATATTACTACAAAATGGTGCCAATGTAAATGATAGAGATGAAAACGGTTGGACGTCATTAATGCCTGCAAGTGCTTTTAACACTAATCCAGAAGTAATAACCATATTACTACAAAATGGAGCCAATGTAAATGATAGAACTAAAAACGGTTGGTCGTCATTAATGTTTGCGAGTGCTTTTAACACTAATCCAGAAGTAATAACCATATTACTACAAAATGGTGCCAATATAAATGATAGAGATGAAACCGGTATGACGCCTTTAATGATTGCGAGCATTCGTAATAATCCAGAAGTAATAACCATATTACTACAAAATGGAGCAAACATAAATGATAGAGATAAAGACGATATGACGCCTTTAATGATTGCGAGTGCTTTTAATTCCAATCCAGAAGTAATAACCGCGTTGCTGAAAAATGGGGCTGATGTCAAAGCAAAAAATGTCACCGGAAAAACAGCTTTTGATTACGCTAAAGCAAATTCTAAAATATATCAGACAGATGCTTATTGGCAGATGAATAATCTAATGTATGAATAACAACACAAAAAGCGACAGGATAAATATACATCAAAATCTATACATCATTTAAAGATTAAGAGCTTAAGGTCTGTTTACAAATGTTCGTACCTTTTATATCTTTCCCAAAGCAAAACCAGTCACTTAAACTATAGAAGAATATACAAAAAAAGAGATATTTGCTAAAATTCGTATTCAAATCCATCACGTTAGCGGAAAGAAATTTAACATACGAACTAAATTTTCCATTTGAGCTAATTGAAACAACCAATATTTAAGAAAATTGAGAAAACAGCATCCGAACTCGTGAAAGACTTGGAAAATAAGGGAAAATAGAAAACACAACAAAAAATACAAGGCTCAAAACACGCCTCTCAAACCGCAAATTTCCCTTAAAAATCAAAGGGGATGGATTAAAAATCCAACCCCTGTTTCTTTTGGTAGCGAGGGGGAGATTCGAACTCTCGACACAAGGATTATGATTCCTCTGCTCTAACCAACTGAGCTACCCCGCCATCAGGCACAAAAATATTTACAGACATTTTTTTTGAATGTCAACCATAAAAATAAAAAAATGTAAAAATTTTTTTTAATTGATTTTTCCCCTCATCAGTTTATCTTAAAAAGAGAAAACAAAACGGCTGTCTTACCAAAACCGCAACAGAAAGGGGACAAAATGTTAAAATTCGTATTATATGTACTGCTGGCCACTATTGTTATCGGGATTGTTGCTGGCGGTATCCACTTATGGAAAGTGGCTTCCCGTAATCAAAAAGAAATGGCTCAGTATGCAAAAGCATCTTCCACACCCATCCGCCCGCTTGGCAAGGTGCTGATAGTATATTATTCGCTGTCCGGCAACACCAGAGACATTGCCGAGCGCATTCAAAAACAGACCCAAGCTGAACTCTATGAAATTAAGTTGCAACAGCCGTTAAAGCCGGGTATAAAGCTTTATTATGATACATGGAAACAGGTAAAAGACAGGCAATATCCGGAATTGGCTGGCAATTTACCTGATTTTTCCCAATATGATCTGATTATCGTCGGTTCTCCAGTTTGGATGTATACGGTAGCAACGCCGGTTATGGCTTTTCTGCACAAAGCCGATTTTGCTGGTAACCCAGTGGCGGTATTTACAACCCAGGGCAGTAATCCAGGGACATTTTTTACCGATTTCAAAAATAATGCCCGCAACGCCAAAATCATTTCCCAAATAGAGTTTAACAACCTGCCAACGAAATACAATATAGCGTTGGATAACAAAATTGCAGCCTGGCTGCGCAGGTTATAATCAGAATAAGTTCCCCAGTTGTCGAACATCTGACAGCGGGATTTTTGTGTATATTTTTACCGCCCAATAACCATGATTTTACAATAACACTATCAACAAAAAAACTTGCAATGTAACTTTTTTAATGATACTTTTTTTTACGAAAAGAAAAGGCTTTTTAGCCACAGATATATATAAAAGGGCATAAGGATAATGCAGAGCAGGACAGAAATAAAATGTTTAAAATGCGGTTCGTCAGATTATGTCAAAAACGGTCGTGTCTTTGGTTGGCAGCGTTATAAATGCAAAGTTTGCGGTTACCAGTTTACCAAACAGGGCGACCATGGTAAACCTCTTAATATATGGCTGACCTGCCACGGACTTTATGTGTTCGGAATGTCTATGCGTCAGATTGCGCATATCATTGGCGTTTCAGCACAAACCGTTTCCCGCTGGATAAAAAAGTGGCACCAGGTGTACATGTATGAAATCGGCGCACATGAAACCCTGTATGCCGCCACACCGGATACACTGTCCGATTGCCTGCACCTGAATGTGGACGACCATTTGATGGTGTCAAGTTCAACCCTGCCATCTGGTGCCGAAATCCATGTTGTCATCAAGCTGCCAGTCGGTGTATCCGATACCTTAAAAATCCCTACACCTCATCACGCCCGTTCAACCTCCGCGACAACAAAAAAATAGGCTTTTATCTTTTTTGCTTTTCGCATAATCTCCAATCCAGATACATTTATCATTAATTATGTGACACAAAGTTTTTTTTGCTTGCATTCCAGAATATTTTTTTCTAAAAACCTGCCATTGGCAATTTTTTTTATATCAGAAAGAGGCTTTAAACCAATGAAAGTAAAGAAGATAAAAAATTCAAAACTGATTCGCAACACCGCTTATGCCGTCGTGTTTATGGCGGCCGGCGCCTGGATTCACACCTGTATAACGCCGGATATGTCCGCATTCGGCGGGCCTCAGGAACCACCCTTTGTCGTTACTGGACATTTGGAAAAAGGTGATGTAACCGAAAGGAAAAAATACATAGCCCAGGTAGAGGCGATAAACAGTGTGGATATTGTGCCACAGGTGTCTGGCTATCTGGAGCAGATTCTGTTTGAAAACGGCGCCGAGGTTAAAGAAGGACAGAAAATCTTTGTCATAGAGCAAACTCAATATATAGCCGACGTAAAAAAAGCAGAAGCATCTGTCAAACAATTGGAACGCCAATACAAGCGCGTGTCATCATTAAACCGGCAAAAATTTGCTTCTGACCGCGAAATAGATCAGGCAGAGAGTGATTTGCGCCAAGCAGAGGCCGCTTTGGATATTGCCCGCCTTAATCTGGAACATACCGAAATCAAATCACCGATAAACGGCCGCATCGGCAAAGCACTTGTCACCAAAGGCAACCTCGTTGGCCCATCCACCGGCAGCCTGGCGCGTATTGTTCAGACCAGTCCGATTCGCATAGCCTTTTCCGTGAGCGATCGCGAACGTGTCGTATTTATGGAAAAAATTGCCGCCGCTGCTGACAATATATTTATAGACATCAAGTTGCCAAACGGCAAAATAGAAACCGTCAAACCAGAAAACCTCTTTTTTGACAACGAATTTAACACCGACACGGCAACTCTTCCCGTATATATTGATTTGCAAAATGAAGACAACGCACTGGTTTCAGGCAATTATGTAGACATTTATGTACGTTTTTCCGTTGGCAAAGAAGCAATTCTGGTACCACAGACAGCACTGATGTCCGATGCCAGCGGTAATTATGTTATGACGGTCAACAAAGACAACAGAGTAGAGCAAAAATACATTACACTGGGTAATGTTGTGGAAGACAAACAGGTCGTTCTTGCTGGCCTAAACGGTGATGAACGCGTCATCATTCAGGGGCTGCAAAAGGTAACCCCGGGCATAACCGTAACTGTTGCCGAATTACCGGATAATGGAGGGCATAACTGATGTTTTCCGCACGTTTTATTGAGCGACCACGTCTATCGTTTGTTATTTCCATCGTGATTGTGCTGATTGGCACGATTGCCTTGTTTCAACTGCCGATAGCTCTGTATCCGGAAGTAACCCCGCCACAGATATCAGTTTCGGCCACATACCCTGGCGCTTCTGCAGAAGTTATCGCCAAAACCGTCGGCATCCCACTTGAAGATGAGATCAACGGTGTAGAAGATATGCTTTATATGAGCTCCACTTCGGAAGATTCCGCCTACAATCTGGCCGTAACGTTCAAAACAGGTATCGACCCCGATATGGCGCAGGTCAAGGTGCAAAACCGCATCCAGCAAGCAAGTTCCAAGCTACCAGAAGAAGTTACCCGCCAGGGAATTACCGTTACCCGCGAGTCATCAAACATTTTGGCCTATATCGTATTTTTATCACCAAACAACACTTTTGATGATGCGCAACTGTCCGATTACGTGTTTAATAACGTGGAACGCCCGCTGTCGCGTATTTCCGGCGTCGGTTCGGTAGACGTTTACGGCTCACAGCTGGCCATGCGCGCCTGGCTTAATTCAGACAAAATGGCAGCATTAAACATTACCGTTGACGACGTCTATACGGCATTAACAGGACAAAACTATCAACCAACGTTAGGCAAGGTGGGTTCAGTTCCGACCGGAACCAGCAATCAGATGGTCTACGCGCTACAAACTACCGGCCGTCTGACAAATGCAGAAGAATTTGAAAATGTTATAGTCCGCACCGCGGAGCAGGGCGGTCTGGTCTACTTAAAAGATATTGCCCGCGTAGAACTAGGGCTGGAAGACTATGCAATTTCCGGCCTATACAACGGCAAAAGTTCCATCGCCATTTCCATCGGTCTGTCTTCGGGTTCCAATGCCATTGAAACCATGCAACAGATAAAATCAACATTGCAGGAACTCGCCAAAGATTTACCCGATGATATGGAATACATTATCAGCTATGATTCCACAAAATACATTAACGCCTCTGTTGAGGAAGTCGTTTTGACACTGTTTCTCACCCTGTTTTTGGTTATCGGCGTCTGCTATTTCTTTTTGCAGGACAACAGCTCAACACTCATTCCCGCTTTGACGATTCCCGTTTCCGTTTTGGGTACTTTTGCCGTCATGCTGGCGTTAGGATACAGTATCAACATGTTCACATTATTTGCCCTGCTGCTGGCCATAGGTCTGGTAGTAGATGACGCTATCGTGGTAGTAGAACGCGTAATGTTTTTGTTGCAACATTCAAATATGACCGCACGCGAAGCAACATTTAAGGCAATGAGCGAAATTTCCGGCGCCTTGTTTGCCACCTCCCTGGTATTGCTGGCAATTTTCGTGCCCGTTGGTTTTCTTGACGGCATCACCGGTCAGATTTACCAACAGTTCTCGGTAACCATCTGTACCGCCATTCTGTTTTCGCTATTAAACGCATTAACACTATCGCCGGCATTATGCTCACTGCTGTTGAATCTCCTGACAACAGAAAAAAAATGCTTTTGTGCCAAAGTAAACAGTAAAATTTCTGACATTATACATAATTATTCGGTAGCAGTGTCAATCATTGCCAAAAAAATCCCGGTCATCGTTACATTGTTTGCGCTATTGTTGCTGTTAGCGGGAACACTGTTTAAAATCATACAGACATCGTTTATCCCAGACGAAGACCAGGGTGTCATCGTCATGAGCGTTCAGCTTCCTGAAGGAGCCAACAAGCGTCGCACTGCCCTGTTTATGGATAAGGTGCGCGATGTGTTGAAAACGGAGCCATCGATAGAAGGTATATCTGACGTTGTCGGTTATAATATGATAGACGGTCGCGGCGAAAACGTAGCAATGAGTTTTATCGTGCTGAAGCCGTGGGAAGAGCGCAAAGAAGCATCAGAATATTCAACCGCAATCGTCAACCGTCTGCGCGGCAAGTTGAAATCCTTATCCGGAGCAGAAATCCAGTTGTTTGAAATGCCTGCCATTCCCGGTTTGGGCAATGCCAACGGTTTGGATATCCGTCTGGAATCACGTCTGACAACCGATTATCAAAAACTGGATGCCGCTTTACAGAGCTTCCTTGGCAATATCAACCGTTTGCCGGAAATTGCTTATGCCTACACCACTTTTAATGCCCATACGCCAAATATCTTTCTGGATATAGACCGTACCAAAGCTGAAAGCATGAAAGTCCCGGTCGCCAATATTTTCTCCACGCTGGAGAGCTATCTGGGCTCGGCATATATCAACGACATTAACCTCGGCACACAGGTTAATAAAGTTATGCTGCAATCCGACTGGATGTACCGTGACAGTATAGACAACATTAACGATATTTATGTTGCCAACCTCGAAGGGCAAATGGTACCAATGCGTGGCATGGTAACCCTGCACAAAGTTCTGGCACCGCGTGTGGTTCAACGCTACAACCAATTCCCTGCAGCCTCGATAACGGCAGTGCAAAAAGAGGGAACATCTACCGGCAGCGCCATGACCGCGGTTGAAAAACTGGTAAAACAGTTACCGAAAGGCTATAATATAGAATGGTCAACAATGAGTTTTCAGGAGAAAATGTCGCACGGCCAAATCGGCTATCTGATCGCACTGGCAGTTGTCTTTGCTTATCTGTTCCTGGTAGCGCAATATGAAAGTTTTGTAGTCCCTCTGCCAGTATTGTTATCTCTGGTCGTAGCATTAAATGGCGCCATGCTGGGGCTGTTGTTCAGTGGCATGTCACTAAGCATCTATGCCCAGCTCGGTTTAATTTTGCTGATAGGCCTTGGGGCCAAAAACGCAATTTTAATTGTTGAATTTGCCAAAGAAGAGCGTGAACGTGGCGCCACTATTGTTAATGCGGCAATCAGAGGATTAAAAGAACGATTCCGTGCCGTAATGATGACAGCCTTTGCCTTCATTCTGGGCGTTTTCCCGATGGTAACCGCTTCGGGTGCCGCAGCCGCCAGCCGCCAGGCCATCGGCGTACCGGTATTCTGGGGCATGATAGCAACTACCTTGATCGGCATGCTGATGATACCGCTGCTATACGTTCTGGTGCAGACGATATTTGAAAAAATTAACCAGCAAAAAAACGCTCGCGCGCATAGCCATGCGCAACGGTAATAAAAGGAGAGAAGAGGGGACATGAGCCCCTCTTTTTTATTTGTTTTTTTGCAATAAATTTGCACGTAAACTATCTTGACAAATAAATTGCCACGGCTAAACTACCGCACGTGATACCTAATTTTAAAATATAATTATGAAAAACAGTTTTTTCGCAGCAGTTAGACACAGCGTGTTGCTCTGCATTTCCGCATCGTATCGCCGCCAGGCGGAATTAAAGTACGGCGAAATTTTATGGGACGAACTTAACGACGAACTGCCGGAAGCGACCGGTGTAACGGAAAATGACATTCCTCGCCTGCAAAAATTCTACCACATCGTTTCAGCTTATCCGCCAGAGAAATGGCTATCATTGCGCAAATGGCTGCTACAGAAGTATGACGACATGGAACAGCTCCGCTCCGAACTCATGACAGGCATGGAAGTTGAGGTTTTATCCCGCCACCTGCAGATTTTGAGCGAACATCTGGATGCCATGGTTAACGGTGCCCCGCGTCAACGGAAAGTATAATCCATCCAGACAACGGTACAATCAAAACAGCTCCTTTTCGGAGCTGTTTTTTATACCCAAAAACCACGACCAGGCTGTTGATTATAACCTAATTTTGCCGTCAGCCTGACACAAAATAACCCAAAGGATGCCATTTAATAACTGACGTTAAAAGTATATCACATTATAAGCAAATTGAAATTATAAAATCATATCGTATTTGCACCAAAATATCGTCGTTATGTGGATACGGCAGGGCGATTTGAGGGATACATAAGTCCAGCTCTTTTATTCGTCAAAACAGTGTGTGTCATTTTACTCCGCTGCAGAGCCGGCAGTTCTTACTTTTTTATGCAGAGTGTGATATTCTTTTTTCAATTTGTTTTCACTTCCCCTGTAAACATAGTTATAATAACCGATGATAACAACCAGTGCGCCTCCAACCCAGGCCAACGGCGAAGCATAATAAATACCCGGATAACCGATTTTGGATGCCAGCCATACCGCAGCAAAAAAACGTATACCCAGCTCTACAACGCCGGAAATGACCGGATAAAGTGGCTTACCCATACTCTGCAGCGTATTTTTGAAAATAAAAATCATGCCGAGAAAGAAATAAAACATGATACTGACGCTTAAATAGGATACGCCAATTTGAACAACAAACGGATCCGGGTGTTCCAAAAAACTGCCGATAATATGCGAGCCAAAGAAGAACATGACCGCGCTCATTATAATACTCAATATCAGCGACGTCAAACATGTCTTTCTGACAGCATCACGAATGCGCGGCAGTTTGCCAGCACCATAATTCTGTGCGACAAATGTCGCCATAGCCAGACCGATAGCCATCAAAGGCTGGGTGGCCAGCTGTTCAATACGTAACGCTATCGTGAAACCGACAATAATCTTTTCGCCAAACGAGTTGCATACTGCCTGCATAACCATAATAC
Source organism: uncultured Acetobacter sp. (assembly GCA_964416205.1). Taxonomy (GTDB): domain Bacteria; phylum Pseudomonadota; class Alphaproteobacteria; order RF32; family CAG-239; genus CAG-267. The sequence goes on along the minus strand of CAYQDC010000031.1, from coordinate 1,966 downwards.
TGAAGGCTAAAATGGAAAACTGGATAGACATCGGAATAGCAATGTTTAGATGTTCACGCATAAAAGTAGAGTCATAGATCCAATCTTCTTTTCTTAACCGCAAAATCGGATAATTGCGCTTAATATAGATAACACAACAGATAACGGAAATAGTAATAGCGATAACGGTTCCAACTGCTGAGCCAATAACGCCCAAACCGACATATTTGATTAAAAGCAGATTAAAAATGATATTGAGGACAGAAGAGAATATCAGAAAATACAGCGGAGTTTTGCTGTCGCCCAGTGCGCGGATAAACCCTGAGAGCAGATTAAACGCGACAATCAACACCATCGCCAACCCCAAGATCATGATAAAATTATAAGAATCCTCGTAAATTGCCGTCGGAACATGCAGGATATGCATTAATCTTTTCAAAGTGATAACCAGGAGCAACGTCAAAATCACGCTTAACGTCAAACTGGCGCGAATGGAATGAGTTATCGAACGGCGAACACCGTCATAATCCCCGGCACCAAAACGTTGCGCGGTTATCGCAGTCAAACCGCCAGTAAAACTGAATGCTAATATCAAAAACGTGAAATAAATCGGCGCCGATGCACCAACTGCAGCCAAGGCGTTTTCTCCCAACAGACGCCCGACAATAAAAATATCCGCCAACTGATACATCTGCTGGAACACATTACCAATCAAAATAGGTATTGAAAAAAGCAAAATAAGCTTTAAGGAATTGCCACTGGTTAAATCCTTTATCATAACTATCCTCTTTATCTTTTTTATGATATTACTTTTGGCAATGTAGCGATTTAAAATTAAATTTCCATTAAAATTTTTATCAAAAGAGAATGATAAAAAGACTTATGCACAAATAATTTTTCAGGAAGATACCTCTGTTGGCTGGTATTACAAATTCCTTTTGCCTACAAATATTGAGAATAGTCATAATTTGCAACAAATTTCTACCTAAACGGGAGATTTCAGAACAAATCAATACATCTTCAGACTTTATTTTTTAGCATTTTTTCAAGTTTTCGTTTTTCAAAATCTTTAATTTCACTGATAGTTTCATTTATCCTTTTATCAATGTTTATATTTTCTGTTACAATGTTGTATTTTTCCCTTTCTTCCCTGCCATATTCATATAACGGCGATACTTTGGCGCGTCTACTAACTAATATATGCACATGGTCAGGACAGACCTCTGCTTCTATTATACTTATTCCTTTCCATCGGCACAATTCTCTTAAAATATGACCTATTTCCAGGCAACGACCTCCGTAAAAGGCTTTTCTACGATATTTAGGAGCGAAGACAACATGATATTTGCAATTCCATGTTGTATGTGCTATTGTATGTGTGTTCATAAAAAAACTCCTTTACTTTTGTTAGACTTTTGCCAGACCGTCTAACTTTCTTTAGCAAAGGAGTTTTTTTATGTGTAAAGCTGTAAGCTCTTTGGAATTACCCGCCTGGCCGGTAGTTTCCTGGATACAAAAAGTGGTTGTTCCGGAAAAGGAACAACCACTTTTAGTTAGATATCACTTTTACTTTTGTGCAAGTTCGGCTTGTCTTTTTGCAACGTCTTCTCGCAACTCTTCCATGAACTGAAATTCCGGTGAGCGTTTTAGATAATATTCAATAATAATCTCAGCAACCTCGGCTTTACTTAACCCCGCTTCTCCGTTTAATATTCTAAGTTCATAGCTATAGCTTTTGAGACAATCTTTATCGGGCAAATCGCCGCCATTTATAAAATACTCTATAAAAATCTTTTCCGGGTTTTGCAATTCATAAATTCTAGACAGACAGGAAAAACTGATCTTATTTCCCCCTTCTTTAACGAGTCTTTTCCCTTTAACATATTTCAGCAAAATCTCTTCTCGATTTTCCAAGTCAAAGATTCTATCCTCAACTTTCTCAGGGAGACTATGACCATTTTTAACATACGCCAGCAGTAACTCTTCT
>CAYQDC010000030.1:0-17523 GCA_964416205.1 uncultured Acetobacter sp. | reverse complement strand
GTCATAGTGCACAAAAAAATCTCCGTATTTCTACAGAGATTTTCATAAATGGTGAGCGCGTCGGGATTCGAACCCGAGACCCTTTGATTAAAAGTCAAATGCTCTACCGACTGAGCTACGCACCCAAGGGCAAATTATGTAAACACTTTATGCAAGTAGTACGTAAGCATTAAAATATCACTCCTCATTACTTAGATACTCTTACATCTGCACTTTTACTTTTTACAACTTGCCAGACCGTACAGAATTCCTAGCTTATTGGATCCTCTTGTAGTTTAGCACAACACTTGCGCTTTTGATTAAAAGACAAATACTCTACTGACCAAACTACAAGCCCATCATATAACTGAGAAGAGTATATAAAGGATAAAAAAATGATAGTCAACAAAAAAATATAATTTTTTTTATTTAGCTATGTATTTGTTAACCATTTTATGGTAAAATAAATACAAACAGTATAGTAATAACAGATTAAAAGGGGTGAAAATGTCCACAATGAAAGAATTTGACCAAGAAAACAGATATGACATTTTGCAAAATGAAGCCGGCGAAATATTAATTATAATAAATTCGCGTTCCGGCGGACCTGAAAATCCGCGTTTCGTATATGACGGTGGAGCAACAGCGTTATTATACCGCAATAAAGACGGTGCCGTTATCTTTAAAAACATAGCTAAAGATGCTCGTCTACCTCTGAAATCTGTAAGCTCAATGTTAATTGTTGAAATAGAAGACGAAGACGTAGCACGGGAATATGTTGTCCCCGTCCGCATTGTAAAAGATGTAAAAGCCTTGATAAAATAATATCCGTCACTTAAAATCCTTTCGTCTGTAGATTCTTTTAGTTAAAGGAAAGATTCGGAGGGAAAATGGCAAATATTATAGTTTGTCTGGTTATAACCGGATTAGCTGGGTTGCTACGGTTAAGAATGAAGTACGACCGCTTGATGTCGTGGCTGATGTTCGTTATTGCTGCTTTTTTGTTTATAGATTTTTCTGAACAGATTTGTGCAGGATGCAAGCATGGGTTCTCACTGTTATGGAACAGTTCAAAAATCGGAAATATAACAATAGATTTTCAGCCCGCGGAAATGGAGTGTCAAGTCCTGTTTCCCGTGTTCTTTATTTCCCTTTTGACAATTCTGCATAATAATATTTTTCGTTATGAAGAAAAAAAGAGTGCTTTTAATTCATTGATAATTTTAAACTTCGTGACGTTAAGTTTGCTTGTATGTGCGGAAAATTATATTCAGTTGATAACCTGTGTCTTTGTAACGGATATTTTAGGATACGTTCTGTTAAAAGATGTAGATGCATCCCGGCGTTATGTGGTATATAATTTTCTGGCCGATACCTGTCTGTTTATGGTGTTGGCACTGGTATGTGGCAAGTTACAGAGTCTGGAATTGTCGGATATGTCACGATATGAAAAAATCGGACGGCATAAGGATTTTGTAGGTCTTATAATGGCTATAGCTCTGCTGATAAAAAATGGATGTTTTATGTTTCAAAGTTATCTACTTGATTTAAGCTCAGTCAAGTTTCAACGCATGAGTGCAATGAATCTGCTATTTTCGCCGTTAGCTGGTATTTTAATTTTATTAAAAATGCACAGTCTGATAACATTGTCAGAGTTAGCTCTGTCGCTGGTAAAAATAATCTGCTTATTAACTTGTGTGGTGGGAATTATTTATTTTGTGCTGATAGATAATACCAAAAAAAAATCAGTTTATTTGAATATGAGTTTTATCGGCCTGGGAGTTTTAATATTAGCGGAAAACGGCTTTACCACAAATTGGGATTTTTCAGCTTATTATACGGCAGTATGCTTTTTTAATCTGATGTTGTTAAAAATTTATCTTTACCAGAATCATGAAACCAATGTCAGTGCTATGTTGAATGCAAACGAAACCAACGTATGGCTGTTACGAGGGACTTTGGTGCAGACAATCATGACTGCTAATATCTTTATAACCGTCTTATGGCGACTGTCATCCAAAATATCCTCAGTTTGGGTGTTTTGCAGCGGGATAATCATTATGTCCGCTTTTGCTATTGTGTTAAACCACATATACCGTTCTCCGTATACGCACCGATTGGAAGAAATGAAACCCAATCCGTTGCGGATAATATCATTATTGGTAACCATTATCTTATTAATTTGGGGGAATTGGAGCTTGCACGCATATATGTGGTATAATCTGGTGTGGGTGCTGCTGTTTATGATGCTGATTGCTGTGCCGTTGCTGACAAAACTGCGTGTAGTATATGAAATTTCTTGGTTGCAGCGAGAAGATTTAAGCAAAAGTTTTTTCTTTTATACATTGGTAACGCCACTGATGTATTTAAGTCGAACTTTGTGGGTAATGTTCGATTTTGTTTTTTCTGAAAAAATAATTACAGCTGGACTGACATGGCTTAATCGGCAGAGCCTGTCGGCTTTTCTTAAAGTAAATCGTAAAAACAGCAAAGCATGCCTGCTCTTTACGTTATTCGGCCTTGCCGTTTTTGTAATGTCATTCTATTTGAGGAGCAAAAAATGAACTCATATTTGCTGCTATTGCTGGTCATTATACCTTTGATAGGATCGTTATTTGTTTTGGCGGCTCGCAACGACCGTCTATATGCGCCGGAAAACGTATACAACGTTTCGCTGTTAAGCAGGATGATAAATATAGGAGTCATCTTGTATATTTTTTCTTGCTGTGACATCAGGGAAAACGGAATGCAATTGGTGGAAGAATTATCTTGGACCGCTGCTCCGCCCGTAATTTTGCATTTTGGTATTGATATTTTTTCTCTGATGTTGATATTGAGCGTTAATTTAGCTTTTTTAATCGGCGAATTATGCTTGCACCGCCATACAGAGCGCCCCAAAACGCTGATAGCGGCAGGATTGCTGTTTGTTGGTTTAATGAACGGATATTTCATTGCTGTAGACGTTATAACTTTTTACATTTTTTTTGCGGCATTATCGGCTCCTTTGATAATCTTGATAAGCACCTTCGGCAGCCAGCGCAAAAAAACGGTTCTGGTTCGTTTTAGCTTGTATAATCTAATAGGGGCACTGCTACTACTGATTTCGGTTGTAATAATGTATAATGTACAGGGCGAAAACGTGTTTCTGAATGCTGCCGGAAAGCTCAGCTTTTATGAAAAAGAAGAATATTTTGTCTGGTTGGGAATTTTTCTAGCTTTTATATCCCGTATGCCTATATGGCCGTTTCATTACTGGATATCATCTATCAGCTCCAGCTTGAAAAATCCGTTAGTTTCCATTGTGGGTAATTTAATTCCGCTCATCGGATTGTATGGCTTTATCCGTTTTTGGCCGAATATGGTTCCGGCCACCATTGCCGTTTATGCGCCAGTGTTTGAAATAATCTGTATCGTTACCATGATATTTATTGCTTTGGTGAGTCTGGGGCATAAAGATATGCGCTATAAATTGTTTGCATATACGACGGTATATTATCTTTTATATCTGACAGGCGTATTCCTACCGACGGACGAATTAAAACAGAATATCGGCTATTCATTATTTGCCTACATTATTATCAGCACTGTGCTTTCTTTTTTAATCAGCCATGTGGAATATCAGAAAAAAGAGCTTGGAATCTACGGCTCAAGCGGAATTTTATGTTATATGCCACGTACATCCAAATGTCTGTCATTATTTATTCTGGCCGGGATAGGTTTGCCGGTGACGCCCCTGTTTTGGAATAATTTTATCATTTTATCTGAAATATTTAACTATAACCTGATATTGGGGATTATGGTGGTATTGTCTATGTTTATTGTGGCACTGTCACTGCTGGAAGAGTTATTCCGTTTCAAAGACAAAAGTTCGGCATCGTCAGCATGTAGATTGGGTGCGGATTTGTCAACCTTGCATTATGTAGTTTACATCGGTAGTCTGTTGGTATTGTTCTTTTCATTTTTCAAACCGTTATGGTTTGTTTTTTAAGGGAGAATTAATGTGTTGTGGCATCATCTGATATACACGCTTCCTGAATTGGTTCTGTTGGTTGGAATAATACATTTGTCGCTATTATACTTGCTGTCTTACGATGCCGCCAGGATTTATGCCCGGATATCCCGTTTCTGGCTTTTAGTTTCATTATTTTGGTGTATTGTTTTTTATGATAAAACAGATGGTTCAGCTTTTTTTGAGAATAATGCATATACGCTGCTGTTTAAATTGCTGATAGGCTTTTTGGCATATATTATGCTGGGACTTTCAGCTTTTTGGTTTGGCACGGAAAATCGTACAGGGTGCAAATATTACATTTTGGTACTTTGTTCATTAATTATGAACAATCTGTTATTGACATCAATACACCTGCTACCGCTGCTGCTCTGCTATTGCATAATGGTTTATATTAACTATCGTCTGCTTGGAATAAGTTATGAGACGCTTCCGTCTGAAATACCAAGCCGTTATATGGGAGTGTCAAGCGTGATGGTACTGATTTTTGCTTTGGGCTTCTGGTATCTGTACAGGCAACTGGATGGCAATATGGAATATGCATCCGTGCGAGAGCTTTTTTCAGAAAAACCAGAGAGTTTTTCTTTATATGCATCAGCTGTTGCCGTTATTGTCCCATTTTTATATTCTCTTGGCATTGCACCTTTTCATTTTATGGCTGAAGATAAAGCTGGTAAGGGAATATTACCTGTCAGTCATTATTTTGCACTTGTATTGCCGTTGGCACTATGGGGAGTATTTATGAAATTGAATGTAAAGCTTTTAAATCCATATCAGACGGAATTTGCACCAGTTTACACCGGCTTTGCTCTGTTATCGGTCATATTCGGTGCAATCGGTGCCAATGCCAGGATAAATTTGCATCGTATTATGGCATATAGTTCCATGTATCACTTCGGTTTGGTATTGTTGCTGTTGTCTTTTTTCAAAATTGAAACAGACTTTACGGCGTTTATGTATTTATTTGTCAGCCTTTTAAGTTTGAACGGAGGCTATCTTGTCTTTTATAGTTTGAAAAGCCATGGAGAGTATCTGGCATCAATTACTTCTCTGGCAGGATTAGCCGAAACACGTCCGTATACGACGGGAGCGTTGCTTGTCAGCCTGTTTTCATTAATAGGACTACCTCCCTTAGCAGTCTTCATGGGACAGTTTAGTTGTATTTCAAATTTGCTACGCAACGGATATTTTATCAGTTTGGGCATTGTATTATTTTTTTTGCTGATTTTGGCTAAAGCTTATTTGGAAATTATAAAAACGGCTTATTTTGAAAAAAAAGTTAAACTGTACGATGCTGAAAACCGGATTATATCATTATATACGGTATTTTGCATGGTTTGCGTTGTCATTATGGCATTCAATCCCGGAAATTTATTTCAAATACTAAAGGATATGTTCTATGTTATCAGTCTATAGAGGAAAAATAGCCCATTGGTCATGGTTTGAAGCAGAAACAGTCGGCTCCACCAATGATGAAATAAAAAAAATGGTTCCAGATAAGGGAAAATATATTGTTTTCAGCGCTGTTCATCAGACAAAAGGGCGTGGCAGGCGAGGGCGAATATGGCACGGTTTGGAAGATAATTTATTTTTTACATACAGTATAAAGATAGAACCAGTGGAATTGGGGCGAATAGTCTGCATGACCGGACTCAGCCTAGCAAAAACCGTTAAAAAAATTGAGCCCAGCAGCCAGATACGGATAAAGTGGCCAAATGATGTTTTTTTGGAAGGGAAAAAACTGTCAGGGATTTTGATTGAAAATATCAACGAAGATTTGTGGGCAATCGGCATCGGTGTTAACATCGTATCAGCACCGGTCTTAACGGATATGCCTTATCAGGCCGTTTCTTTGCGGGAATGCGGAATATCACTTGACCGCACAGAATTTTTACGTTATTATCTCAACGAATTTGCCGCAGATATGGAATTATACCAGCAGCAGGGTTTTGCCGCAATAAAGGAACAATGGTGCACCCTAGCCTTAAATTACCAACAGGAAATCAGCATTCGAACCGAAACGGGCGTTAAGAATGGAAAATTTGCAGATATAGATAACAATGGCTATTTGTTGTTAAAGACATGCGGGAGAGTGGAAAGGATTATGGCAGGTGATGTGTTTACGGACAACGGCGCAAAAGAACATCTTAAAAAAGAACAAAAAGAGGACAGATGAAAGATGAATGAATTTAAAAAAAAAGGGCTTTATTTTTTGCCAATGGGGGGTGCCGATGAAATCGGAATGAATATGTATGTATATGTCACCGGCGGCAAAATGATAATCGTTGATGCCGGTTATGGCTTTTTAAATGATTATTTTCCGGGAATGGATATGTGCTATGCTTCACCGGAATTTTTAGAACACTACCGCGATGATATTTTAGGATTATTTATTACGCATGGCCATGAAGATCATTTAGGAGCAGTAGCCCAGGTTTGGCCGTCGCTACAATGTCCGATATATGGTACGAATTTTTCGCTGGGGCTAGTTCGGGAGCGGTTGGGTGAATATAAGCTGCAAGATATCGTTCCTTTAATTTCCGTCAACAGAGAACCGACAGTCCGGATTGGCGATTTTGAAATAACGTTTATTCCGATAGCACACTCAATTCCGGAAACTTCGGCTCTGTTTATTAAAACTCAATACGGTAATGTGATGCACGCAACGGACTGGCGTTTTGATGATAATAAGCTTTCAATGGTAAAGACTGATTTTGCCGGATTGAAAAAAGCAGCAACGGACGGGGTAGATATTTTCGTTTGCGATTCAACCAACGTGATGGTTGATGAACCACAGGCCAGTGAAAAAGACGTCCGTCAAAATTTAATAAAAATGATTCCTGAAATGCAGGGAGGTGTTGTCGCCACGTGTTTTGCCTCCAATATTATGCGATTGGAAAGCCTGATATTGGCGGCGCGTGCAGCCGGGAGAACACCCGTTTTAGCCGGGCGTAGCCTGGTAACCAATGCCAAAATAGCCCGGGAATGCGGCTATCTCAAAGAATATGCTGATTTACATACACTAGAAGAAGTAGAGGGCATAACATCAGACAAAGCCTTATATATTTGTACTGGTTCACAGGCCAATTATCGCAGCGCAATGACGCAGATTGCTAATGACGAGAGTAAATATATTAAGTTAGAAGCGGAAGATAATGTTATTTTTTCTTCCAAAATAATTCCAGGAAATGAAGATAAAATTGAACGTCTGCAAGAAAAAATTCTGGCTAAAGGTGTTAATCTCATAACCGAGGAAGATTATCTGGTTCATACATCCGGGCATGCCAGCCGCAAAGATCTGCTGGCAATGTATGAGCTATTAAATCCGCGAATTGTATTGCCGGTTCACGGTGACAAAAAGTTTATTCGCGAACACAAGCGTTTTGCCAAAAGCTGTGGAGTTGAAGACGTATTTTCAGCTGAAAATGGAGATGTATGTTTGTGCAAGGATGGCAAAATTGAAAAAATAGAACAGGTTGCTATTGATATTATGGGGGTTGATCGCGGACGGAGTGTATCGCTTGGCTCTGAATTGATAAAAAACCGCCGCCGCATTATGTATAATTGCACATTATTCATTTCCGCCGTTATCAGCAGGGATTACCGCTTAAAGTCTTTGCAATTCAGTTCCATAGACATTTTGGAAGAAAAAGAATGGTACGTTTTGCATGAAGAAATAATGAAAGAAGTCACACCATTGATAGAAAAGAAATTGTCCGAACATCCGACACGCAATTCAGTAGAAGATTTTATTCGCGGAAAGATACGCCGCCGTATTTACAGTGCCACCGACATCAAACCAGTAACGGCGCTACATTTGCACTGGGAAGAAGACGAAGATAATGCGTAATATCTTATTTTTAAGGAGAGAAAAATGCACAAAATTATTCCAGACAGGTTAAAAAAAGGCGATAAGGTTATGGTCATAGCTCCAGCCAGAGGTGTAAAAATTATCGGGCAGGATGTGCGTGACATTGCCCGCAGACGCTTGGAAAGTTTGGGGTTGGAGGTTATTTTTGCACCGAATGCTGTGGATGCAAACTGGGATTATATGGGTTCAAGTTCTATAGAAAAGCGTGTTGCCGATATCCATACCGCTTTTGCTGACAACAGCGTTAAAGGGATTATGACCATCATCGGCGGAGCCAATTCCAATCAGTTGTTAAAATATCTGGATTATGATTTAATCCGTCGTAATCCGAAAATCTTTTGCGGTTTTTCCGATATTACCGCTCTGGAAAATGCCATTTTCGCAAAAACCGGTCTCATAACCTACTATGGGCCACATTTCAGCTCACTTGGTATGAAAAAGGGGTGCGATTATACTTTTGAACATTTTGTAAAAATGCTTATGACTGACGGATGGGATGAAATTGAGCCCTCGCAAATCTGGAGTGATGATTTGTGGTTTATAGATCAGGAAAAACGTGGATTTGAAGCAAATGATGGCTATTGGAACATTCATGTCGGTGCCGCTGAAGGCACGATAATCGGAGGCAATTTGGGTACTTTCAATCTCTTGTTAGGTACATCTTACCGTCCACAATTTAAGTCGGATACGATTCTTTTTGTAGAAGATACCGAAAGCAGCTTACTGGCAGATTTTGAGCGCAATCTGCAGGCATTGATTTATCAGGATGATTTTAATAACGTTAAGGGTTTGGTTATAGGCCGTTTCCAAAAAGGGTCAAAAGTAACGCGTGAGGGGCTGGAATTTATCCTGAATACCAAAGTAGAATTAAAGCATTTGCCGATATTGGCAAACGTTGATTTCGGGCATTCTGCACCGCTATTGACAATTCCTTTAGGTGGAACAGCAAAGTTGGAAAATGGACATCTTTCATACAAAAACTGACATTTTCATATCGTAAGGTTACTAAAAAAGCACGAAAAAAACAGGCAAAGTAAGACTATGTCTGTTTTTTGTTTCCATATCCGCATCAAACCTGAGCCGAATAGATATTGTTATTTTCATCAATAACGATTACCGTTTTCATCGGAGTTAATCCAGTTAAACCGTTACCAATTTAAAGAAATAACCGCTGTTCAATAAAGCATGAATAGTAGCATCTTTGCTCTGTTGCAATATTTATTTTTTATTATAAACCGACAGATAAATGAAGACACAATCACGGAAATATGTTTAAAGAAACAATTATCGGCGTTTATTAGCCATAATTGTAAAAATTTCTATAAATTTTTTTGCTTGTGATAAACTGTTCCAGTCTTGTGAAATCTGTTTTAGCTGTGTACGAATCTGCTCGGTCTTCATCGGATTCTGTTGCAATTCTTTTAAGCCGGCAATAAACTCTGCTTCGTTTTGATACATCGGCAACGCTTCACCGAATATTTTATAAACCCCGTTGTTAAAGCGGAGATATGGTATACCACCATTTTCTATAATTTCTATAATTTGTGGCAAAATTTGCTCATCACGTACCGTTTCATCGCTTTGGTCAATCAAGACAACAGCATAACGAGCAAAATCATCCAGTGCAGGAAAATCCTGTTTAATTTCATTAGCAGGCCAGACTTTTTCAAACCCTTTACCGTAAATGTCAACAGTCATATTTTGTCTGCCTGCCAGATAAAGTGACAGAGAGAAACCGTTATTGTCACCATAAAACATGGCAAATCCGTTTAAAGGAAGTTTATTTTTTTCTTTTATATTAAAGGCATCAGGAATATAAGCCGTCCGTACATTAATAGCCTTAAGATGATTAAAGGTCGAAATACTCTTGACGACAATCACGTCAAACGGGCGCAGAGGTGCAGGCGATGCAGTTTCTTCAATTCCCGGAATCCATAAAACATTAATAGCATTTTTATCGGCAACCATCGGCAAATGATTAATATCTTGTGCGATATATAAATTAAAATTGCCACTGGCAAACGAATTTTTATCCGCTAAGACAGTTCTGTATCCGCTCTTTTCCATCGCCTGGGAAAGTTCGCGAACAGAGCGATACAGCGGAGATATTTTTAATTCGTTGACATTGATATAAATGGTTTCATCAGACAGTATTCCTATTCTGTCGTTTTGCCTTATGTCTGTCTGTCGTTCACTTTTGTCTACAGTTGACGAGATTTTTTCGTAAGCAGGCTTTGCAATAAATAAAGCATATTGCCACCACAAGGCAAAGCCTGCTAGGCAAATAGCTAAAATCAAAAAAACGGAAATAATTGCAAATTTTCTTTTCATTGTTTGCTCCTGCCAATTTCGTCAAAAATTTGTTTTAATTGTTTTCCAACCGCCCGATTCGTATAGCTCTGTAAGGTAATTTGACGTGCTTGTTTAGCCTTTTGTCGTCGTGATTCGGGATGGGTAAGATAAAAATCAACCAGTGTTTTGAATTCTTCTTTATTTTTATACATCGGAATACTATCACCAAAAATATCCGCGATATAAGGGCTGTATTCAGAAATAATAAAAGCTCCGGCACCACTTGCATCATAAAGGCGGTTGATGACTAATCCCATGGCTGCCAGATCATCGGGATGATCACTTAACACGATTTTAGCTGAAGAATAATATCGGCTGAGTTCGTTATTGTTGATATAGCCGCCCTTAATATATTTATCGGGAATAAGCCCTTTCCAGTTTAAGCCATAGACATCAATATCATAACCGTTTTCAATGGCGTATGTTACGCTGATACGCTCATACCAGGGTGATCCGACAAATAACAGGTCAGAGGCTGATTGCGCGTCAAATTCGGGTTTAAATTTATCAGGGTTAGTAAATTGTGGTATAAATACAGCTTTATGTCCTGCTTTTTGCAACATTGGAATAAGCTCTTTAGCCGGAGTCGCAATGACATCAAAATATTGCAGTTCATCATTTAATGAGGCATCAGTGTTATAATAAAAAACATCATGCGTATTTTTAAATTTGGCCGTATCGGGAATTTCCGTCGGAAAGTAAAGGTACATAATACGATTTTTGCGTTCATCTTCAAAATCGGTTCGGTTATATTTAAATTGCATATAAAGTAGGTTTCCTGCTTTATTGTAAAAATCATCTTCATAAAAACCTTGGCTGAAATAATAATTTTCAACTTCAAAACCGCTTTGTTCAAGCCCTTCCGCTAAATCTTTAGCCAACCAGTGTTCACCTACATTGGAAGCGTCTGCCGGCCAGGGGCATTTAAGCGCCAGTTTGCGATAGTCAAGTTCTTTGTCTTTATGATGGCCGACCGCGGCAGAAAAAGGCACAGGCAGTGCTTGCATGATTTTTTGTGCCGCCACTGTATTGGTAAAGTTTTTGAGTGTTATTTTTTGCGCTTGTTTGGCTTTTTGAGCACGTTCTTTCGGGTGCGCAAGATAATAATCCAAAAGCTTTTTTAGTTCTTCTTTGGTACGAAACATCGGGATGCTGTCGCCATAAAATTGTTCAATCTCGGGCATATAGTCAGAGATTAAAAAACCGCCGCTCGCCGTAACGTCAAAAACGCGGTTACTGATAAAACCAGCTGTTTTCATGTCCTGCCGGGTATCATTCAGTACTATCTTTGCTGAGGCGTAATATTTATGCAGTTCGCGGTTGTCTATATATGTGCCTTTAACCATTTCCAGCGGTGCAACTTTTTCCCAGCCTTCGCCGAACAAAGCAACATCAAAACCACTTTCCATAGCCCATTTTGCACTAATGCGTTCATAACCTGGCCGCCCGACAAAAAGAATATCAAAAGCCAGTTCTGGAGCATATTCATAAAAAAACTTTTCCGGATCCGTAAATTGAGGCACAAAAACCGTCTTAAGACCGAGTTTATCAATATCTTTCTGATAGCTTGGTGACGCTACGGCGATTAATTGAAAATCCCACAGTTCTGTTTGCAACGACATCCACTCCGGCTCATTAATACCTTTGATGTTTTTGAACTTTTCCATATTTGCCGTTTCCAATGGATAATAGAGATACAAAACATTTGTTTTATTTGGCTTAAATGGAGGATTAAAAGGAACAAACCCATGCATATATATATCAATCGGACTATCGTCGTTTATTGGATAAAAATTATTCATATAAGCTGGACTAACCGAATAGCCCAGTCGCTCAAATCCGCTTTTTAAATCCTGGCCGAGAATATAATCGCCCCATGAATACCAATTTTTTTCAGCTGAAATTTTAAGTCCAATATCATCAGCTTCGGCCTTAGATACAAGGGCGAAAAACGCCAACACAAAGCATAAATAATACAAATCCTGAAATGAAAGCCTTCCTGTCATAGAAACTATACCTTTTCCGCACTAACATTCATCAGAGAACGTTCGACTTTGACATTATATTTGTAAATTTTATAAAGAAAGAATATGCCGATTGGAATAAACACCAATGCATAAATCCAAAAAATGTCAATGACAAGAACTGACCCGACATCGTTTTCATGTTCCAGTAAAAATTTCGGTGCCATCAACATAATAGACGTCAGTAGTCGTCCGGTCATCATGTTTACCGATGACGAAAGTGAACGGATTTTAGGATTAATGAGACGATGCAGACGGCTGATATGTGAAATAGTAAAAATAAGCTGCAAGCCAATACAGATGCAAAGAAAAATGATAAACAACAGGCATTCATGTGGTGTGATAAAATCAGCTCGCATAAGTACAAAAGACAGGGAACAGCCAATGATTTCCATAATAAAAGAAGTTAAGCCTAACCGGTATAAAGAAACGTATTTGGCTACACCCGCCGCAAAATAGCTGAAAGAAGAACGAATAACATTGTTAATGAATATAACCACGCCCATAACTTTGATAAAATCAAGCCAGTTCAGACTCAGGATATAATTCCAAACTGTTTCACCAAAGACACGGGCATCCCAACCGATACGATCAGCCAGATCTGTCAGAGATACAGACGGATCAATGCCGGAACTCTTCATTAACGGTTGGAAACTCCAGAAGAAAAAGTGAGAAACCCCAACCATAAAGCCGGAAAACAATACGAGATAGCAATATTTGCGCGATTTTAAAATAAACCGCATGGCTACCCAGAATTTTTTAAGCCGTTCCTTAAAGCCGATAATCGTATTTTTTACCGGGCGGTGCGCATTTGGCAGGCAGGACAGTAACAGAATGGCCGTTGAATAAATGGCAAATTCAGCAACCAGCAAAACATGCGATCCAAGTTTTTCATACAGACCGGCACCGAGCAATGCAGCAATGCCCGTACCGATATACATTGCGGCATTAAAGTTGGAATAGGCTTTGACCATTTTGGCTTCTTCATTGTTCTTTTTCAAAATATCATAAATAAACGATGATGAAACTGAATCAAAACAGGCTTTTGAGCAGGCATATAAAAACTCACCGATAAGAATAATTTCAAATCCACGGAAGAATATCCATAAAAACAGGCGTCCCAGAAATAGCGCATACGCCGTAATCAAGATATATTTGCGCGGAAAAATATCTCCGAGATAACCTGCAGGTATTTCAAATAAAAAGGCAAAAAAGACAATCAATCCCTGTATAAAATAAAAATCGCCGACCGTCAGACCGTTTTCTTGATAAAAAAACAGCAACACCGGTAGCAAAAATAACTGCGAACGTAAAAACGCCGCAATATTATACAGGCTCAACGGAACAAGAGATAAATATTTACTCATCGGACGCACTTTCGCTTAATTATTATACCGGTAACAGCCGGGAATCTTCAGGGAAATAACATAGAATAACTAATTTCATTTGTCTTGTTTTATTTCTCAGCTGTTATAATATATCAAAGAAGTTAATAACTTTTTAAGCGACGTTTGGCAAAATCTAACACTATTAAAAGAACAGAAGGACTATTGGATGAAAAAAGGAAATTATTCAGAGGAAGATAAAAAGTTTATGTATATAACCAGCAAGTCTTTAAATGCCTCGCGCATAAAAGAGTTGTTGAATTTTATCAACTTGAGCGGATTTAAAAAAATTGGCATAGCCAATTGTTTTTCCGTCAACAAAATGGCGGAAAAACTAAAAGAAATACTGGTCGCGCAAGGACTTGATGTGTATATGGTCAACTGTAAAGAATCAGGGCTACAGGCTCATGAAATATCATCGGAATTGTATGGCGCTTCATGTGATCCGATGGCGCAGGCGCAATATTTAAATGAAGCTGAAACAGATTTAAACATTAATTTTGGTCTTTGCCTGGGACACGGTCTTTTATTTCAAAAATATTCGGAGGCACCGGTAACTACATTGTTGGTTAAAGATCCGTGTCACAGACATAATATAATGGAAAACTTTGTTTAAGAAATGAAAAAAAAACGGATTATCATCATCGTTATTTTGATTTTAGCTGTTTCTGCCAGTATCGTCTTTCTAAGACGCCGGTCACAGTATTTTTTAAGTATCGCCGCCATCATGAAAGATGAAAAACCGTATTTGAAAGAATGGATTGAATATCACCGTATGCAGGGTACAGAGCATTTTTATTTGTGCGATAATGGCAGTACGGATGGAACAAAAGAATATCTGCAGCCGTATGTTCAATCAGGCTTGATAACTTATATTGATTTTCCTGGAACTAATCGCCAACTGGCCTGTTATGACCATATTACCAGCAAATATGGTAAAGAAACAAAATGGTTAGCATTTCTTGATTTGGATGAATTTTTAGTGCCACTGCAAAATAATAATATGCGCGAATTTTTAGCAGAATTTGATGATGTGGACGAAGTCAGTCTGCATTGGATGAATTACGGCAGTAATGACATTTTTTTCCGTACTTTGGGGCTAGTTACGGAAACATTTACAGCACGTGCACACTTTTTAAACCATACAGTTAAATCAATTGTTCGTCCCGAAGCTGTTAAAAGTTTTGCAGCTTTTGGTGCTAATCACTATATTCCGGTAAAAGGCCTGAGCGTTAACGAATATCATAAGCCGGTTTCTAATATGTTGGATTTTAATATTTCAGGAGATAAAGCGCGGGTAAATCACTACATAACCAAATCCTTTGCTGAGTTTATTAATAAAAAACGCCGCGGTCATCCAGAGGGAACACCGATAAATTATGATTATTATTTTTTTCATAACGAAAACAACATAAAAAATGACACATCCATGCAGCGTTTTTTACCAGAGTTACACCGCCGTATGCGACAGAGCCCGCTATCAGATGTGAATATACCTCACCCGGAAAATTTGCCGGAAACTTTTGAAGATTTTTATTTTACACCAGAAGAAGCTTCGCTGATTGTCGGAAAAAAGATTGATGAACCGATGGGATACAATGCTGTGGATGAGGCATATAAAGAAAAAGATCGCCCGTCATATTTGCCCATTGAACAAAACCAACAATGAATAGGAAACAAAACGATGATAAAATTAGAAAACATAACGGTTCAGATTGCATCGAAAATACTATTAGAAAATGCCTCGGCACAAATTGATGACGGTCAAAAAGTCGGGATTGTCGGAACCAACGGCTGTGGCAAAACCACGCTGTTCAAAGTCTTAAAAGGCAAACATGACGTTAACAGTGGCAAAGTCTCTTGTTCACCTAGACATTTGCAAGCATTTGTGGAGCAGGAAATTAAAGCCGAAGACATGGCACTCCCGATTCTAAAATATGTTTTGGGAAAGGACAAACGCCTGGCGGAATTAAGGGCTAAAGAACAAACGGCAACCCCGGAAGAAATACCGGAAATTATGGAGCAGCTTTGGCTGTTGGAAGCCGATTCGGCCGAAGCGCGGACAGCAGAAATTTTGGTGGGGCTGGGCTTTAATCAGGAAGATTTATTCCGTCCGGTTAAAGATTTTTCTGGCGGCTGGCAGATGCGGTTGAATTTGGCAGGAGCCTTGTTTCAGAGGTCGGATGTTCTGTTTTTGGACGAGCCAACCAACCATTTGGATTTAGAGGCAATTGTCTGGCTGGAAAACTATCTGCATAGGTATCGCGGCACCGTCTTGCTTATCAGTCACGATAGAGATTTTTTGAATAGTATATGTGACGCAATTATTCATTTTGAGGGAAAAAAGTTGGTGCGTTATGGCGGAAATTATGATAGTTTTGCACTCCAATATGTCCAAAAGATTGAACAGACCGATAAACAGATAAAAAAACAAAACGAACGCCGGGCACATCTGCAATCGTTTGTAGATCGTTTTCGCTATAAAGCCACAAAAGCCCGGCAGGCGCAAAGTCGCTTAAAAATGTTGGAAAAACTGGCCGATATTGAGGAAGTCACCCGTGATAGAGAAAGTATTTTTGTCTTTCCAGAAATCAAACCTTTACCCTCGCCTTTAATAACTTTGGAAAATGCATCGGTAGGTTATAACGGCATGCCAGTTTTGAAAAAGCTGTCCTTTTATATCAATCAGGATGATCGCATCGCGCTACTAGGCAAAAACGGTAACGGCAAATCAACGCTTGTCAAATTGTTATCCGGTCACTTGCCACTTTTGGATGGGACCCTAAAAAAATCAGGTAAATTAAAAATTGGCTATTTTAATCAAAATCAAACAGAGGAGCTTCCTTTGAACCAAACGCCGACAGAATATATGCAAGCATTGCAGCCTGAGAAACCCGAGCGTCAGGTGCGGGCACAATTGGGACAGTTCGGGCTGGAGCAGGAAAAAGCCATAACCCTTATCCGTGATTTATCCGGCGGCGAAAAAACACGTCTGCTATTTGCTCGTATTTCCATAGAAACGCCAGAATTATTGATTTTTGACGAGCCGACTAATCATCTGGATATGGCCGGACGCGAGGCTTTAGCCGATGCAATTAACGCATACAACGGCGCTGTTATATTGATTTCACATGATTTTCATTTATTGGAAACCGTTGCCGATAATTTATGGCTAATTCATAACCATACCTGTACATCCTTTGACGGCGACTTAAATGATTACCGTAATTTCCTGTTGGAAAAGGAAAAAAATTTTTTCGCCAAAGAAAAAACAACGCCCGGGAATAAAAAAGCACCTAAGGCGCAGTCTTCTCCTAAAAAAGCCAAAAACAGCCGCAAAGACAGGGTGGCATTGCGTGAAATAGAACAAAAACTCACTGGGCTGGAAAAACAAAAAGAGGAATTGTTGCAGAAATTTACAACGGCTAGAGGTAATGAAATCTCAATCCTGCAAATAAGATTGCATCAGCTGGAGCAAGAACTCGCCACCACGGAAGAGCAGTGGTTCGTATTAAGTGAAAATTTATAACAGGTATAAATAATTAACAACACATCGAAAACATCATAAAAAAGCCCCTATCGAACAAATCACTGGATAGTTAAAAAATGGATTATGAAAAAATTATTATCTTAGAGAAAGGAACAAGTATTTCAAAGCCCTATCTGGAAAATTTTAAGTTTTAAAGATAAGATGGCATTCAGTTGTATAATAGGAACATCTGTTGCAAACTATGTTTTATTTGTGAACAATGCCTCTACGGAAATCGGAACTACGTAAAGTCATTGTCGGCTGTAAGAAATACGGGCTGTAATAACCTAAACCAATTTGTTATAGCCATCTTACCAAAATTGGTTAGAATCTGAAATAGATAAACGGATTATAGGTTGAAGCCGCAATAGAAG
>CAYQDC010000029.1:0-18028 GCA_964416205.1 uncultured Acetobacter sp. | reverse complement strand
TAACACTCCCCTTGTGAACACCTCACATTTTTGCAAAGTTACCGTTAAAAAACGCTATGTTCCATAAAATGTAACATTTTTAATGTATTGCATTTATCATATAATTGGTTAATGTTGAGTTAATGGTAAAATGTTATTTTAAAATAACACTCTGTTCCATAAAATATAGTATTTACAGACTATAAAATTTAACCAATCATAAGTTCATAAATATTTATGTTTAAATTGCCTTTGCTTTTATAGCGTCTTGTAAATCCTCTATCGTTTCCTGTAATTTTTTCCACCTGGCAAAAGGAACAACGGCATATTTTTTACTCTCAAGTGTTACAAATTTTGCATTCATTACCTTAAAATTCTTTATAAATATTTTTTCGATGTCCAATTCTGACAATATTCAACCCACCACACGAGATAAACAAAGTGACATCTATCACTATCCTCCAACACATTTCTACCGCTCAGGATTGCGGTTTGGCAAAAACGTGAGTTCCTGTTTCGTCCCCCGGCGTGATTTCTGCAAAGTGGCTTCGTGGGTAACAAAATCATACCGGTTGGTCATAGCCCTGTCCACCAGGCGTGAAAAACGTAGTTCCTTGGTTATATCCGGCAACTCCGTCAGCTCTTTGCTATTTTTAACAGCATATTCGACCAACCAGTTGACCACCTCTTGAAAAGTTTGGCTTAAATGGTCGCCCTGTCTGGTGCGGTTATCATCATTTTTTTCGGAATAACTGTCAAAAGCATGCTCTATCCCTGCCAGATCCTCATCTTTTTGCATTTCCAGCGGATAAATATTGTTGACCGCAAACACGGTTTCATTACCTGTTGGCCGGAACAGGGAAAAATTCATGACAAATGACTTCCGCCCTTCATGGATATGGTGCGCAATATCTGCTAAAAATTGCTCATGCTCACTACGGCGGCGACGGACATACCGGATCTGTGGCGTATCAACACTGGTAGCCTTGTCATCGGCAAACGAAACAAATTTAAAAGTCGTAGTTTTTGTCAATCCGAAAGGAATAACCGGCGCTACATCCACATTATGAACCTGTCTCAACAAATAATCGCATATTTTATCAGAGTAGCCAAGCCCTTTCATATCCTGTTTCAACAGACGCTCAAGTTGAAAAGAAACCGTACTCCCCTGGCAGTGATTAACAAAGACCATCATATTCAGGCGTTGTGCCGCCAGTGCCACGGATACCTTGTTGCCGTTATCATCGCGCAAACGTGGTGCAAAAGTCTGCCAGTACAATTCGTGGATATACTGCGGAATATACGAATAATCCTCTCGGCGAAACCGTAATCTCGGAGAATTCGGATCGCCCTGATTAAAATACACCAGCATGGCTTCGCGGTCTGTAACAGAAATACGCCCCGCCAAATCATACTCTACCGAATATATCGGAATTTTTTTATTTTTCAAAAAGCTTTTCACCATTTTAGCAAAGCTATTGGCTTTTTTGGAATTATCCGTATCAGAGCCGGGTAGCGCCACCAGACAGACTTCATCTGGCGGGATTTGCTCCATATATTCCCAACCAAAAGGGCATGCTCTGCTTTTCTTGACACGCTTGCCTAACTTGATATGCGACTCGTCTGTCATTCTTCTCTCCTTTCTGAAAAGATAACAGATTTTGCCGTATTTGGCAAGAATAAAATTGGCAATCCGCATACCAAAAGGGGCACACGCAAGCCCCCTTTCCTCATAAACCACACATCATTAGTCATCACAATGTACGCAACGTCTGTTGCATATCGCCGTGATGATCCACAAAACAGACACCAACACACCATCTCCCCAACTTTTAACATGTATAGCACAGCCCTGCGTTGACACTATATACCGTAACTCGTCACCAAAATTATCCCCTGCAGTGGCAAAGCTGAAGAAATTGCGGATTATGCCAACCATTCCGCCGACTTTCAGCCGTCCCGGCATCTGGTCTTTATACGAGTGGATATCGTCCCCAAGCCTCGCAAACAGAAATTTTACCTTATTATACAAAAACTTAACCTTGTAAACACATGCAAACAGGCATATAAAAAAAGCAGCCCCGCGGCCGCTTTCTTTTGGTTTGGTATTTTTGTACTCAAAAAGGAATATCGTCATCCACAATATCCGTACCGCCAGTCGGCGAGCTGTCCCAACCAGAAGCAACCGAAGATGTGTCATAAATATCTCCGGCACCAACTGGAGCACTATCACCGTTACCCCGTCCATCCAGCATAACCAGCATACTGTTAAAGTTTTGCAGTACAACTTCAGTCGTATAGCGTTTCTGGCCATTTTGATCTTCCCATTCGCGCGTCTGCAACGAACCTTCCAGATAAACTTTAGAACCTTTACGCAGATACCTTTCCGCCGTATCCGCCAATCCAGAGCTGAAAATAACGATTCTGTGCCATTCGGTACGATCCTTACGTTCCCCGCTGGCTTTATCACGCCACGTATCCGTCGTTGCCAAACTGAACGAAACGACTTTCGTACCATTGAGCGTATTGCTAACTCTTGGATCCTGCCCTAAATTGCCGACCAAAATAACTTTATTTATGCTTCCTGCCATTGTTATTACCTTTTCAAAAAAATTAACTGCAAATAATTATACAGCTTAAATTTTAGAGTTCAAACAATTTCACGGCAACTTAAACAATTTTTTCCACCCTTTGCCAGCATTCCAGTTGCCGAAGCACGACATCAATAGACCTGCTCAAAACCGCCGTCAGTATATTCTTCAATAATATATTTTGACACGCCG
Source organism: uncultured Acetobacter sp. (assembly GCA_964416205.1). Lineage (GTDB taxonomy): Bacteria > Pseudomonadota > Alphaproteobacteria > RF32 > CAG-239 > CAG-267. Next base: position 15,266 of record CAYQDC010000029.1, on the reverse strand, counting down.
ATACTACCACTGTGCAACAAAAATTCACTCCATTTTTGCTTAAGTTTATCGCTGTTGGCGACTTTTGCCAGATCATCATATTTAAATCCGTTAACTTCGCGAACCAAATCTCCCCATAATTTAACAGCAACATAGCTATATACTTCCAACCCTTTTGGTTCAATGCCGAGCAACCGTAGATTTACCAAATTTTCAGTAAACATCAAACTGTCTTTCAACCCCGGCAATGTCATTACATACAATCCCTCAGCATTTTTGCCCAGCCTTTCCAGTACTTCCGGCGACACGATAGACTTATTCGTAAATAAAATCAGATTTTTCTGCACATCTTTTGCCGCCTCCAAAAAGTTAGCCGTTTCATCGCGTTCACCCAAAACAAAAGCTATCTGTACCCCGTCATTTTCCAAGGTTCGCGCCAAATCATACGCCCCGCCCTGCTCACTGTTAAGAGTATAAAATTTTAGCAATTTGCTTTTCCCGAAATGCAGAAATTCATCATACAAAGCCTTAGCCACTTCGGCATAACCTTTTTCAGGCTTATCATTATAAATAAACCCGACTTTTAACCCCGCAAAGTTACGATTATAAAACTGAAAAAAATCTCTACTCATCTGCGCTTTAGTACCCAACAGCAATATTTGCCCTTTTTTATCCGTACTTTCGACGTCGTACGCCACTGTTGTCGGCACAATTTGAAAAATCTTTCCCTGTTCATAAATAGCAGCAATTTCATCAAAACGGTTAGAACAATAAGGTCCAACCACCAAACCGATTCTTTTGGACTTTAAAAGCGTCAGCATTTCCGCCGTAGAAACCGCCAGTCGATCATCACAGCGGTCATCAATCGTCAACATATCCAGTTTTTCACCATTCAGACCGCCATTATCATTAATTTCCTGCACGACCAATCTGGCACCGTTAAATAATTCTTCTCCAACTCCGGCGTATTCTCCTGATTTCGGTGCAATTACAGCCACCGTAACTTCAGCCCGCACCAGAAAAAATGCCGCCTCTCCGATCAGTATACCGAACACGACCACCAAACAAAAGCATTTTCTCATCATTGTTTCAAAATCTTAATCTATTCTATAAATCTAACACTTTTATATACCATATTCTTTATTTAGCAAGTTTTTTAAACGACAAAACCATATACTTTTCTTCTATCAAAGAAATATTCTTGATAAAATAATATGACACACCAACACTGGTACGATAACTGATACGTTGCTTGTCATTACTGTACGTCGTATTATATTTGACATTATAGTTCGCAAAGCCGGGAGACTACGTAAAACATTTTTACGTTTTATTTACCCATATCACATAAAATAAAAAAGGTCTAACATCTCAAAGGAACCGCAAAATGAATTTTCTGCCGCCGGATAAAAATTGCAACCAGTGCGCCAGACTGTGCGCCTTTCGTGAACAAAACCGCAAAAATTTCCCGACATACCACAACAGCCCAGTTGAATCATTCGGCAACCTGAACGCCGAAATTCTGATTGTCGGCCTGGCTCCCGGCTTAAACGGCGCCAACCAGACCAACCGTCCATTTACCAATGATTACGCAGGAGACATTTTATACCCGGTTCTGAAACAATACGGACTGGCACACGGCAACTATCAAAGAAGAAAAGATGACGGATTTGAACTTATCAACACCCGCATCACCAACGCCGTGCGTTGCGTACCGCCGGAAAATAAACCCACCAGTGAGGAAGAAAAAACCTGCCGACATTTTCTTGTTTCCGAAATCGCGGCCATGCCGAATTTAAAAGTAATCCTGAGCCTCGGTACCATTTCGCATAAAAACGTACTCCTGGCTCTCGGACTAAAACAGTCTTTTGCTAAATTCAGACACGGCGCCGTATATGAAATTCCGCCGGTTACTTCTTCCCTGCCCAATATAGCCCGCAATGGCATCATGCTGACAGACAGCTATCACACCTCGCGCTATAATATAAATACCGGTGTACTGACCTATGCCATGTTTGAAGAAATAATAAAAATGATAACAGGACTTTTAAACAAATGAAACAACAATTATTTACACCTATCAAAAAATACCCATCATTAGGCGAACTTTTAAAAACTTCCATTTGCTCATTACTGTTGCTGGTCAACACGACACTGGTAACCATGATGACCTGGGCTCGTAACACCTGGGAAAATCTTGAACTTGAACAAATTCTAAGCAACCTGAACTTCCAGCCACGCTCTTTTGATATATGGACATTCAGCCCCGAATTAAAATATTATCTCCTCGCCGGCATTGTCGTTTATTTACTACTTTTAACCGTCTGTAGCAACAAAAAACTGCTCGTCTTCACAAGTCTATTCGGTCTGATATTCATCTGGCAAATTCGCCTTATCCCCTATTTATATTATAACAACACATTCAGCACGCTGTATGAACAATATTACCGCACGCCACAAATCACCACCACCGATTTTCCTGCCCAAAAGCGTAACTTGCTTATTTTGTACCTGGAAAGCATCGAAAAAAACTTCGGCTATGCGGATTTATATGACCGCAATTTGCTGCCCAGACTATCAGCTTTGACCAAAGAAAATCCAAGCTTTGACAATTTTACCTCCTTATACGGCACCAATTACACCAAAGCTGCTTTGGTCGCCAGCCAATGCGGCATTCCATACCGCACACCAAATCCTTCATTCGGCGGCATAGCCACCCATTTGCAAAATGTCATCTGCATTTCAGACGTTCTTGCTGAAAACGGTTATGAGACCTGGTTTGCTAAAAGTGGCGACCACTCGTTTGCTTACACGGATATTTTTTATAACCAGCATCACTACAAAAATATCATTGACCGCAATGTCTTAACCCGCAACCTGACACCAGAAGAAATTAAAAAAAATAAAAGTTCCTACGAAGGGCTAAGCGATAAACTGCTGTTTACAAAAATTATGGACTTATTCCAAACCGAACAGGTAAAGGAACCATTCTTAATGACCGTCTTTACCATTGACACACACGTCCCGGGAACAGTTTTGCCCTACAACTGCCCGAAAATTTACGATGATGTCCGCGACAATATTTTATGCTCAGACACAACAGTTGCTGAATTTATCCAAAACTTCCGGCAAACACGCTACTGGCAAAACACCACCGTTGCCATCGTCGGTGACCATCCGATGTTTAAAGAGCTTAAACCTAAAAAGCACAAAAAATACCAACGTACCATATATAATGTTTTTTTAAACCTACCCCACCCCATTTCACACGACAAAAATAAGCCTTTTGCCACCATAGACTTGGCGCCGACCTATATGGAAACCATCGGCATAAGACTCAAAGACAACGCTTTCGGTCTCGGACGCTCCATGCTGTCAGCACAACCATCGCTGATTAGCCTGCCCAAAGCTAACATCAAAAATACTATTAAACAATTATCCAAAGTATATGCCAAATTCCATCGCCAACCCCAAAATACATACAAACCTTATAAATTAGGAACAGCCGTAACTGGCAAAGATGTAACAAAATACACCGACTATCATAAAGAATATCTGGGACACATCTTCTTAAACACGATAAACATAAAGTTAAACGCCAAACCAGACAGGGATTTAACCTTAAACATAACACTAAGCGCCATGTTATCTTATAATCCAGAGTTGTTCATCAATCTAAACGGGAAACCGTTGACATCCGTCAAATTAAAAAAACAAATTGGCGACCAGACCATCAGTATTAAAATACCAGCAAAAAAAATAACATCCCCAAAAATAAACTTGGAATTTATCAACAACAACTATCGTTCTCTCATCAGCCAAAACATAGACATCCGCAAATTCATTTTAGAATGAAATAACCTTCGTTCACCTTTTAATCGCATTTTTTACGATTACTTTATGTTTTTTATACCATAATGGAGTTATGGCAACAAAGCATTGGAAAAAATATGTTCAAAAAACTGTTCTTTTTAACTTTAATATTTTTCTTGCAAATCTGCAACACCGAAGCTCTGACCTTCAGCAAACGGGCACAATTGGTCAATCTCAAAATAACACCGGAATATAAAGCCGTTTCACCCGACACGACAGTTATGGATATTATAGCCAAAGCCGACATTGACCGTGGCTGGCATTTATATTGGGACAACCCGGGAGACACGGGCGAACCAACCACCCTGTCATTTTATGAATCTCCTCATTACCAGGAAATTTTCCGTACACACTCCTCTCCACAAAAATCAGTTTTTGAAGACATAATTACTTCCTATGTTTATACTGAAAAAATCTATTTTCGCACATCTTTTAAGCTACAAAATATCTCTGACCTCAAGCACCTGCCTTTTAACCTGATATTTTCATACACAGCCTGCAGCGATTCTTGCCAGCCAGAAAACATCACCGTCAACTTTGCACTACCCGTTACCTCAACGGCAGAAAAAAATCCGGACTACCCAGATGCTTTAATACAAGCCGAACCAACTTTCCCCATCCGATTGGAAGCCACAGCCATACCTTCAAAACAAAATATAGAAATCAAACTACCACAGCAAATTTTAAAAGACTGCAACAACGCGGAATTCGTCAGCCGCCACCCTAAAAAAAGCCCTTTATCACCACTACCCAAAACAACCGTTGTCGCTCACAATCGTCTGCTGGTCAATTTTCCCAGCGAAGAACTCCCTCCCAATATGAACGGCCTTATCCTTTGCCCCAGACACGTTTATTATTTGGAACCTGTGCTTCCTCAAGGTGCTTTTTTTACCCAAAACAACCTTTCCAAAGTTGCCCTACAACCGCCGGCTGAAATACCGGACAAAAATCAGCCCACATCGCCAACAAAAACCTCTTCCGATTCTCTTTTATACTACATGCTAACGGCATTCATCGCCGGTCTGATACTAAACCTGATGCCATGTGTCCTGCCTATATTAAGCCTGAAAGCTTTATATCTTGTTCAAAATAGCCACCGCACTTCACCTTTGTCAGCTTTATCATACACGGCTGGTGTTATCTGTTCTTTTTTGATTTTGGCAGGAATCTTGTTCGCCATGCGCAAAATCGGATCAGGAGCTGGTTGGGGCTTTCAGATGCAGTCCCCCATATTCAATATTTTTTTACTACTGCTCTTTTTCCTTATTTTTCTAAACTTGACAGACAAGCTGCCTCTTCCTGATACTTTTGCAGACAAACTGAGTCGTATCGCCAGCGGAAAAAGTTTTTTGACAGGTTTCTTTGCCGTCGTTATTGCCTGCCCTTGTACCGGTCCTTTCATGGGATCCGCCCTAGGATATGCTCTGACCAAACCAACTGAAATTTATTTTAGCATATTTTTAGCACTCGGTCTGGGATATGCTCTGCCCTATGCCCTCGTGGAACTGTTCCCAGCCATCTTACTCCGGTACATCCCCAAACCCGGACATTGGATGATAACCCTAAAACGAATTCTGGCATTGCCGATTCTTTTAACCTGCTTTTGGTTATGCTGGATAATTTTCAACCAACTCCGCCCGCAACCAGTGTCTTCAGAACTCAACTGGGAACCTTTCGCCCCAACAGAAATTAATACGGCATTAGCCGAAAATCACCCGGTATTCATCAATTTTACCGCCAAATGGTGCCTCATCTGTCTCTTCAACGAAAGAACATCGTTGTCATCTGCCACTTTCAGTGATATCGTCCGCAACAAAAACATCCGTCTGTTCAAAGCTGACTGGACCACCCGCAGCGAAGATATCCGCCACGCTCTACAAAATTACGGCCGCAACAGCATACCACTTTATATCTACTATCCAACCGGTGCCTCAACACCAATTTTACTACCGCAAATTTTAACCCCGGAAATCCTGCGCAAAAATATCCGATAAAAACCGATAGTTTTTCACAACTATTTGCCAGCTTCTGCCTTAAGTTGATACAATTTTTCTAACGCCTCTCGTGGCGACAGGCTATCCACATCCAGCCTCCTGAGTTCTTCTACAACGGGATTGGACAAAGTCGCCGACTCTTCTTCTTTCAGTACATCAAATAGTGGCAAATGATCTTCCACCGCCGTCAATACCTTGTTTTTCTTATCGCTTTCCAACAATTTCAAAACCTGTTCAGCCCTTTTAAGTGTTAAAACAGGCAGCCCGGCAAGTTTCGCCACATGAATACCATAAGAGCGGTCGGCTGCTCCGGAAATAACCTCATGCATAAAAACAACATCACCATTAAACTCTTTAATTTTCATACAATGCAGACTTAGTCCTTTCAAGCGATTATGCAATGCCGTCAGTTCATGATAGTGAGTAGCAAAAATCGTCCGGCACTGGTTCACTTCGGCTAGCTGCTCAACCACCGCCCAGGCAATGGACAACCCGTCAAACGTTGCCGTTCCCCGTCCAATTTCATCCAAAATCACAAATGAACGTTTGTCCGCTCGATTCAGGATAGCCGCCGTTTCCACCATTTCCACCATAAAGGTAGAACGACCACGCGCCAAATCATCACTGGCACCAACTCGAGAAAAGACACGATCAATAATACCTATAACCGCTTTTTTAGCCGGCACAAACGATCCCATCTGCGCCATAATGGCAATCAACGCATTCTGCCGTAAAAATGTTGACTTGCCAGCCATATTTGGCCCCGTCAACAACCAAATTCTGTCGTTATCATGCTGCAAAATACAATCATTACCGACAAAGTTACTGCCATCATTGTGTTTCAACGCCGCCTCAACAACCGGATGCCTTCCTTCCAGAACGACAAAATCCAAACTGTCATCTATCACTGGACGCACATAATTATACTCCGCTGCCAGCTCTGCCAATCCTGCTGAAACATCAAGACGTGCCATAATGTCTGCTGACTTGGCTATAACATCTGCTTGCATCAGTGCCTGCTGTGTCAATTCTTCAAAAATTTTCAATTCCACAGCCAATGCCTGCTCATCGGCCGAAGCCACCTCGCTTTCCAGTCGGCACAGCTCATCAGTAGTAAAACGAACTGCATTCAATACCGACTGCCGGTGAATAAATTTCTTATTTTCCAGGAGCCTATCGGCAAACTTAGATGGCACTTCAACATAATAGCCGATAACCGAATTATTTTTAACTTTCAAAACGGAAACATTTGTTTCATCCGCATACTGTGCCCGCAGTTCTTCACAACGCGCTGTACTTTCTGAGCGAATATTACGCAAATAATCCAACGGAGGATAAGCCCCTTTTTTTATGAAACCACCATTTCGCACCAGCGCAGGCAAATCCTCACGATTTTCAGGCAACATTCGTTCAATCTCAGTCCACAGCTTCGAATGGTCAAAAAAATCGTTAACCAGCTGAGACAAAGCCTGTGGCGGCTGTGTATAAAAACTGTCTGTCTGATAAGTTTGAAAACCCAGCACGATATTTTTAATTTCAGGAATTCTTTTCAGCGTCGCCGCCAAATCATACAAATCTTTCGGCCCCCCACGCCCAAGGCTGAGACGTTGCATCGCACGTTTCATATCCAGGCAATGTCTGAGCACTTCTCGCAGTTCCCGACGAACTTCAGGGTTTTCCGAAAAAAACGACACAGCATCAAGACGATCATTGATCTCTTTAATATCAACAACCGGTGCAGCCAGCCGCTCTGCCAAAAGCCGCCCACCATTTCCCGTAACTGTCCGATCCATAACCTTAAACAGACTAAGCCCACTCGGTGCAGCCGATGACAGCAGTTCAAGACTGCGACGCGTCGCCGCATCAATTTCCATAATTTCCGTCTCGCGTACTCGTCTTGGCACCTCAATCCGCGGCAACCGTCCCTTTTGCGTATTTTCAATATAAGCAAATAACGTCCCTGCTACCACCGTTTCTATTTCAGAAAATTCGCCAAAAGCATCCAACGATTGCACATGATACGCCTTAAGCAATGTCATCCGGGCACTGTCTGAACTAAACCGTGCTTTCGGCCATACCGAGAGTCTTTCTCTATATTCCGCAAACAGCGAAAAAAGATCCGGGATTTCAAGCAGTTGATCCGAAATCAGCAATTCAGACGGAGCAAGCCTTGCCAATGCCGATGCCAGCAAAGAATGTGCCGGTATTTGTCCAGCTTTAAGCGTTTGTAAAAAGAAAGCACCTGTAGAAATATCCAGCCATGCCAATCCGATTTCTTTACCTCTCAGATAAATACATGCGATAAAATTATCCTTTTTGGCTTCCAACAAAGAATCTTCCGTCAGTGTTCCCGGTGTAACCAGTCGCACCACTTCACGTTTGACAACAGACTTATAACCGCGCTTTTTAGCTTCTTTCGGATCTTCAACCTGCTCGCAGATTGCCACTTTATATCCAAATTTAATCAGTCGTGCCAGATAAATCTCGTAAGCATGAAAAGGAACCCCACACATAGGAATTTCTTTACCACTTGCAGACCTATTGCGACTTGTCAGAGTAAGTCCCAAAGCTCCGGATACCGTCACTGCATCTTCAAAAAACAACTCATAAAAATCACCCATCCTGTAAAATAGCAAATACTCAGGATGTTCACGTTTAATTTCCAGATATTGTACCATCGCCGGCGTCATTGCTTGCTTGCCCATTTCCTCAAGCACTGCCACACCGTTCTTTTGCATCTTTGCCCGGCTTTCTTCTTTACAGGCACATCCGGCAGATGTCACTACCATGCCGGCTTTCGCTCGTTCCCGGCCTCTTCCCCCCGGTATAGCCTCCGCTCCTGCTGTCTCTTCACCCCTTTCTTCGGTCTGTTTTGCCTTAACATCTTCCATTATTTTTTATCTTTCCCGCATTAACCAAATCTAAACCCGGAAAAGAGTATAGTAAATTCCGAAATTTAGTCCACAATAATTTTAGAGATATACTAATGATAAATCAGGAAGACGAGTTTTTAGGTATAGATAAAAATTCCGGCTTTGCTTTACGCGTACTTATCCTTTCAGTTCCGGCTGGTCTTATTTTTCTGATATTGGGCATTTTTGACATTCTCTCCACGCCCATGGCTTCATTGTCATATATCTGCATTTTATTTTTCAACACTGTTTTTTTAATGCCAATTTCAACCGAATTACAGCAAATAAAAAAATACATCTTAAGTCTGTCTTCTGATAGCAGCGAAGAAAAAAAACTGGACAATCTGACCGAAAAAGAAACCCGCGACATCACCGCCGCCATCAACTCCATGCATAAATTCTGGGTTGATAAAACCGACATGCTGGAAAACCGCACCTTATCCGACGCAGCGGTTTTGGACACTCTGCCCGATCCTCTCCTGTTGATAAACAAAGACGGCAACGTTATCGGCTCCAATCTGGCAGCCCGCACTTTATTTGAAATGGATTTAAACGGCCACAATATCAAAGAATTTATTCCCAACGAAAATTTCCTCAATACATTAAACCGGGTCCTCTCTTCGCAAAGCCCTCATGAAGAAATGCCTCTTTGCCTGCTTACCCACTCAGAAAAACCAAAATTTTACCTGCGCATCAATACCATTCCCTGGTTTGCCAAAGGCGATGTCACTGCCGTTATTTCACTTTACGACCTCCAAAAAGCTCTTCAACTGGAACAAATGCATCAAGATTTCGTTACCAATGCCAGCCACGAACTGCGCACCCCGCTTTCCATTATTTCCGGCTTTATAGAAACATTGCAAACAACTGCCCGCAACGATGAAAAAGCGCGTGATAAATTTCTTCACATTATGCAGGAACAAACCACCTATATGTCTGCACTGATTGAAAACCTGCTCTCGTTGTCCAAAATCGAACTGTCCATGAACACCCCACCAAGTGGCAAGGTTAGCGTCAACGCTATCATCCGCGAGATTAAAAGCGCCCTTGAGATCAAACTCAAAGAAAACCAGCTGAAACTTACCACCCATTTTGCTCATTTACCACAGATTACCGCCGATGAGCATCAGATAACCCAGGTTTTCCAAAACCTCATGGATAACGCCATCAAATATGCTTCACCTGATACGGAAATATCCATAGCCACCGCCAAAGTGCAAAGCATTCCTCCGCATAAATATTACGAAGTGGCCACCAGCGAAGCCGTAGAAATCCGCATAGCCAACCAGGGGATAACTATTCCTCCAGAAGATCTGCATCGCATAACTGAACGCTTTTATCGCCTGCAGGAACATAAAAACAAAAACATCAAAGGTACTGGCCTTGGCCTGTCGCTCGCCGTTCAGATTATCCGTCGCCACCGTGGCAACCTTGTCATCACATCTAAAGATGGTCTGACTACTTTCACGGTTTGTCTGCCGATTGACAATCAAATTTAATCCGTATAAAAAAGCACTCATACAGATGCTTTTTTTTATAAAGTTCATAGTTTGCCATTACAATCAAGCCACACCACACAAACAACGATACTGCCAACAATAACATAATACTGTGCTTAAAACCATATATTGCTTAAAGATAGCGTCGCGGATTCGCCTTATATGTTCCGAGAAAATGGATTTTTTCCGAATAGAACTTCAATTCATCAAACGCCAATTTAAATACCCGTAATTCGGGATGGGCTTCTATCTCAACATAAAACTGCGCCGACACAAAATTGCCACCCACTACATAGCTTTCCAGCTTAATCAGGTTAATCCCATTAGTCGCAAATCCTCCCAGCGCCTTATACAGTGCCGCCGGAATGTTTTTGACCTGAAAAACAAGTGAAGTAATAAACTTGGAACCGTCATCTGCCGGCATGGATTTACGCTTGCTCATAATCAAAAAGCGCGTTGTATTGTTTGAATCGTTTTCAATATTAGCCGACAAAATATTCAGACCGTAAATCTCCGCCGCCAGTTTGGATGCAATCGCCGCCCGCGTTTTATCCTGCGTTTCCGCGATTCTTTCGCAAGATTTCGCCGTATCAATACGCGACAAAGCCTTAATAGCATGTTTTTTCAAAAAATCCGAACACTGTGCCAGCGCCTGCGGGTGCGAAGCCGCCGCCTCAATATCCTCAAGTTTTGCCCCAGGCAACGCCAACAACTGGTGCTCTACCCGCAAAAAATGTTCACCGACAATCGTCAAATCGGTTTTCGGCAACAGAAAATGCACATCAGAAACTCGTCCAGCATTGGAATTTTCCACTGGAATAACAGCATAATCCGCTTCACCTTTATCTACCAGCTCCATCGCCTGATCAAACGTATCACAAGCAATATATTCCGACCCGGGAAAAAGCTCCTTGCAGGCTATATGTGAATATGCTCCCATTGCTCCCTGAAACGTAATTTTCTGCATTATCGTATCCTCTTAACATTATTTTTATCAAACATGACCTGCGATCATAACCTAAAAAGCACGACTGTCAAGCATTCCATTCAAAACCACTCAACACAGAACAGACTGCATCATCCGAAAAATCGTCCAATATTCGGCTATAATATTTTTAATACTTTCCTGCCACAGCAAATCTATCTCTCCACGCTTTCATCACCGCAACCGCTTCGGCACGACATTCCGATATCGGTATCCCATATACACCATCTTTAAGCATACCATAAAGCTCATCATCCTTGAAGCCAATGGCCGCCGCATCTTCTCTGGTCGCAGCAAAATAAATCTTCTCAATATTTGCCCACTTCGCTGTCATCAGACACATTGGACACGGTTCGCAGCTGGTATAAAGCACACAACCAGACAAATCCCAGGTATTAAGCACCCGGCACGCCTCACGAATAGTATAAACTTCGCCGTGTGCCGACGGGTCATTTTCTGCCAGCACATGGTTAAAACCTCCGGCTACCTTTTTTCCATCTCTATAAATAACCGAACCAAACGGTCCGCCGTATAATCTACCCTCTTTAACCGCCACCGCCGACAAAGCAATAGCCTCTTTCATCATCGTAACATCCGCCACATTATACCCTTTACCTGCCTCGTCGGTAACCATTCCTTCTATCTGCATATCTGTCATCTTTATCCCTTAGCTGTTTTATTCTTTAAAAAACTTGTTGCTTTTTGGAAACCCAAACGGTACCAACCGTCCAACCTGTCCGCGATGCCCAAGCCATGTCAGCAATTCCTTTTCATTAGCCACTCCACCCGACCGGTTATAACAAAATCCTTCCTCTTCTTTGAAAATCTGAATATCGGCCATCTTACAACCCTGATATTTCTGCAGTGCCACCCCGCGTCCACGCGCCATTGTCGGAATTTCATCCAACCTATAAATCAAAAGTTTACGGTTTTCACCGACCACCGCCACCATATCGCCGGTAACTTTTCTACAAAACGCCGCAATTTCACCATCCACTAAATTTAATATCTTACGCCCATTGCGGGTTTGCGCCAACAAATGACTTTCATCAATCACAAAACCATGCCCGCAATCTGAAGAAACCACATACTTCGCCCCTTTTTCAAAAGCAAACATGGCACACACATTATCGTTGACACCCAAATCGACCATCAGCCGCACCGGCTGCCCAAACCCACGACCTGACGGTATCTCGCTGGCATTGATATTAAAAAATTTACCCGATGTATCAAACAAAACAATCTTATCCGTCGTATAGGCATGAATAGCCAACTGCAACGCATCGTCTTCCTTAAACTTAAATTCATCAGTCAGCGACACATAGCCTTTCATACTCCGTATCCAACCTTTTTGTGACAAAATAACTGTAATCGGCTCTTTTTCAACCATAACTTCAATTGGAACATCCACATCTTCAGGCATATCCACAAATTGACTACGTCTGCCCCCAAGCTGAGTCTTCTTACCAAATTTGTTTTTTATATCATTGAATTCTTCCGCCAATCGCGCAAAACGCATTTCATCACTGCCAAGCAATGCCTCAAGCCCTTTTTTCTCCTCAGTAAGTTCATCAAACTCCCCGCGTATCTCTTCCTCTTCCAATTTGCGAAGATTTCTGAGCTTCATATTAAGGATAGCTTCCACCTGATTATCAGTCAAAGCGAACTTCGCCACCAGCGTCGCCTTAGCATCTTCCTCTTCGCGGATAATACGGATAACTTCATCCAAATTTAAATAAGCCACCAAATACCCGGATAAGATTTCCAACCGAGCCAAAATCTTATCCAGTCGATATTGGGATTTACGGATAAGAACTTTATGCCTGTGGTTCAGATACTCCTTCAAAACATCTTTTAAGCTCATAACCCGTGGCACACAATCGGAAGACAACACATTCATATTCATCGCAAACCGAACTTCCAGTTCCGTCTGTTTAAACAAATGCTCCATCAGTAAATTGGCATCTACGGTACGGTTTTTCGGCTCCAGCACAATCCGCACATCATACGCAGACTCATCACGTACATCTGACAACAATGGCAATTTTTTATCTTCAAGCAGCTGGGCTATTTTTTCAATCAATTTGGATTTAACCACCTGATAAGGGATTTCCGTCACCACAATCTGATACTGACCTTTACCAAGCTCTTCTTTTTCCCATTTAGCGCGAATACGGAAATACCCTTTACCGGTTTCATAGGCATTGATAATCGCTTTCTGATCGGTAATAATCAGCCCACCAGTCGGAAAATCCGGACCTTTAACAAATTTTACCAGATCCGCCGTACTGCATTCAGGATTCTTTATCAGATACAACAGTGCATCAACCACTTCACCAAGATTATGTGGCGGGATATTGGTCGCCATACCGACGGCAATCCCCGAAGACCCGTTGCATAAAAGATTCGGCACTGCTGCCGGCATAACCACCGGCTCTTGTTCTTCGCCGTCGTATGTATCCATAAAATCAACGGCATTTTCATTCAACCCCTCCATCAGCGCAATGGCAAATTCGGTTAGCCTTGCCTCCGTGTATCGCATCGCCGCCGCACCGTCACCATCAACATTGCCAAAATTGCCCTGCCCGTCAACCAGCGGATATCGCACCGAGAAATCCTGTGCCAAACGCACCATGGCACCATAAACCGCGCTGTCGCCATGCGGATGGTATTTACCAATAACATCGCCAACCACACGCGCACATTTCTTAAACCCGGATTTCGGATCTAACTTTAACTGCCGCATCGCATACAGCAAACGGCGATGCACCGGCTTCAGGCCGTCACGTACATCCGGCAACGATCGTGCCACAATTGTAGACATCGCATAAGAGAGATAGCGCTTGCTTAGTTCTTCTTTTAGTTTAACGTCATGAACTCTTTCTTCTGCAATTTCTTCTTCCATTTTTAACCTCAGATTATCTGCCAGGCATTTGCTAATCCCGCTTGTTTAGCACTTTTTCAGTCTCTCCCAACTGCCAGTCTCTACTCCGCCGCTTGCGCCAACAAATCGTCATTTGCCACCGCTTCGTCCGTCACATAATCACTGTGCACCTTTGCCATTCCACCTCTGGTACTGGTACTGGTACTGGTACTGCCACCGGCTACAACCGCCACACCATCAACCCTGCCACCGAGTTTCCCGGCAAAACACTGCAACAATATTGTGCGCCCTTTTGGCACAGACAGATTATGAAACTTGAAAAAATGCTCTTCCAAGAAAAATCCTGTCATTTTTAACACATTAAAAATTTCTGTATAAGTCGCATCATAGCGGTTATCCACAACAAAATGCGGATACAAAAACAGCCGATCATGATAAGGCGCCCCGACCTCGTGACACACGGCCTTTCCGGTTTTCGGCGAAACGTACGTCAGCCCCTCGGTTTGCCCCGTTACCGCACAACAGTCCAGTGACAGCCCCAACCCCAGATACTCCAGCGCATAAAACTCAAAATAAGCATAATATGTCAGCATCTCCCTAATATCAGCTGCCGCAAAAAAACGCCCCGCCACATCATACAACAGTGGCACTTCCTCATTTTCATTAAGCAACACAGTAAACATCGGCAACAACGAGCACATCAGCTCCAGCCGCGGCATATCGCTCATCATCAGCACCGCATTTGGCTCCAGTAACTCCAACCGATACAGCCGCCACATATTTTCTTCAAGCCGCGTCGATGCCTCAAAAAACAGCTTATTCCCCGGCTGAAACAGCCCGCGTTTTTTCTTCCCCGCTCCTTCAGACACAAATCCGGCGATTTTACCTTTGCTCTTTGTCAAAAGCGTAACTATCAGCGCTTTTTCGCCGTATTTGCGTGCACCGAGCACATATCCTTCGTCTTTGATAATCATTAACGTACCATAATTCTTCTGTAACGAAAAGACTAGCAAGAACAGAGTTTATTGTCAATATCATATAAAACAATATTCGACTTTAAATGAGCTTTAAGATATAATCGAAAAATACTGTAATAAATATAGCATGTTTTATGAAACGGAGTGTAAAATAAAGGGAGCC
>CAYQDC010000028.1:0-19461 GCA_964416205.1 uncultured Acetobacter sp. | reverse complement strand
GTTTGCCCTCTTGTTTGAATATAGAAAGCATTTGGCGATCGCCGGTTGAAATCATAGTGGCGTCCACTACTTCCAACCGTTCGCTGACAGCTTGCCGGTTACGTTTGCTGTCTGGTGTAATAGAATCGCAATTCCATTGCATTACCCGGATGCCTGGCAGCATTTTTTTTATTTTCAGGATTGTTTCGTTTTCCACCGTGTTGGCGTGCCCGAGCAAAATGGCGTCGGGGCGGGTTGTGTGGCAGAATTGGAGCAAATGTTTGTTCAGGCGCCAACGACCCAGGGTGTTCATACGCCCGAGACCGAACGTCCGGCAGAGGTCGCGGTCGGAATAGTTGATAACTTCAAAGCCGTTTTTTATCAGACCGAAAGTGATTTTAACCGGAAAACCGCATTGAAAGCAGCCTTTTAAACGCAGGGAGTTGAAGTTGGCAATGTGCAATATCCTAGTCATTTGTTTTTGTTCCATAATTTTAGAGTAATATTGATGTCGGCAATGATTTTCAGTATCGGTTTTAAAATATCTGGCGCTTTGCCGGTGGCGCTGAAACGTACGGCCACCCTCGGCAGTTTGCATTCGACCGCAATCCCCATCCGGTGGTGTCCTTGATTGATGGTGTCTTTAATCCCCATCATCCTCAGCAGCATTATATCCAGTGGAAAGTTGTCATCATAGCCTTTTTGCATGGAACTGTACAGCTCGTTATACTGCCTGTTGCGTTCTTCTTCGTCGTAATAAAGGCGTGGGTTGCTGAAAATATATGCGTTTTCTTTGGTGCGGATGTTCCGTTCTATTTTCAAATTGCGGATTTTCTGCGGATCCATGTGGTAAATGTTGGAGGAAAATATTTTGTAACGGGAGCGCAATCGTTTTATAAAAACGGTAATCAGGGCAAAACCGCTAATTTTGGTGATGAAAGCAAAACGGACGGGGATGGAAGCTGCGCCATTTTTGATCGCACACCTTACTTCTTCCCTCCCGGTCAGCAGGGTATCTTTTTGCCCGGCCTGGCGGTCGCCGATTAGAACAACTATGCTGTCTTTTAGACAATGTCGGTATTTTTCACCCGGTCCATCTTCCAGAATGGCAATATCTGCGGGTTCTACGGGGTATAATTCTGATGACAGGCAAAGTTTGTGCATACAGTTCTCCTCAAACGAGGCGATTGTATAAAGATGATTGAAAATGGTCAAATCAATATTTGAATTTATCAAATGTTTTTCTTGCCGGAAGGCTTGTTTTTCTGTTGTGTGAATGTGAATTTTATATTAAACTTCAAATATATAAAAAATATAATTATGGAAAGGAGGAGAAGGCCATGACAGAAGAAGACGCAAAAAAGCTTTTTGGCGAAAATTTCCTTCTGAATTTGCAGAAAGTTGCAAGCAAAGGTTTGTTGTTTGCCGTATTGGAGGAAAGCGTCTTTAAGACCTTATTCATAATGGCCATAAAAAAACCTGCCTACCAATCTGGCCAGGCAAGTTTTAACCATTTCATAAATCATATAACTGCAACTTTCTGCACCTTTTCAAGCGATTGACGTCGTATCTGGTGATACAGTTGCTGTGCCTGCGAACGCAGCCCTTTGTATAACTCCTGATAAAATTGTGATAACTGGTAAT
Organism: uncultured Acetobacter sp.; assembly: GCA_964416205.1. Lineage (GTDB taxonomy): Bacteria > Pseudomonadota > Alphaproteobacteria > RF32 > CAG-239 > CAG-267. The sequence continues at coordinate 17,838 of CAYQDC010000028.1, read as the reverse complement.
ATTTTTTTACCAACGTTAGCTGAGCCTGATCAGATGTCAGCTCTCTGACAGTAATGAAATATTCTACCAGTTCTTCAGGCGCTGTGTTAATGATGGTTTCTTCCTGCTCTTTTGTCAGATGTACTTTTTGCAAAATGTACTTGACGGCCAGATTATTGGGGTACTTCAGCAGCACGGCCAATAAATCATCGGTCATCAGGTCTCCAGCGTTGTTATCTACATAGGCTTTAAAATTTTCAATTCCCGTCAACTTGCCAGACTGAACCGACTGAACCGTTTTTACGATGTACACGGCTTCTACTAACGGTCGGAAACGGCGGGAAACATCAAAAATGCCATTTGGTGAAAGGTAACTTTCAAAAAAGCCGGTATCATTGATGGATACCAATATATGCTGTTGCTTTTCATCGAGGAAATTAATTTTCAAAACTTCCGCAATAAACAGCTGTAGCTCTTCGGCTTCTTTGTCTTTCCACAGTTCCATAATATCCGTTATCTGATAAGACGACAACGAATGTTTTTTTATGTACTTGCGAAGTATTTTTACATTATATTCGCGAATTAATGTATCAACAATTACATCTTCCAAGCGATACTTGGAGATGTATCTCTCAAACAGAGCGCACAATGACCCAAATTTCCCAATAAAAAGCAGGAATTTCTGGAAAAAAATTCTTTTTTTCATAAGAATAAAAATAATAAATTCGACATAATTTTAATTAAATTTGGTAATTAACTATCATTTTTTTATTTTTTTGTCAAGCATTTTTATTAATGGATACATCATCGTCATGCTAATGCGTTTCGTGCAATTTTGAGATTTCGCCAGTATAGGGCAAGCCATTATTGCCTTTGGTGTAATAGCAAAAAAAAGACAGCCGCAGATATAAATCTGCAGCTGTTTTTTTGTGGATTTAACGCTTTAAAAAAAGATGACTTTGTTTTCTTTCAACAGAGACATTCTTTTTTGCAAAAAACGCCGACGCGCTTCCGACAACAATGCCAACTCTTTTTGCAACAAAGATTCTCCGATACTGGCGGTTGCAGGAGATGCATAATTGTCCAGATATTCCTTTAAGGTCAACAATGCATTCGGAGTGCAATATTGGTGAATTTGCTGTTTTTTGCAAATTTCCATAAAGTCGTCCCCTACGCGACCGTTGCCATAACAAGAGGTGCAGAAACTCGGGACATAGCCCAATTCCATAAGCCAGCGGACAACTTCATCTAAAGTACGTCGATCTGAAATTTCAAACTGGGCACTGTCGTCTTCCGGCTCATCATTGGCTGCATAGCCACCAACGCTTGTTTTGGAACCGCCGCTGATTTGCGAAATACCAAGCTTTAATGCCGCTTCACGCGTTTTCTTCCCTTCCCGGGTTGAAATTATCATGCCGGTATAAGGCACGGATACGCGTATCAAAGCCACAATCTTTAAAAAAATGTCATCGGGTAAAGCATTTGCAAAATCTGCCGTATTAATGTCGTCGGCCGGACACAGACGCGGTACACTGATGGTATGCGGCCCGGCGCCATAAACAGCCTCCAGATGTTCTGCGTGCATTAACAGTCCGACAAATTCGGAAGCATAGTTGTGCAAACCGAAAAGAACTCCCAATCCGACATCTTCTATGCCGGCCTGCATAGCTCGATCCATGGCTTCAGTATGCCATTTGTAATCTGACTTTGGACCGCGCGGGTGCAACTTTTCATAATCCTTTTTGTTATATGTTTCCTGGAATAAGACATATGTTCCGATTTTGGCTGCATGCAAACGCCGGTAATTTTCTACCGTAGTTGCCGCAATATTGACATTAACACGGCGGATGGCGCCGGATTTATGCTTAACGCCATAAATCGTATCTATACTTTCCAGAATATATTCCAGAGGATTATAAACAGGATGCTCTCCCACTTCCAATGCCAGGCGCTTGTGTCCCATATCCTGCAAAGCAATGACTTCCGCACGGATTTCTTCCTGAGTCATCTTTTTGCGAAAAATGTGTTTGTTTTGCGTGTGATAAGGACAATAAGTACAACCATTGACGCAATAATTGCTTAAATACAGTGGCGCAAACAACACAATACGGTTACCGTAATAAGCATTTTTTACCTCTTCGGCCAAAGCGGCTATTTCCTGCCAGGTTTCTTCATCTTTATTTAACAGAAGCACTGCTGCTTCTGCATGACAAAGCCCTTTTTTTTCACGGGCTTTTGCCAAAATCTGCTTTACAACCGTGGCATCCTTGCTGTATTTTTCCGCTTCTGACAGTGTCCGGGCTATTTCGCCGGCGTTGATAAAACTCTCGGCTTTATCAGACATCAAATCATATTTTTCCATACATATATATATTTAAGTTATTTATTTTACAATTTGACGTTTAAGCCTATTTCGGAATTTTGTCAAGCGTTTCCGCCATAAAAAAGTCTATTGCTCCGCCAGTGCTACCATGGCCTTTACCATTGCTTCGGCACCAGTGGCAACTTCACCGATACGTTCAGCAAGCATATATGCCGGCGTGGAAACAATGCGGTTTTTTGCATCTATACAGGCTTCATTTACAGGTGTGTCTTTATGCTTTGCGCCAGTCAACTCTATGGTTTTAGCGATATTTCTGTCATTTCCAATGGTCAGCGTAATACCGTATTTGCCCAGCACCATGGCCACCATAACGGGAGCAATGCACATGGCTCCAATGACCAGCTTATGAGCATACGAGTCTTCCAAAACCCTGCTTATTGACGGATCTACCGTGCAATTTATTCCTTTTTCGGCAAAATCACACCAATTTAAAACGGCACCCAAACCGCCAGGAAAAACAATGCAGTCAAATTCTCCGGGATTAAATTCGCGTAAATTTTTGATGTCGCCACGGGCAATGCGTGCCGACTCCACCAGCACATTGCGACGCTCATCCATTTTTTCTGATGTCAGATTATTGATAACAGCCTCCTGTTCTTTGTCCGGGGCAAAACACTGACAGGTACAGCCGGCATTGTCTATGGCCAGTAAGGCGGTAACGGCTTCGTGGATTTCCGAACCGTCAGCTCGTCCGCAACCGGATAATATGACTGCAAAATGTGGCATCTTGTTCATAGTTGTCTCCTTCTTTTCTGTTATTGTATTTTACATTCTTTTTTCAGAATATAAATACACAAAATTAAAAATTTTTTAAGTGCTTCTATTTATCTATTTCCTGATAAATCATATTGATTTATTTTTTATCCGGTTTATACTATGCGGATATGGTTTAACAATTTTGTACAGCAAAGAAGATCATGGAATATAAACAATCTATACTCAAAAACGGTTTGAGAATTGTTACAGCAGAACGTCCGCAAATTGAAACGGTTTCGCTCGGTATCTGGGTTAATACGGGAGCAGCTTCCGAATCTGAAGCAGATAACGGGATTTCTCATTTTATTGAACATATGGTATTTAAAGGCACTAAAAAGCGTAATTCTAAACAGATTTCCGAAGATATTGAAAATGTCGGCGGTGTCACGAATGCCTATACTTCGCGCCATTTTACCTGTTTTTATGCCAAAATGCTTAAAGATGATTTGGAACTGGCCACGGACGTTATCTGTGATTTTGTTACCTCACCGACATTTGATGCCGATGAAATGACCAAAGAAAAAGAAGTTGTCGTACAGGAAATTAAACAGTCTGTTGATGCACCGGACGATTTGGTGTTTGATTATTTTCAAGAAAAGGCTTTTCCTGACCAGGCTTCAGGGCGAACCATCCTGGGAACGCCAGAGAAAGTACGTGGTTTTACTAAAGAGCGGATGATTGAATATATGCACACTCACTATAGCGCGGAAAATATGGTTGTTACCGCCGTAGGACGGGTTGACCATGATAAATTCGTGCATATGGTGGAAGAAAGGATGAGTGGCCTGCCTCGGTATGCTCAATTCCGCGAAGACCCACAAATTTATGTCGGTGGCGGTAAAATTGTTTCCAAAGATATTGAACAGACACATCTGGTTCTCGGTTTCAAAGGTGCGTCATATCTTGATGCCGACTATTACGCCTATTCTGTTCTGTCTACGATATTCGGTGGTGGCATGTCGTCCAGGCTTTTTCAGGAAATTCGTGAAAAACGTGGTCTGGTTTATACAATCAGCAGTTTTAACCAGGCACTTAAAAATGCTGGTGTCTTTGGTATTTATGCCGGAACGACCCCAAACGAGCTTAAAGAATTGTTGCCTGTGGTTGCCGATGAAATCAAAAAGCTGACAAATGAAAAAGTCAGGGAAGACGAGCTGAAACGCGCCAAAACCCAGATTAAAGCCAGCCTGCTGATGTCAATGGAAAGCTCTTCAACAATGGCTGAAATCATGGCACGACAAATGCTTTTGTTTCAGCGCATTATTCCGACAGAAGAGATTGTGGAAAAAATTGAGGTGCTGACTACCGAAGATCTGTTGAAACTGGCACAAAGGATTTTTGTTTCTACGCCGACATATGCGTTGCTCGGCTGTGATGGCAATGATTATCCCACTTACGAAGATGTATCCCTTTTGTTAAAATAAGCAACAACAGGTTACCATCGTCATCAAGACCGACGTGGCTGTATGTTAAAGCTTTTTTTAGCCCAGCCCGATGCTATCCTTAACCGCGACGGGCTTTTTGTAGCCCCTCTTCTGTCAATACGATAATTATGATGTTATTGTCAAAGAATATAGCATGCCGGGAAGGCCACGGACGTGCTTCGGATGCCAGAAATTCATGACCGCGCCTTGACAGATCGGCAACTGAGGCATTGGCAAAGAAAACATCTTTAGGATAATAGAAGTTATAAACGATACGCGACATAAACTGTGGCGTAAACGATGTTTCCAGTAAATCCAGACTGACTGCCTCACTGGCATCGCGACGGTAATAGTTCTGCCGCAAAGAAAAGCTTCCTATCTGCAGAAGCCGATAACGGCGGCGAGGGTCAAATTCCGGATGCTGTTCCAGACGTGACACTATCCGCTCGTGGGTTTTCATTTCTGCGTCAAAACCCAGCTTCCACACCTTTTGCGCATACATATCGCGTACAACCGACATAAATGTTATAATGCACAATACGACAATGCTGGCACGCTGCCAGGTAAGGCCGGAAACGCTTAAAATTAATGCTACGGCCAATGCATAGACATATACCAGACCGTAAAAATCCAAACGTGGTACAAAAGCAAAATTTTCCATTTCTGCCAATACCTGCCCGCGCTCATCGGCAATGAAGAAAGCCAGTTTTGACGCAAACAGCAATCCAATAAACAAAAGCAGTAATATGGGGATTTTTTTGTATCCGGCGCGTATCATAGCCGCTATGGCACCCCACAGGCATACGACAAGCAACAACAACTTATATTTATATTCCATAAACGGCAATGGTACCACAAACTGGCTAAACATAACTCTTGCCGTTTCCGCCAGCTTTTGTGGCAGATAGCCTGAGTTAATAATTGTGGTGTTGTAGTCAGATGTCAGAGATGAAAAGGTCAAAATACCTTTATATGCTATCAGTGCCACAGTAATATCCAGTATGATCCATAAAGCCTCTTTAACGGTATCTTTCAACGAACGGCCGGCGACATAAGATGTTATAACGCCTCCGATCAAGCAAACGCCAAAATAATTGATAACCGCTGCATACGAGGCAAAAGCAAAAAGCATCAGTGCAAAAGCAACCACGTGCAACCACGGCTTTTTTTGTGCCACGGCAGAGGATGCAGCCATGAGCGATAAAATGCATATCAGAGGCAAGCTTAAGTTTATTAATGTATCTTTGGCATAATAAAGCCAGACCAAAGTATACGGCAACACGGAAGTAAACGTGGCAAACAATACATAGTTTATGGTTGTCAGTGGCACCTGCCAGTATTTTGCCAGTAGCATATTGCCCGCAACCAAAGCGGCAAACGACAGCAGATTATTTAAGAAAGGCACTACCTGTCCATCGAACAATACCGCCTGTAAGATGAAATGCAAAGGGCGTCCTTCAAATGCCCCTTCGTTCCAATACGAGGCACCTCGAACATAATTCCAATCATGATCACCAAACATAAAATTGATGCCATGAAACAAAAAGGCCAAATTAACAAGAGCAAACGCCCATAAGAAAGCCTTTATATATCGCTTGTCCATGTTTTTTATGCCATCAATTACTGTTTTTTCAAACTGTTTATCACTCATTTGCAAGTTCCCCATGGTATCCGGAGCGGTTGTGCCGAAAAAACGTTTTAGTTTAATTTTCTGTTTTAACGATATGACTTTTCATAAATTTCAATACAATCCTTTAATGTTAAATCACAGGGGTCACGACTAAAAGATGCCGCATTCTGCTTTTTGGCCGTCTTGGCGAATTCTGACAAACGCTCTTTTTCTATCCCGTAATCGCTCATTTTTAAATTGTCTACACGACATTGTCTTTGCAGCTCTTGCAGTGCGGTGATAAAATCTTCCGGAACTTTGGCATTTTCCCTCCCCATAGCTTTTGCCATTGCCACAAGACGCTCGTCTACACAGTGTTTTTGCAATATCTTTTTGAAATATGCTATACTTATCATTATCAACCCAGCACCGTGTGGCAGATTTTTATATTCCCCGCTTAAGACATGTTCCAGCGCGTGTTCAGAAATGCAAGTCGATGTGCTTTCCACCATGCCGGACAAGGTACTGGCCAAGGCCATATTTTCTCTCGCCGTTATGTCTTTGCCATCAAACACGGCTGTGGGCAGATTTTTTGCAACCAGGCTGATAGCTTTTAAGGCAAACAGATCGCTTACCGGATTGGCTATATTGGCCAGATAGCCTTCCAAACTGTGAAATAACGCATCAAACCCCTGGTATGCCGTATATTTCTGCGGTACCGTTACCATTAATTCCGGATCTACTATCGCCAGCACCGGATAGGTATCGTTTGTCCCCAGACTCAGCTTTTCCCCGGTTTCGGCATTGCTAATGACTGTCCAGGGATCTGCTTCAGTGCCTGTTCCTGCCGTGGTGGGAATGGCTATTATGGGTAGCGGTTTATTTTTTATTTCCTTTTTCTTGCCAGTACCTTTTTGTATATAATCCCAGTAATCTCCCTCGTTGGTTGTCGCAACGGCTATGGCCTTGGCAGCGTCTATCGGCGATCCCCCTCCCAAACCGACAATAAAATCGCATTTTTCGGTTTCAGCCAGCAGAGCAGCTTCCATAACTTCGCTTTTATCGGGATTGGCGGTCACTTTATTATAAAGAACGAACGTGCAACCGGCAGCTTTCAGCTCTTCTTCTACACGGGCCAGATATCCGTTATCTATTACAGAACGGCCGCCAGTTGTTACAATCAGAGCGCGACGTCCTGGCATTTTTTCCTTATGCAGGCTGTTTAACTTGCCGCAACCGAATAGTATTTTGGTTGGAATGTTATATGTAAAATCCATAACAGCTCCTTTCTTATTTTAATTTACCATGGCAGGTCAAAACTTTTGTTATAACTCAATGACAAACCAAATGTGCTTTGTGCGCGTGATTTGGATGCACCGCGGGTTTTAGCCAATTCATAGTCGTAAAATGGCGCCAGATATAAATCTCCAGTTAATTTGGTTTCTATCCGGTTTCTGGTTTTGAAACGATATTCAAAATCGGTTGCCTCTTTTTGGCTATACTCAAAAAAGTGCCGATAATACCCTTCCGAAACAAAAGATGTGTTTTCATTAAACGGATAATTAAACTCATAACCGATTTCTGCACCTGTTTTCATATTGTCATTGTGGTAGGTCATGTCATCTTCTTCCACCACTGCCGCATACAACTGTTTAAAATAGACGCCGTCATAAAACTTTATGCCACTCTTGGCACGTAGAATCTGTGTCCGATAATCTGTTCCTTCCAGGTTAAAATCTGTAAACTCTGTTTCATAACCAAGGTAGGCAAATGGCCCCAATTTACCCTCTTTCAATGTCCAGGCTTTGTGCGTATAGTCCGTATAAAGCAATATTTCATCTTCATTTTCGTTTTTGGTGCGCACGCCGTCTTCAGTGGTATCGGACTTTTCGTACTGCATATACAGACCGTTAACCCATAGTACACCGCCATCACGATAAGTTAAATTGCCGTCAAAAATCCCGCCGATACTGCTCTGTTCGTCAGCATTGTACGAATCGGGATAATTCGGATCATCTTTATTGGTTACACTGTGTTCGGTATATTCCAGGGCTATACGTTTTATATTCGCAGTCCAGTTACTTTTTTCCTTTTCTTCCTGGGTGATTTCTGATACCTCAACTGCTGTATCTCTGGCATATACGGCTGATGACCAAATCATACCGACAGTATATACGGCCAGCAACGGCATCTGTTTCCAATTTTTCATCGTTCTTTCCATGTTATTGCGCTACTGTGGCGAGTATAGACGCTTTTAATATAACGGCAAAAGCTTTTCTCGATTTATCAACGGATAATTCCCTAAAAACAAAATATGCGAACCGTTTAGCTTTTTCTTATGCCAAATAACGCACGTAAGATCAGGTGGCAGCGGTCATAAAACTTCAATTCCGGTTTTGGGGAAATAATTTCCCAGCCGCGGTTATCCATCAGTTCAAAATAGGCGTGATACAGATTCAACATATAGATAATCGGTTTGGAATTGTGATTGTTATTTTCCTCCAGCAGGCGGTATGCTTCGGCATAAGAGCGGCGCGCTATTTCGGCAAACTTTTGCCGTGCCACATACAAATTTCTATGTGTCAATATATTGCGAAAAGGAAGATTTTTTTCTATACCAGCCGCCAGCAGGTATTCATCTGGAATGTAGACATGTGATCCAGTTATATCTTCTTTAACGTTTTTTAAGATATTAGTTATTTCTACGGCGCGGCCGATAAGGCGTCCAAGGGCGACTGTCGTTTCCTCATCAAACTCGGCAATAATCTTCAATATCATATAACATGGCATTTCTGAAACACCGCGGCAATACTGCTCAAATTCATCAATAGACGGGCGACACAGCGGACGGGGGCAATCCATGGCAAAACCGGACAAAATCGTTTCCAGATATTCGCGCGGAAATTTGAAGCGCATAAAAAAATTTTTGTATATACGGCGGCCAATCTTCGTTTCAGGTACTCTCTTGTTATAAATATTGTTGATTTCATTTGTCCAAGCATTCAAAATATCTGCCTTTTCCTTTTCCGGTAGCGAACTTGAACTCAGATCATCAAAATGCTTTATCAGCGCATACAATGTGTATACTGCTTCACGTTTGGCTTTCGGATATTGCAACATGCACCAAAAAACAGCGGCATGTTTCTTTCTCACGATACGTCCAATAGAACTCATTAGTCTTCCTTATTTTTAATTTCACTTCCCACCTTTTACAGCTTATCCAGCCCGCGGGTTTTATTTCTTATGGTTAAGGTATACCATAAACCGTATAAAAATGCGTTAACATAATCAAAAAAATCTATCTTTTGTCGCTTTTTTTTCTTTTCCAATTGACTGAGATGTCGCCCCAAACCGATAAAGAAACCGATTTTCAGACGAAATAACAAGCCGGATGCCGTTGACAAAAGGTGCTTTGCCTCCGTGTACAACAAAGGCAAATCTTCCTGCAAGCGCTGTTTATCTACTAATATTCCCGCCGTGCGCAAGGCTTTCTCGCTTTCCTGATCCGATATCATATAGCAGGCAACATAAATAAATGCCAAATTGGCAAAAAGCTGATAAAATGGTGGCGACTGATTGTTCAATACCGCTATCAGACGTGTTGCCGGCGAAATTATCTGCATCCATACCGGTGAGGCCATCGTCAGCTCCAATGGATAAAGTTTCTTTGATAACCATTCGCATCCGTCTATCGGTTCCAACAACATGGACAATGACAAATTACGAGCAATAAACTCTTCTTGCAGATATCCCAGAAGAGTGTAGCGCCCCCAGGTACGACTGACGGCACGGTATAGCAGGTTAAAACTTTTCGGGTGACGCCCTTTTGCCTGCAAACCACGGCGTATAAGCAATGCCAGATATCCGGCATACCTACGCAACAGCTCTCTGTCTTCCGGTGGCACCAGATATTCATATACGGACAATGGGGGCATTATTTCCGGCAATGTGGCCGATGTTTTTTCACTATGTTCCGTGTTATGCAATTTCATGTCGCCACCTTTCCGCTAACGCCAATGCCCGACTTACCAAGGCCTCTTTTTTTTCGTTGCCTTTCAGATAGTGTTTTTTGCCCTTTGCCGTCATAACCGGTGGCACTTCAGGAAAGAGCCCGAAATTGATGTTCATCGGCTGATAATGCTCTATATTCGTTTTATCAGATAAATGTGCCAGCTGGCTGCCGAATGCTGTTTCGCGTGGTGGCAATACCGGCTTCTTTCCCCGCAACAAAGTGGCGGCAAAATAACCGGCCAACCAGCCGATTGACGCACTTTCCACATACCCCTCACAACCGGTAATCTGACCAGCAAAAATCAGATGTGGATGTGTTTTCAGGCGTAGAAATTCATCCAACAGCAACGGCGCCTTAATAAACGTGTTTTTATGAATGCCGCCCAAACGTGCAAATACCGCTTTTTTCAACCCCGGAATCGTCCGAAAAATACGGGTCTGCTCAGCGTATTTCAATTTGGTCTGAAAACCAACCATATTACGCAATGTATCTTCTTTGTTGTCCTGACGCAACTGAACCACGGCAAAGGGACGTGCACCAGTATGAGGATCTGTCAGTCCGACAGGTTTCATCGGCCCAAAGCGCAGAGTATCCATGCCACGTTCGGCCATAACCTCTATCGGCAGGCAGCCGTCAAAATACCGTGGCTGTTCAAAATCATGAAACGCAGTCTGCTCTCCCTGCCGCAATTCATGTACAAACTCATTGTACTGCTTTTCATCCAACGGACAGTTTATGTAATCATATTTACCCCCTTTGTCGTAACGGGATTGGTACCAAGCATGGCTGAAGTCTATACTGTCTTTATATACTATGGGGGCTATCGCATCATAAAAAGACAGTTTTTCGCCACCGACAGTATGAGAAATGTCTTCAGCCAACGCTTCCGATGTCAGCGGTCCGGTAGCAATAATGCTTAAACCTTCCTCTGGCGGAGGCAAAGATGTTATCTCCTGGCTGATGATTGTTATCAGAGGATGCGATTTCAATCGGACAGTAACATCAGCAGAGAAGCCATTGCGGTCTACAGCCAATGCGCCACCGGCCGGTACACGGTTAGCAACTGCACTTTCCATTATCAGTGAACCGACCAGACTCATTTCCCGGTGTAAAAGACCTATTGCGCTGCTTTGCCAGTCATCTGAACGCAACGAGTTTGAACAAACCAGCTCGGCGAAATCATCCGACGCATGTGCCGGCGAATGTTTGCCGGGCTTCATATCAAACAGTTTTACCGCTATCCCCCGGCTTGCCAACTGCCAAGCAGCTTCCGCTCCGGCCAGTCCGGCGCCTATTACGTTTGCGCTTAACTCCATTTTTTATCCTTTCGCCTTTTCTGCAAGGTATATTCAATCGTATTGCAACCTCAAAGCGGTCAAATATTATATTTTATCAGCCAATAAGGGTTATAAATGCAGTTATCTGGTTTGTAAATACCAAAAATTAGATGATTTTTAATTTTGTCATGTTATAGTGGCATAAACAGGATTTTAAAATGCAGCACAATGTTATTTTCTTTTGGGCTTTATTTTTAGTGGCAGCTGTCTTGGTGGCGGCAAGTGCTATGCCTGTTTGTGCTCAATCGGAAATGGATCTTCTGATGCTCGAAAAAAAAGCCGCTACGGCAAACAAGTCCACAAAAAACAAAAATACCGAGAAGTCTGGCGCTGATATTAATATCAACGAATCGCTGACGCAAAATTTATCGAAAAACAGTACCGCGTCGGACAAAAACAATGATGATGAAGAAGAAACGGAAAACTGGCTTAAGAGCTTGATTACCAAAGGAACCAGTGAACTTTTCAAATCGCAGGATAAAAGAGTTCTAACCGCAGAAAAGCAACGTATTGAAAGAGTTTTGCAAAATCGGAAATCAAATGCCGCCAATTTTGACGTTTCCGGGGTTAAACTTCGGATGAATCCCAAAGAGGTTGAAGATACGTTGCTCAGCCAGGGCTATAAAAAAATTACAGAAACGTTTGATGTTCCAAACTTTATTAAATGGCGCAGCGAAGAATTATGCCGACAGCACGGCGTTATCGGATTTGAACGGCTAAATGCCTGTGCCGTTATGGTGGCCAAAAGCAATGGCTATCAGTTTGTGGATCGTCAGATTTACAACCGCTACAGTACGCGTGAAAGTATAGAAGTGTACTTTACATCTACTTTTACAGACAATCTGGCTTTCAGCATCCTCTATAAGAGCAGTGTTCCTTTTTCGGACAGTAAGGCTTCAAAAAACGTCTATCTAAATAATATCAAGATTTTTGACTTTTGGCAGCGGATTGACATGAAATATGGACAGCCGGATAATCTAAGCGAGGTTAAATGGGGACTGGGTGGAAAGAAACCTTTCCTTAAGGCCTCTACTGGTCGGCTGGAGCTGAAGGATCCGCTGCTTAAAGAGCTGGATACGGCGCGGATGCTCAACGAAGATACGCGCTTTGCCAACACACCATATTATACGTTTTAACCTTGAAAAAAACAGTATCGGCAAAAATAAAATTAACCGATTATGAATATTTTTACCATATAAAGAACAGACTGTATTATTTAAGGAACAGATCATGAAACAGGATATACATCTCAGCGAAATTATTGCGACACGCCTGTCGCACGACCTTATCGGTAATATCGGAGCTGTTGCCAATGCCGTTGAACTGCTTAATGAAGGCGATGCCGATGACCAGGAAGATATCGGTAACATCCTCAACTTCAGTTCACGAGTTTTGAGCCGGCGACTTAAATTTTTCCGTTTATGTTTCGGGCTTTCAAACGCTGCGGTCAAAACAACAGAAGAATTGACTGGTATTACCGGGGACTATTTGCGGACTCTCGGTAATCCGAATCTGCCGATTACTGCCGAATTCCACATTTCCACGCCAAAGATTTATAAGTTGGTTATGCCAGCGGTCATGATGATGGCAGATGTTTTGATTAAAGGTGGCAAAGTTATTGTTGAACAAACCGAGACAGATTTACGTATCAGTGCCGTTTCCGGCGCACCGCTTAATCAGGAAAAACTCAAAAATATCCAAGAGGCTCTTCGTGGTGAAGAGCCGGACGAAAATCCGTCTTCTTATGCGCCGCTTTTTTATCTGCTGGCTTATCTGGACGGTACTGGTGTTGCCGTTCAGCTGCAGGATGCAACACTGATTATCGGAGCGTAGACGGTATGGCGGTTTACGGTATTCTTTTACCTTTGCCCTTTGACGATGTGTTTGACTATACCTCGGATGATAATCTGACAACAGGACAGCTGGTTGAAGTTTCTTTTGGACGTGAGGAATTGGCCGGTGTGGTATGGAAAAAAGGTAAAAGTGCCGACATTGATCCCAAAAAGATTAAGCCTATCAAACAAGTACTCTGTCTGCCACCTTTGCAACCGGCGATGATGGATTTTATCCGCAAAACTGCTATTTACAATATGGCGCCGTTAGGACTGGTACTCAAGATGGTTCTTGGACATAAAAGCAACCAGCTACCCAAACAAAAAGTAACACTTTATGGCTTGAAAATAAAAAATGAGAATCTGGACGGAATCCGTATATCAGAAATGAGAAAAGCCGTGTTTGATTTTCTCGATGGCGGTTTTGAAGCCGAAAAAGACGATATTATCGCCACTACGGGGGTAAGTGCTAATATTATCAACGCCATGATTAAAGGCGGTTTTTTATATAAACGCGAAGTGCTAATCAACGAAGAAGCCGAAGAACAAAAAATCAACCTTAGCCGTACGTCTATATTGACCGATGAACAGCAAAAAGCTGCGGAAATACTGGTAAAAAAAGTTGATTCCGGATTTTCAGCGACATTGCTTGACGGTGTTACAGGTTCGGGCAAAACCGAGGTTTATTTTGAAGCTGTGGCCAAAGCCCTGGCACAAAACAAACAGGTTTTGGTGTTAGTGCCGGAAATCTCGCTGACTTCACAATGGTTGCAGCGATTTGAACACAGGTTCGGCGTTACTCCTTTCATCTGGCATTCGGAAGTCAGCGTGCGGGAAAAGGCCAAAACATGGAAAGCCGTTTCTCTCAACAAGGCAAAAGTAGTTGTCGGTGCGCGTTCGGCTTTGTTTTTACCGTTTTCTGCACTCGGCATTATTGTTGCGGACGAAAGTCATGATCATTCTTTTAAACAAGAGAGTTTGGTAACTTATCAAGGGCGAGATATGGCCGTGCTCAGGGCGCATTTGGAAAAAATTCCGATTATCCTTTCTACGGCAACGCCGGATTTGGAAACAATCGTCAATGCGCAAGAAGGAAAATACGATTGCGTCAAACTGACCAGACGCTTTGCAAAAGCTGTGCTACCGGAAATTAAAATTCTGGATCTAAAAAAGGACAAGCCACAAAAAGGCTCTTGGGGTGTTTCTTTTTTGGCACCGACTCTGGTAAATGAGTTGGATGCCAACTTGAAACGCGGTGAGCAGTCCATGTTGTTTTTAAACCGTCGCGGTTACGCGCCGTTGCTTATTTGCCGTGACTGTGGCTACCGTATTCAATGTCCACATTGCACGGCCTGGTTAGCAGAACACCGCCTTACCGGCGAACTTATTTGCCATCATTGTGGCTTTAAGATGCATACCCCGAAACGCTGTCCTGAATGTTGTTCTGAAGACGGTTTGACCGCTTGTGGCCCAGGTGTTGAAAGAATTGCAGAAGAGGTGCGTAACCGTTTTCCACAAGCACGCACTGCTATTCTTTCCAGCGACATTACAACCAATTACAAACAAATATCTGATGTCATTCACCGGACGGCCAACCGGGAAATAGATATTCTGGTTGGAACGCAGATTTTGGCCAAAGGACATAATTTTCCGGATCTGACTTTGGTCGGCGTCGTTGATGCCGATTTAGGGCTGATGGGAACGGATTTGCGCTCAAGCGAACAGACGTACCAGTTGCTGGAACAGGTTTCCGGACGGGCGGGACGCAGCGATAAAAAAGGTATTGTCTATTTGCAGACGCTTTATCCGGATCATCCAGTGCTGCAGGCCGTAATTGAGCATAATCGTGAAAAATTTTTAGAGATAGAAAAAGAATCAAGACGCCTGCTCAGAATGCCTCCGTACGGCAAACTGGCAGCACTGATTGTTTCTTCCGCCAACCAAGGTGCTGCCGAAGCTGCAGCCTATTATCTCGGCAAATGTGCCCCGCATACAGAATTAATTGACACACTTGGCCCGGCCCCGGCGCCAATGAGCTTGTTGCGCGGGCGTTATCGTTACCGCCTGTTACTTAAAACAGCACGTAGCGTTAACATCCAGGAAGAATTAAAAAAATGGCTCAGTATGGTCAAAATCAAAAGTAATGTACGGGTGGATGTGGATATTAATCCCTACTCTTTTATGTGAGTCAACAAAGAGGATATAAATTTCCGGCTTATCAAAGTCTGATATTTTTTGATGAATGGAAAAGCCTGTATTTATAGAGGAAAGGAAAAGTGAACAAAATTTTTATGTCTTTAAATGAACGGGACGAAAGTGTGGGTATGCCGAGGCAGGACTGCGGTCATTTCGCAAAATTTTCAGCCTTTTATATAAATTAAGCGTAAAGGGCAAAAAAATGGTTGTTCCAGCAAGGGAACGACCACTTTTGGTTAGAATTACTTTTGCGCAAGTTCAGCTGAAGTTTTGCTGATTATAAGAGCGCTTAAAATCTTTGCCAGAACTTCTCTCTGTTCTTTGAAATCCCTTCTTTTTCTTGCACATATATCATCGTGTACCCGACGCAACCCCTGAAACATACCTTGTGCATATACGTTATGAAATTGCCTGTATGTCTTGGGACTGACTTTAGATATGAGTTCGTACACAGGTTCATCGTTGAGCTTATTATCGTAAAAGTTAACACATTCCAGCAAAATTCTGTTTATTTTTTTTGCGTTTGGCAAGCCACGGATATCCTGCGTAATCTCCATAACGTTCCAGCCGTTTTCAATAATACCACATAGCAAAAGCAATGCTATCTCTTTTGCGCTTAGTCTGTCAAAGATATTGATCAGAAATTCATCATGGTGCTTCCTGGCCTTTTGAAAATACTCATATATAATCGCGTATTCTTCTGGCAGGTCAACGACTTTTTGCCAGCAGTTTTCGGGGATTGTTGCTCCTTTTTTTAACAAATCAACAATGGTTTTGCCAGTGTTGGATTGTGCAAAAGTTTCTTCCGTAATTTTAATCCTTTTTTCCATAATAATTGAATTTTAATTAAACATAATTTTTATTTTGTTGAGGGAAATATAATACATTTTCTAATAGACTCAAGTGTTTTTTGTCTTTTTTTAAACGCTCAATTAAAGAAAAGTGTTGTTTTTTAGCATAATTTTGTACAAAACTCTTGTGTTTTTTCTTGATTTTCAACACGCTTTGAATAAAATCAAATAAAATTGAATAATATAGGATACACAATGCAAACTGCTGAATATATTACAGAAGTTAATAAAAGATACAAAACAGGCATCTCTCGTGAACATTCGTATCGCGGAGATTTACAAACTTTAGTAGAAAGTTTGGCAACTGGCATTATTGCAACCAATGAACCTGCCCGTATTTCTTGTGGTGCACCGGATTATGTTATAACTAAAAATAATATTCCTTTGGGATATATAGAAGCCAAAGATCTTGATGATGATTTAGATAATAAAAATCATAAAGAACAATTTGACCGTTATCGTAACAGCTTAAATAACCTTATCATCACAAATTATCTTGAATTTCGTTTTTATCGTGATGGTGAAAAAGTTACGACAATCCGGATTGGACATATTGAAAACGGTAAAGTTGTTGCCAATCCGGAGAATTTTCAAACATTTAATAACTTAATTGTTAACTTTTGTGCTTATAAAGGTCAAACAATACATTCTGCTTCAAAATTAGCTAAAATGATGGCAGGAAAAGCAAGACTTTTAGCCGATGTTATCAAAAACGCTCTGAATAGTGATGATGAAAGTTATGACAATAGAACACTTCAAGATCAAATGAACGCTTTTCAAAAAATATTGATTAGTGACATTAAAAAGGAAGAATTTGCTGATGTTTATGCGCAAACGATAGCTTATGGAATGTTTGCAGGACGTTTAAATGATACTTCATTAAATACATTCTCAAGACAAGAAGCCTGTGAATGTATTCCAAAGTCTAATCCTTTCTTGCGTAATTTGTTCGGATACATAGCCGGACCTATGCTTGATGACCGAATTAAATGGATTGTTGATGATTTAGCTGATATATTTGTTGCTGTTAATCTTGCTGACATATTAAAGGATTTTGGTAAAGCAACTAAAACCCAAGATCCAATAATCCACTTCTATGAAACATTTTTAAGTGAATATGATCCTAAACTTCGTAAAAGCCGTGGTGTATGGTATACACCGCAACCAGTTGTTAATTTTATTGTACGAGCTGTTGATGATATTTTGAAAAATGAATTTGGTTTAAGTTCAGGCTTGGCTGATACTTCTAAAATAACTCTTTCATTAAAAGATAGCAAGTATGGGACAACTAAAAAAGGTGATAAGCTTGCTGTAATAAAAAAAGATGTTCATCGTGTTCAGATTTTAGATCCTGCTACGGGAACAGGAACATTTCTGGCAGAAATTATCCGTCAAATCCACGAGAAATTTATTACCATGCAAGGGATATGGTCGGGCTATGTTGAGCAACATCTAATAC
>CAYQDC010000027.1:0-20634 GCA_964416205.1 uncultured Acetobacter sp. | reverse complement strand
TTTTGTTTGACTTTCGTCAGACCGTCTAACTTACTTTAGCAAAGGAGTTTTTTTTTGTGTAAAGCTATAAGCTCTTTGGAACTACCGGCTTAGCCGGTGGTTTTCTTGTTACAATAAAAAGCGCCCTCTCGGACGCTTTTCATTAAATTGGCGGAGACGCAGGGATTCGAACCCCGGGAGGACTTGCGCCCTCGTCTGATTTCAAGTCAGGTGCATTAAACCACTCTGCCACGTCTCCAACACATCTCATTCACAATACCTGGTATAAAAAACCAACAACTTGCTCCAGAAGACGAAAAGCAAATTAAAATATTTTTTTGCCATCGTCAAGAACTTTTTTTACCTTGTGAACCCACACAGAACCAGTGTACCTTTTTTCGGTATCCACAGAAAAAAACATGAATACATTTATCACCGAAAATGCCAATACAGACTTTAATTCATACTCCTATTTTCATATTCACGCAACAATTCCTGCATTTCAGAAAGAAGGGACAGACATCGGACTTCAGAAAAAGAATTAAGAAACAGCAAATATTCTTTATCCAACCAGCATTCCATCTTTTTCTTTACGATATAAGCTTTTCATCTCTAACAACACGCAATTATCGCACCTTCCTTTTGCCGTCATCGTATCAGCATCTGACATAATTATTTCCACTCCTGATACCTCCACATTTTTAACTACCGTAATAAAAAAATAACACCGCTGCACATATCATTTTACTTGTCATTGTCTCGCCCTTATTAACAACAGCCCACACCAGAACCATAGGCTGTCGCCTTTATTGATTGCCGCATTACAGTTTTCAGAGCAGTTCCATTATCCTCTCACAATCACGTTCTTCCTTTTCATCCTGTATGCTGACCGCAATCTCGGATGTTGTTTCCGCCGCCACCGTAAAGCGCCACACACGCTCGTTATTTTCGCCTTCTTCACTCTTTAGACTTTCTTCAACCACTTTGGCTTCTGCCGACATCGGTTGTTTCAATATGATATCCACCGGTTCGGACGATTTGTTAGTAACTCTGTAAACAATCTTGTATAAATTGACTGTTTCCACCATCATGCAAGTATCAGAAGGTTTCTTTCTATACTTACGCTCATCAATTTTTTGAATATTTTCCACTTCCGCCTCGGCGTAAACATCAAAAAATTTACCAAGCCGCAACGTCAGATCTTGTCCCACAGCCTTATTATCAATCAGGTTTTCACCGACAAACTGCAATGCACCGCTTTTATCATAATCATAAAAGCTGATTTTACCTTTCGGTAGCGGCATACCAAGCCCCTCATCTTTATTATTGGCAAAGTTATACAGCAACTCCGGACGAACGTCTTTAAAAGAAGTCTTATCCTTACCAAAAGTCAGCATAGAAACAATTTCACCATATTTTTTATATTTAACCGCCGGTGCATTAACAAACGACACCTGTTTAATCTGCCCATCTTTCAGCGATGTCGGCTGCGGAATTTTATATACATAAAATCCATTCAGATTAATTGGTGTGGCAATAACCGGTGCGCTGTCCGCCGCCATAACATTCATCATGGTTCTTTTCAACACGCGCGACTGCAAAAGCGGTGTAATCGTATTAACATCGCCCGCCACCAGGTTAACATTGACATTATCAAATGCACTGCCAGAACTGTTATTAAGTGATACGCGCCCTATAAGCTCCAGCGTATCGGCATTGTTAACCTTTGCCACATAATTGGCCTCCCATGAAAAACCTGAAGTCAAATAAGCCAGGTGGAGTTCTTTTTCGCCACCAGCTTCTGTTTCAGCCTTGACCTTCAAAACCGGCGTACTGTTGAGCCCGAATGGTACGCTGTCAAACAACACCCGTCCCGGAAAATTCGTTTCTATACCATAATCAAACTTCAAAACTGGCGTCATACCATCCACCGCCAGCAAAATCGCATGCCCAAAAACATTTTCGCCCGTCACCGAATTGATATAAACAGTTTTCACCGACCTGCCGACATTGGCATTAAGCATATTCACATAATTAACGCCGGCATAATCATAATTCTGTTCCAGAATTTTCACCCCTTCGCCGAAAATAAATGCCGATTCAGAACGCATTTGTCTGGATACTTCATCAAACACGATTTCATTCACGCCCGATTTCATTTGCAATTTCTGACTTTTTTTAACCAACGCCAAATCATAGTTATAGATAGTGATTTCTGTTGTCGGTTGCTGCGCCTCTTCCTGCAGTAACGCCTGAGCATAAGGAATCACCGCCAACATCAAAAATAAAACTGCTATCAATTTCTTAAATGTCATCTTTACCCTCAATAAATAATTAAGCTACCTGCTAAATAACAAAAATTTTTCTCTGTGTCAACAGTAGGTCAGGGCAAAAATTTCTTCTGCTGCAGCCCGTAACATCTCTACTCTGCGCACAAAAGCCCCTATCGTATTGGGACGAAGTAGTCCAAACTGGTAAAAAAGCCTCTTTTTTGTCTCAAAGCAAAACACGATTTTATCATCGACCGAAACTGTGCGCATCTTTTTCGTACCAAGCAGTCGGCACATTTTTTCTCCGGCCGCACACACTTCCTGCCGATCGCAAAGCGTCGCCGCTTTCCCCGTCGGACATGAAACAGACAGCACAATCCCTTCAAACACCGTTAATTTCAACACAAAAAACCTCGCCGCCGCCGTAGTATAAAGCCAGTCTTCCTCTAACAAAAAACCCTTACCGCTCATTATGCCACGGCATTCACGTACTTGAAAATCCCATGTATTCCACAATTTATCATTTTTGTCCAGCCCTTGCCCATAATCAAATCGGACATTGGCAAACAAATTCCCACCATTATCAAAAATCAGATTTTCCCCGCAAGTCTGCAAACTTTCACGCAATTCTTTAATCATCAAATAAGCCACGGCAATAATACATAAACAAAACAACAGTCGAAGCAACACCGCCGGCACATACAGGCATACCAAAATCAGACCTGCCACCGCTGTTACTGCCACTATCACAGCTTGAACCAGATACTTTCTGCGCCAATATTCCAGAACTTTTGCTTCTTTTGTTAAGATCTTATAATTTGCCTCTTGCATTTTCTTTTAAAATCCGCCAGTTAGCATTTAATTTTTTAGAATATTTTAAGAAAATGAAAGTTAAAATATGATAAAAATTTGCGCTTGCACAAGGCTTTTTTTTATGATATACTACTTTAAAGTTGCATAAATTGCATGAGGAGAAAACCAATGCCTACCAATAACCTGGATACTATTTTCAACAGCTTGCAGGCCGCAGCAAGAAAAAAGGAATTAAACAACTCGGACAGAAAAAAAATTTCCCACCACATAAAAGAACTGGCAGATGCCATTCCAAACATTACTGACAAACAGTTAAGTCAAAAATATCTGAATATATATAAAAATTTGCAAGCCAGCCATGCTGACGCTCTTATTGCTGCTGAAGATGCTTTAAACGAAGAACAAAAAACCATCTTGGCTACGGCCATACAAACTGCAGAAAACAATGCAGAAATTATTGCTGCCGGACAAAAACAACAAGCTTCCCCAGAGCAGGAAGCCCAAACCGTAACCAACGAACAACAAACAATAAGAGCAACCTCTCAGGCTCAGACACAAGAACAAACCCAAACACCTGCTTCAGAACCAACTGCTGAAGCAAACCATGAAGTCCAATGGATACGGAACAAACTGCAAGAAGTTGCCAATAATCCCGAAACAAACGCAACTTTACGCAGAGGCGAAATCAACGCGGCAACGGCTCTGTTGGCCGATGAAATCAAAAAAGGCTACAGACTACAAACAGAAGACACTAAAATACTGCAAGCCACCATCGCCACCCTGCCTCCAGAACAACAGCAGGAAGCTTTGACATCTATAAGGAACATCCTTACCTCGGCAATTGAAAACCGCACCCCAGAACAAATGACAGAGCGTCAGGACACCGCGAACATGCAAAATGCATCAGCTGAACAGGCACAGGTTCCTGAAACACAGCCGGCAGAGCAAATACAAACCACCACACCGGAATCTCAAAGTGCGGAACAGACGGCGCCCAATCTCAGCATATTGCAACAAAATGTTCGCAACATGACTGATGAAGATATAAAGACTTTGGACGACATCATCTCCCGTTCAGATAATCCGCGCGCCGTAGAAGAAGCTCAACGGATAAAGGCCAACTACACCGCAATTAAAGAAGAAAAAGAACGCGTTGAAGCAACCAACACCGCTGATAAAAGAGAAAATAAAAAAGAAAACGAAGAGAATAAAAATAAAGACGACGAAATAAAAAATTCCCAACCAGTCGAAGAACAGGAAAAACCATTGACCGAAGATGAAATCAACAAATATATGGATGAGGTTCGCTCTTCTGGCAATATCACCGCTTATATGGCAACGATTAGCCCTAAATTAAGTGAAGAAAACATCATTGCTTCCATGTCTCTGGAACCGACATACCATACCATCAAAGATGAAAACGGCAACGACATCCGAATCAAAGATGAAAATGGCAACGAACTGATGAGCTCCACCGCCGAGCAAAATCGTGCCTTAGCTCTAGCAAACCCGGATGATATGCTAGTTGCCGTAGACTTCTACGAAAAACAAGGAAAATTAAACGAAATAGAAGGCACAATTGCCGCCCGCCTGGCACAATATAATGCCTCAGACCTGACGCCAGACAACGCCTACATCTTGTTAGCCTTGGCTGATAAAATAAAAGACAGCGAACAATATGCTTCCGTTTACAAAGATTTTACCTCTGCGCTAACTACTGCTCTGCGCAATTATGATAAAGAAAATATGGGTAACCTAAACGAAGAGCAGATGCAAAAGAACTATGAAGAAGCGCACAAAGCACTGGCTGACTTCGTTCCCCAGGATGAAAACGGCAACCCAGCTCTGGATAGCTATTCCTTTACCAACGATAATGGCAAAGAGTTAAAAAGCGGTAGTAAGAAAAGAAAAAAAATAGAACAGTCAGTTTTGAACGTTGCCCGCGAATTGGCCGCTCAGGAACTTGTCAAAACCGGACTTGATGCCGACCCGCAAAAACGCGCCGACCAGATGAACAGGATTATGAACGACAAAATTCAAATGTTGCTAAACGATCCAGAAGGCAAAAAAACTTTTAACCAGACTGAGATGGCTGCAAGAATGGCAGCTGGCCACACCAAAGCGGAAACTTTCAAAAGCCGTCTCCAACAGCGCTTCAAAGATTCTTCCTTAGGCAAAGCCGTTACTTCCCGTCTGGAAAAATTAGATCAGCAGCTGACAGAAGTTTACGGACAGAAATACGTTAAAGCGAAAAAAGTAACCAAAACCATTGCTAAAGTCGGCTGGTCATCTGCTAAAGGTGCAGCCATGTTTGCGATTGCCGGCCTGGCCAACCCAGTCGGCGTTCCGGCATTAATTGCCTACAACACCGTTAAACAATGGAAAAACATGAAGAAACAATTAAACGACCCTTCTATTTCCAAGGGCAAAAAAGCCGCCATGGTTTTAGGAGCTGCCGTAACCACCTCTCTTGGTATGGTTACAGCTTCCACTGGTTTGAGCGGCATTACTGATGCTTTAGGTGTCAATACGCCTGCCGTGCTGCAATTTGCCACCAATGCCGGAAATACATTGGGCATTGCCGGGCGTACAGCCATTTCAACCTTGGCGGCAACAGTTCCGAACTGGATAGAAAACCGCTCCCTTGCATCCAGGAAAAAAGCTCTGGAAGCGGAAATCGCAACCCTCGGTCCGGACGGCAAACCAACCGCCGAAGCCTACCATGCTTATAAGGCCAAAGTTGCCGACCTGCAAAGCAAGATAGATGAAACCAGAAACAAAAGCGAGCACGGCGTCAGCTTCGGCAACATTGCCAAAAATGCTTTAGGTATCAATAAACGCAAGCTCAAAAAGCTGGAAAACAAAATGAAAGTTCTGGAAACCCAAAAACCACGTGATTTGGCCTCTATCAACAAGGCGATGAAAGACTTGGAAACCCAAAAGAGCAAAAACAAAAATGAACTTCTGAACAAGACTCTCGGTTCTGCTATTGGTATCGGTATTTCCTCAAGCGGTATTATGCCTTCTGCCGGCGAATGGGCTGCCGACAAGTTACATCAAATGGCCAACACCGTAACCGACACAGTCAGCGACACCGTTGCGACTATTACCGACGAATTTAATGACCGTGGTGCACCGGACGAATTAAACAACATAAAATCGCCTTCAGATACCACAACCTTAATCGGTAGCAGTGTCTACGATCCAGAAGGCCTCTTGCGCGACAGCATGGAAGCTCAAATCGCCAAAGACCTATATGCCAATGAATTTAATGACCGTGGTGCACCGGATGAATTAAGCGGCATAAAATCGCATGAGAGCAACCTGGCCGACGCCAAAGCTGAAAACTCCAGCGGCATTGAAGGTAAAAGCTCTTATGCCCATACACTACAACATTTGGAAAGCTTGGGTGACAGCCGTATCACCGACACCAACGCTATGGCTGAAGACCTTTGCGAACGCATCGGTTCCAAAGCCAACCTGGCAACCATCGCCTGCAAAATGGCACCCTATGCCCTTCAAGATGAATTGGGGCTAGAAGGACTACCGGGAAACAAGCCAACATCATACAATATGCTAAACTACCTGGCCTCAAACGACCTGACACCGGAACAGCAACAGGCGTTGAATAACTTCATAGAAAAAAACTTCGACGGCACGCGTTTCAAAACGGAAAATTTTGCCGACTACAACCGTCCTGCACAGTCGAGCCACGAAGGTTCAACGGCTCAACTCTCAAATGCTACCAAATTGGCTAACGAACAGATTCAATTAAAAACACCTCAAACAACCATAAACATTGAACAGCCACAACAACCGATAACTATCAACGTCAATGAAACACCAAAGCAGCCAGTAGAAGTCCAAACGGTTTATGTCGAACAGCAACCAATCTACACCTCAACGCAATACTATGAATCGCAAGAACCCCTGGTCTATGATGCTCTGTTATCTCGCGGTTGCAGCGATAAATACATCGGTGCCTTCCGTAATCTGGAAACAGGAGAAGTCGTTTTCAAATCGGCCTTACCGGATTACATCGCCGATAGAACTTACAGCAGTGTTCAAAGCGCCATGACAAGTAAACAACAGGGAACTCACGCCTATGACACAAGTGGTGACCGTGAATTTAACCGCAAATACGGAGCATATCTCCAAAATGCAACCACAACAACCCGCATTCTGCAGGGTACTGGCACTATTGTCCAGGTTGAGAACATCCAAAGTAATAACAACTTTTATAGCAAGGTAGACAAAGCTTTTGCCGCATTTGATGCCCTGGATCGCGGGCTTTACGCCGCAAACAATGTTTTGAGTACTATCAACCACGGTATGCATGTATTTAAAGGCCATGGGCGTTAATAGCCACTTTGGGGATAAAACAAAAAGCGAGCTTTTCATTTGCCAAAACACTCTCACTCTTTGCCCGATCGCCCATTCTGCCACTCACTTGAACCTGTCCAGTCATTTAAGCCTGCTGACACACACATCCTCTTTCGACATCAAAATCATGTCAGCTATTCAAAAACGACTTCAATCTCTTTTCTGGCCAGTATCACATATCCCTGCACATCGTTTGCTCCTTCATGGCGTAAGACACATTCCTCATGGCGGATAACTTCAAATCCGTAATATTTCAACAAGCGGAGAACATATGTAAGGGAATGGACAAACCGCCCAGACGGAACCAAAAAATAATCACTTTGGTTATAAATATTTTTTGAAATTGAAAAACAAAACAACCCGTTTGGTTTCAAAGCCTTTATCAACAGGCGAAACAATGTTTTTAACTCGCCCATATATGTAAGAACATCACCGGCAATCACCGCATGATAAGGTTCATTAACATCACCCAGAAAATTAACGATATCATCAAAATAAAGCTCTTTATAAATATTTTTCAATCCAGCAACTTCCAGCATTTTCTCAGACAGGTCTACACCGTAAAATTCCTCGTTTTGAAAATATGCTTTAACCGCTGCGCCACATAATCCCGTACCACAGCCCAAATCAAGTATCTGCCGTTTTTTAAACAACTTGACTTTCAGCATATCTTTCAAAAATTCAGCAATTAAATCCGGAACTCGATAATCAAGATCTTTCAAAATCTCGTCAAATGACGAGGCAAAGCCGTCAAACAAACCTTTCACATAACTTAAATCAGTCGTATCCACCTCTTGCACATTGCCAATGGCACAACTGACATGTCTGACAATCGGATTATCCGGAAACAATTCTTTCCAGCGCTCCATATACGTTTTTGCCAGTTCTTCCTGTTTTTCATCATAAGCTTCATACAACAAATAGCCAAAATTGATATGATCATCAGCACAAACTTTGTTCCCTTTAATGGCAAAAACTTTCCATGCATAATGCAGACATTGTCTCCAATTACCCATTTTCCTAACCAAATTTGCTAACGAATTACATAACCAACTGGAATTTGGCGCCAATTCGGAGGCTTTTTTCAACATGGCTGAGGCCTCTGTCGCCTTGGAAAGTTCAATAAACGAATTTCCAGCAATAATATACGGCTCGGCGCTGGTCGGACGCTTTTCAATCGCTGTTCGGGCATATTCAACAGAGCGAACATATTGCCCTGTACTGTAACATACATTGGCAATATTCAACAATGCATTATACGAATTTGGATTCATCTGATACAATTTTTCATAATATTTAAGCGCCTCGGCATACTCCCCGCGCGAATAAAGCGAATTTCCAAGGTTCATCAATGCCGCAAAATTGTCTTCTTTCAGCTCCAGTGCCTTTTTAGCATATTCGCTGGCCTTTTCAAACCTTTTTAATTCATAATAGAGCGTAGAAATATTTAACAGTGCCGCCAGGGAGCCTGGATTAACGGCTAGCGCTTTCTTATAAAGGCTGAGCGCCAACTTTTTATCCCCGGTTTTATCATAACAATTCGCAGCCGTAATCAGATAATTTTCATTATCTGGCGAAGCAACGGCCAACTGCAAATACAGCTTAGCCGCTTTTTCATAAGCTCCGTCTTTAAAAAAATCTAACGCGTTTTGCTCTATTTCATTCACTCTCAAACACCTTTTTTCAGACAGTTAGACCAATATAAGCTTCAATAATAATATTCTATAACATAAAAAAACATAATGTGCTATGGTTTTATCGCAATTTTATAACAAAAAAACAAAAAAAATATTGACTGTAAAAAAAAACTAGATTAAATAAATTCCCACTGACGGGGGTGTGGCGGAATTGGTAGACGCGCTAGACTCAAAATCTTGTTTCCTCTGGAAGTATGAGTTCAAGTCTCATCACCCCTACCACATTGAAAAGACTGGATTTTCCAGTCTTTTTTTGTCACCAGAAAGCGTTTTCTTTCTGACTTTACCTGCAAATAACTTATAAATAGATTCAAATACTTATCAAGCGCGGTCAAAATTAAATTTGACATATTATACCCGATTCTTTAAAGCTCCTAACATTGCTAGTGTATCCGCTAGTTTATTATTTACAGCGTATTCGTTTTACGATTTGAGTGAGCTTTAACCTTTGGCTAAAAAATATTCCGCACAAACAAGTGCATCTCGCGTATTCCGGATTCGCAAAGGATACCGGCAGAACAATTGATTTTATCCAACCACCTTATCCGGTAACTCTGCCCCAAAGATGATTACAAAATATCCGATCATATTCGCTCCACACATATAACATACAATGTCAAACTTTTTATACCTCTTCAACTGTAAAAAAACGCAAAGTACTGCTTGCACTCAGCGTTTGTCATCACTCTTTTCATAACGGCATTATTTGTGTTGTTTTTGTTCTTCCAACATTTTCTGCCAAATAATATCTCGCACAGATTTATAGCTTTTTTCGGCAGATATAACCTCTTTATACGGACTGTGTCCGGTTTTGCCGCTTTTGACAACACGCGCCTGTTCATGAAACGGCTTCGTCTCTTGCTTCATAAACTTATTACCGAGCTTTTTGACATTATGCGCATGTCTGGCCATCATCCGCCCAATATTGGCTTTATTAATGGCCACGCTTGCAGTATCCTGTTTCAGAATTTCTCTGGAAACAGCCGGTATCCGCTGACGCAAAATCGTATTCAATCGTTCCAAAATTTGCGGATTATCATAATCAAGCGCTGTACCGTAACGACTCATAATCGCTTCAGCCTCTTTAAACTGTACAAAACTCTCCCGCATGGCCCTTTTATCTTCTGGATCATTAAAAATCCTGCTGTCAGGATATTCTCGATCAAATTGTTCCATTCTTTTTAAGGCCGAATGATAGTCTTTATTTTGTGAAAAAGCTTGAAAAATAACAAATTCCCTGCTCTCCTTAATACTCAATGGTGACATGTTTTCCTCCTCAGCTCAAACATGATAATATAAAAGTATTATACCATAATTCCCACCCTCATTCAAGTATAAAAACAATAAAACGCACTTTTCACCAAAATTTAAACCGGAATTTACCTTTTCCTATTATATAAACCAACAAAGAGCAGATTACCTGCAGACAATACCGTTATAACTTGCCGGACACATCCTTTCAGCTGGCAGAGGAGAATGTTGTTATGCCCATTTTGCGCACACCAGAAAAAATTGCTGATTTACGCTACCGTCGCGCCTTAAAAAAGATAACACGTTTTTTTAAAGACTGGCTTTATCTGATTATTGCGACCATTGCAATCCTGACTTTCGTAGGCACAGATTTCGATAACTGGAACGGTCTCTACAATGACGCAGACGGATATATGCGAGCGTTGCGTATCTGGCACTGGCTACTAAACCCTTCTTTTTGGGAACAACCTATATGGGAAAGCAACTACCCCTTCGGTGAAGTTCTGCACTGGACACGCCCGATGGATGTTCTCTGGCTTGCTAACACACTGCCTTTTTTAAATTTGTATAGCTTGAAAGACGCCGTATTTTTGGGCGGAGCTTTTATTTCACCATGGATACATGTCCTGGCAGCTATTGCCCTGGTTTACGGTCTGCGCCGCCGTTTTAATGTATACATCACCCTGTTTGGTTGCTTCATTTTCCTTTCCGACCCTGTCATGCAAAATTACTTTTTCATTGGTCGCCCTGATCACCACTCATTAATGGCTCTGTTGGGAATATATGCCGTTTCGTTAAATCTCTGCTGGCTGAAAAAACGCCACACCCGCTATCTCACCATGCTCGGCATAACTCTGGCCTTTGCCTTTTTTACCGCCATTGAAGGCCTTATCCTCTACCTCCTGTTTTTGGGATTTTTTGTCAGTATGTATGTTTTTCGCAACTTGTCTTTAACCCCGGCAACCAAAATTTCCTGTTGGTTTTCAGTCGCACTGACATTATTTTGGCTACTCAATCCCCCCTATGAAGGCTGGTTCTATCCAGACAACGGACGCATTTCCGTGCTTTTCGTTGTCTTTGCTTGGTTAATTTCCGGAGCACTGTGGAGCATAAGCCGCAGCCATTTGCACACGCGCGCTTTGAAAATATGGAGCCTGATATGCGCAGCCACCAGTATTTTGCTAATACTGTTAATTCTTTTCGGCAGCAATTTTCTACACTTCCCTCTGGATAGTGAAATCAACCACGTCTGGAGCAATCGTATTGCCGAAATGCTACCAGTCACCCAACAAGAGTGGGATATCATCATCGCCGTTTACCTGTTTCCCGCCGCGTCGCTGTTGGTAAGCACCGTCTTGTTACGTTATAAGCCGTACCATCGCCTTATGTGGCTCAACCTTGTTCTGGGTATTCCTCTTTTTATCTTAAACCTGGCTGCCATCCGCTTTTCAAATTACCTGTGCCTATACAATATTCTGCCGTGGCTCTGCCTGCTCGAACGCCTGTATCAAAAAAGCGATTACGCTCGACGGCAAAGCGAAAAATTCCCGGTCTACGTCTGGTGGTTCGGATTAGGTGTCATGATTGCCCAGCAATCCCTCTTTCTGCCTTTTAACATCAACGCCTTAAACAAAAAAACAACCATTTCTTATTCATCCACTATATGCGAAAACGTCCGTCAAATTGGCGGCACACTGATAACCGACAACTTTTTAAGTCCACAGTATGTCTGGCGCTGCAATGTCAACACCGTCGGCACGCCGTATCACCGTAACCGGGAAGGGCTGGTTGATACTCACCATATATTACAAAGCACCAGCGATAACGAGGCCATACCGCTTCTGCTTCGCCACCAAGTAACGCAAATCCTTTTATTTGACCATCTGTATCGTTATTATAATCTCGCCGAAAAAAACCGTGACAAATTATATTACCGCTTAATTAAGCGTGAAAATATTCCGGACTGGCTGGAAGAAGTACCCTCTCCTCTTCCCAATGCCCGCCACTACCGTATCCGTTTATAACAAACAAGGCATTCCACTGACCATCTCAATATTACCCATACCGGCAAATATAATGTGGATTTCATGCCCTGAAGCTTGAAATAGCAGGAAAAAACAGTTACGATAATATAAACTTTTTTGGTTTGGAGGTTATTATGTTGCGCAACATCCGTCTGTTGTCTTGTTCTTTCCTTATTCTAAGTTTGATCTCTTTTGCAACAAAGCTAGTATATGCCCAGGATGATTTGATATCAGACCTCGGACTCGAGTCTGACCTCATGGAAATAGAGTTCCCTGTTGCCAATACACCGAAAAAAAACAAACAACCAGCTCCAGATAAGCCGCAGCAACCGAAAACAAAAATGAGTCCTGCTACCAATCTGCCCGAAATGCAAAAACAAAAGCAAAAGCAGGAGCACCAACCCGATTCCGAAGCCATTTCAAAACCAGATACAGCTATCCAGACGCCACGCAAAATTATGTCTGCTGGAAATTTATTAGAAAAAGTTCGCAAAGGACAGGATTTCACCACCGAAGAAATGGAAGCATGGATAGCCCAAACGGCAGATTTGAATATGTGCCTGGATAACGGTAAAACCATGCTGCTATACGTTGTCGCCTACTCCTCCAACCTAGACGCCATACGCTTGCTGATAGAATACGGGGCCGATGTCCAAACCCACTGCACACCACGTTACGAAGCCCTGTTCATTGCCATCATAAACAACTCTTCACCAGACGTAACCGAACTACTGATTAACAATGGTGCCAACTTGATAGAAAAGGATAATGAAGGCAACACGGCACTGATTTTGGCATCAACATTCAATCCAAATTCCAAAGTCGTGGACAAACTGCTTGAATACGGTCTTCAAACCAATGCAAAAAACAAATTCGGTCATGATTCTCTGATGATGGCTGCCTACGAAAACGGCAGCATACCTGTTCTGCAATCACTACTGGATAACGAAGCTAATGTTAATGCCACCGACCCGGATGGACACACCGCATTGATGGCAGCCGCCCTCCGTGGAAATGATAATGTCATGCAATATCTGATACGTCGTGGCGCTGATTTCAAAGCCATAGACAAACAGGGATTAAGCATTTTGGATTATTACAATAAACGCCAATATTTGGAAACACTGGATTTTGAAATCAACCGTTTCGCTACGCCGTCCGAACGGCTAAAAGCCGAATTTGATTTTGTCGCTCAAAACCACCATCGCTTTAACGTTGCTTTAAAAGAAAGCATTTTTGCCGAAAATCCGGATACAGCTGTAGCAGACGCCCTCGCCAATCTGGCCGACATAGACGTGTTAAACGATAACGGCTGCACCACATTTTTAAATGCCACCATGTATAACAACTCGCGTAGCATCCTGGAAAAGCTAATAAACGCCGGTGCCAACGTTAACGCCGACTGCATGGAGGGCAAAACTGCCTTGATGTTCTTATCTGCACAGGCCGATGAAAACCACGTTCCAGCATTGCAAATAGAAAAAGCCAAACTCCTGCTTGCCTCAGGTGCCGAAGTCAACCGTACTGACGCCACAGGCAATACGGCTCTAATGTACGCATTAGCTAATCGCGCTGACATCAATTACATTCTAACTCTGTTGTCTATCGGCGCAGATACCAACGCAGTCAACAACCTGGGCGAAACCCCGTTTTGGACAGCTATCCGTCAGAATTTGCCATCAGAAACCATCAAGCTTCTGATAGAATACGGCGCCGATATCAACAAAACAGACCGTCGTGGCGAAACGCCCCTCTGGTATCTTCTCCGCACCAACGGTGACGAAATCTTGATACGCACACTGCTCCGGGGTGGTGCCAATACGGAAGTAACCAATGCCGCCGGCGACATCCCCCTATGGTATGTCCTAAACAAAGGCGGCTCGGACATAATTATAGAAAACATCATTTTAGCGCAAGACAATCTAAATATCAAAAATGAACAAGGAGATACACCTTTGCTGTTCGCGCTGAAAAACAACTATCCATCCAAATTTATCAAACTGCTACTCAGTCGTGGCGCTGACCCGCAAATATGTGACAGCAATGGCAACAACGCTTACGATATTCTGCGCAATAATCAGTTTTTTGATGCCGCTGTACAAAAACGAACCCGTGAACGCGTTTTGAATGGGCTACAATAACACCATAACCACAAGTACAACAAATTATCACACCAGCGCCTGCCGCAAGATTTCAGTTGCCAACATATTCCCCATCGCCGCTGGCACTATCGGTAAAGACCCGAGAATATTGTGTCCCTCGGCATCTTTACAAATCTTAACCTTTTCTGGCGAATAAACGCAACAAATCCGACGTAGATCTACTCTTTCACGTCTTAAATTCTCACGCATTTTTTTAGCCAAAGCACATCCCTCGGTTTTATCCAGCGTCGCTATTCTAAGCATTTCCGGCTGCGTCTTAAGCGCGGCCCCCATAGCAGACACAAACCGGACATGGCGCTGCACCAAAAACGTTGCCAACGCCGTTTTAGCAGATACATCATCTATCGCATCAATCACAAAATCCGGTGCCGCCTCAGCAATAAAATCAAGCCGACCTGCCTCAATCCGCATATCAAGAGCCCGCACATTTGCGTCCGGATTAATAACGGCAACTCGTTCGCATGCCACATCGCATTTTTTACGACCAACAGTCTCTATCGTTGCCAAAATCTGCCGGTTAATATTAGTTATCTCAATAGTATCAAAATCAACCGCCCATATTTTGCCAAATCCGAGCCTGGCAACCATTTCCAGCGCATAACCTCCAACCGCACCACACCCGATAACCATAACCGATGACTTAAAAACTTTCACAGCTCTTTCTTCACCAAGCAGGGCAATTGTCCGTTGCAACCTTTCATTCAATGTTGTATCCATTCTATATCTCCTAACTATAACTCGACTACAAACGAGGCAGGTGCAAAAATGCCGCAGCATTGTCCGTCAGATGTTTGGCCAGTACTTCCGGATTTTCCCCGGCAATTTCAGCCAGACGTTGCAAATTTTCCTGCACCAAAAGGTTATAACGCGCTTCATCAACCCTGAACGGTGCATCAGTCTCAAACAAAACCTTATCTTTAGGCATCATTGCCCACATCTCCGCCGCATTTTCCTGTTTTAAAAATAAAGTGCCGAGCCCGATATACCCACCGCACCCAATAATAAATTTTAACAATTCTCGATTCTTTACAAATCCATGATGAACAAAACGTACCCTTTTAAGCTCATCCTGATGCTGCACCAATGCCCCAAAAGCCTTGGCCGCATGCACGATAACTGGACGTCCGAATTCCAAGGCAATTTTAAGCTGTGCCGAAAACAATTCATGCTGCATAGGACAAACAGAGCCACGCAGTGCATCAACACCGATTTCACCCACCAGTGCTTGAGGAAAAGCCCTTAAATAATTATGCAATTCATCTTCCGGAAACTTCTCTCGGCAATACCACGGATGTATACCAAATGCTCCAACCATTTTATCAGGATGCTGCCGTATCAATGTCGCAATTTTGGCAAAATCTGCCTTTTCGGCCGCCACCAGAACAAACTTCCGCGCTTCAGAGTTATTCTGAACCGCCAGTGCACAATCCGCCTTAAAATCTTGCAAATGAATATGTGTATCAATAAACTGCATAAGAAATAAACCTTTCACGGCGCAGTTCCCGAAACCAACTGCCACAATAAGCGCAACCGCTGGCAATAAAGGACGACCATCATGGCATTATATACCACACCAGTTTTGAATATCAACTTAAAAAAATTAGCGGCCAACTATACACTGTTGCAACAATTATCTGCTCCCGCCACCGCAGCTGCCGTAGTCAAAAACGACGCTTATGGTCTCGGCATCGCTACCGTTGCTGAAACACTATATGCGGTTGGCTGCCGCCATTTTTTTGTCGCACATGGCTCGGAAGGAGCGCAGATACGTCCGTACACACCGCAGGCAGAAATATACGTCTTACAGGGTATCGGAGACGATTCTCTGAGATATTTCCGAACAGCCAGGCTCATTCCGGTCATTTGCTCACTGGAAATGTTTGCTTTTTGGCAGCAACATCGCCTGAGTGGCATTCGTCCTGTTATACAGGTTGAAACCGGATTAAACCGCTTGGGTTTTACCATATCCGATCTGGAGCATCTGTCGTCAGCAGATAAAGCAGAGTTCTCTTACGTTCTGTCCCACTTGTCATGTGCCGACGAACAGGCGCATTTCATGAACGCCCGCCAACTATCACGATTCCGGGACATAAAACAACGTTTTTTTCCTAATACACCGGCCTCTCTGTCGGCTTCAGATGGTGTCTTTTTAGGTAACGATTTTCATTTTGATCTCACCCGCCTCGGTGCAGCCATATACGGCATAAATACCGCTCCATATCGGGAAAACCAAATGCAAAACATTATTGAACTCAAAGCACCAGTTTTGCAAATTAAATCACTACCTAAAGGTGAATTCGTCGGTTATTCTGCAACATTTCGCGCTCCTGACAATATGCAGATAGCTGTCATTTCCGCCGGTTATGGTGACGGGATTCCCCGTTCACTCTCCAACTGTGGCAAAGTCATTTTTTATCTCAACGGCAAACCTTGTTTCTGTTCAATTATTGGTCGTATTTCCATGGATAACATCATCTGTGATATTACAACCTTGCCACCAGAAAGCCTGCATGCTGGAGATTTCGGATGGCTCATAAATGACGACTATACCATAGACGACATTGCCCGTGACGCCGGAACCATCGCCTACGAACTGATTTCCAACCTGGGAAAAAACCAACGCTTTATTAAACAATACATCCGTTAAACCTTATCAGCATATTTTTTAAGCACATCGGCAATTTCAAACACACGTGACGAGTAATGAGCTCCTTTAATTAGCAATACATCGCCATCACGTAAAAGCTCGTACAGTAAAAAATCTGCCACACCTTGATTATTCGGAAAATAATACCGTAACGTACCTGAAGGAAGTTGAGCTAGAATATCTTTACTTTCTTCACACACGCCAACCACCACATCAATTCTGGCTGCTGCGGCTTCCCGACCAACATCTATATGTGCCGACCGTGAATAATCGCCAAGTTCAGCCATTTTTCCCAAAACAGCAATTCGTCGTCCCCTCGCCGGCATTTTAGCCAAAGCACGTAAAGCCAGTTTTACAGCCTCAGGTTGCCCTGAATAACTGTCATCAATCAATATAACCTTACGCCCATCAAGATTCAGAAAATATTTCCGACCGCGCCCTTCTGGCGGTACAAACACATTGATAGCCGCCACAGCTTTATCCAAATCAAGTCCGAGTAATTGGGCTACAGTCAAAACACACCAGGCATTATAATAACAATGTTCGCTCGCATCACTCTGTGTCAGTATAACCTCTGGATGCACATTTTTACCAAAAGTATAAACCTTAGTCGCATACCTTTGCGCTTCTTCACACAAAATATCTGCATACGCCGTATCTTCATTATAAACAGCAATTCCACCCAAACGTAAACCACTAAAAATCTCCGCCTTGGCACGGGCAATATTTTCAAGCGTTCCCAAAAACTCAATATGCATCGGATAAACATTGGTTACCACCGCCACATCAGGTTCAGTCAACCGGGTAAGATAATCAATCTCCCCTCGCGCCGACATCCCTATTTCTATCACAGCATAACGCGCATTCATATCAATATCCAAAAGCGACCGCGGCACACCGATTTGATTGTTAAAATTGCCACTGGTCGCATACGTCGGCGCAAACTTGCTCAAAACTGACTTTAGCTCTTCTTTAGTTGTCGTCTTGCCCGAACTGCCAGTCAGCGCAATCACCGTCCCTTTAAACTGTCGCCGGTTGTATTGACCGAGTTTACCAAGTGCTTTCAATGTATTATCAACAACAATCACTCTATCCGGTGCCACACCGGAAACCAGATGTTCCGCTACGACCAGCGGAGCACCTTTCGCCAAAACATCACCGATAAAATCATGCCCGTCAAACCTTTCGCCTTTCAAGGCTATAAACAATGTCTGACCATCCACTTTGCGACTGTCGGTTGAAACCTCGTTTATTTCCGCTGCAACCACTTTGCCGCTATACCCTAAAAGAACGGCTACTTCTGCCGAACTCAATGTTTTCATCTTCTTGTTCCCGTCAACACCATAAAATTTGCCGTTAAGGTTAACATATCCGGCATATTTTGCAACGGCATTTTAAACTTTTTACGCCACACCTGCATAACATTCGGCATCACCACACCTCTGTCAAAAAATAACTTGATTTTTCCTTCAAATCAGCGTATATAAACCAGCAGTAAACACTAAGGAGCAATAACACATGAAATGCCCTTTTTGCGGCGGCACCAATACGCAGGTTAAAGATTCGCGCGACACCATAGATGAAACGGCCATACGCCGGCGACGGGAATGCCCGGATTGTGGCGGTCGTTTTACCACGTATGAGCATATTCAACTGCAAGATCTGACTGTTATCAAAAAAAACGGCGAACAAGTTCCTTTTGATCGTGAAAAACTCCTGCGTTCCATCAGCCTTGCTGTCAGCAAATGCGGAATCTCCAGCTTTGAAGTAGAACGTCTGGTGGAAGAAATCCGCCGCGAACTGGAAAATTCAGGCATTTCCAAAATTTCCTCCAAAAGCATCGGCGAAAAAGTCATGGACAAACTGATAAAAATCAACAAAGTGGCCTACATCCGTTTTGCTTCGGTATACAAAGATTTTAAAGAAGTCAAAGACTTTGAAGAATTTGTAAGCAGAATTAATTCATAACGCATTTTATCTGAATGAGGATCTTAAAATGGCAAAATTTATTTCCGAAAAAATCAGAAAAAAATCCGGCGCCCGCTTAGCCGCAGTACAAGCCACTTACATGGCTGCTTTTTCTGAACTGGGAATTGATGAAATCATAGATGATTTTTTAAAAGGGGAAGTCGGACGCTATGCCATTGAAGAAGACAACCTGTCGGGAGAACATTTAGTAGAACTGGAAGAAATAGACAAGCCTTATTTTGAAAAAATCATCCGCGGTGTCCACGGCAAAAAAGAAGATTTGGAAAAATCGTTGCGCATCTATCTGAAAGACGGAGCCTCTTATGACCGCATGAATGCAACCATGCAGGCCTTGTTGCTGTGTGCAATGTACGAACTGACCCATACCGCAGATGTGGATACCAAGGTCATTATCCAGGAATATGTTGATTTAGCTTATGCCTTTTTTAACAAAAACGAACCAAAAATGATTAATGCTTTATTGGATCAGATTGCCAAAGAAGTCAGAATTTGATAAAATCACCGGCACAAACAATAAGAGGAAACAATGTCCATATTAAAGCTTTACACCTATCCGGATAAAATACTAAATCAAAAATGCGAACCAGTTACCGAAGTGACCGATGAAATCCGCAAACTGCTTAATGATATGTTAGAAACAATGTATGCCGATAAAGGTGTCGGACTGGCTGCACCGCAAATAGGCATCCTCAAGCGCATAATTGTGGTAGACGATAAGGTCTCCGAAGAGGGAAACCCTGGTCCTAACCCGCGTTTCATCGTCAATCCTGAAATCATCAGAAAATCAGAAGATATGGTTTGGTTTAACGAAGGTTGCTTATCCGTTCCCGGACAATGCGCAGAAGTAAAACGACACCAGGCCGTA
The DNA here is from genome assembly GCA_964416205.1 of uncultured Acetobacter sp. Taxonomy (GTDB): domain Bacteria; phylum Pseudomonadota; class Alphaproteobacteria; order RF32; family CAG-239; genus CAG-267. Next base: position 554 of record CAYQDC010000027.1, on the reverse strand, counting down.
ACCATCAAATATCTGGATTATAACGGCCTCGAACAAATTTTAGACGCCGAAGATTATCTGGCCGTCATCCTACAACACGAAATAGATCATCTGGACGGCATTTTATACATTGATCGTATCAGCCGTTTAAAACGCAACATGATATTAAAGAAATTGAAAAAACAGAAAGAAGAATAACCGCCGCGTTTTTCTTTTCTCAATTTCCTAAGATAAAACAAACGTTCTTCTCTTTCTCCAAACCAATACACCACTCTCTTTTACCAAACAAAACAGCCCCGTCTAATACCACGCCCGTTTTCAGAAAATAAAGAAATCAAGTATTTTTAAAACACTCTGTTTCATAAAACATAAAATATTTTTATAATCTAAAAATACTCTAATAAATATAGAGTGTAAAATAAAGGGAGCCTGTTGCTCCCTTTATTTTTGCTTTTATTCCAAAGACTTTGGAACTTTGCGGGTTTTGGGTTAAAAGGCGTAGTTAAGACCAAGCCCGAAGGTTTCGGCGTCGTAGTCCGAGCCAAAGGTGTAGTTTAACCACCCGTAGGCCGACA
>CAYQDC010000026.1:0-22436 GCA_964416205.1 uncultured Acetobacter sp. | reverse complement strand
GGCCCAACGCATTGACAGTAAAAATCCCCAAGGTAACAAATACCTTGGGGATTTTTACTGTTATCTGCCACCAGATTATATACCGCTCAACTTCCTTCCGGGCGCCATAACAAGACCTATTGCTTGTCAACCAATTCTTCAAGCTGATCCAGATAATACCCTATAAGATTTAGCCCACCCTGCCAAAATTCCTTACTACCGGGATTAAGCCCAAACGGAGCAAAAATTTCATCATATTTGCCAATCGCTGTTTTTGCCAGCAACGCCAGATACTTTTCGGCAAAATTGTCTACATTATTTTGTAATTTCTGCCAATACAAAGAGTTAACAACACAATCGGCAAATGAATAAGCATAAACATAAAATGGTAAAAAGAAGAAATGTCCAACCTGTTCCCAAATACAGGCCGAATTTTCATCAACTTCAACCCAGGGCCCGAGACTCTCTTTCATCTCCTCCAGCCAGATCTGATTAAGTCTTTCGGCTGAAAGCTCGCCCTGTTTGCGTTCATCATGTGCCCGTGTCTCAAAAAAATGAAAGGCAATTTGCCGGATGGCCGTATTTATCATATCATTCACTTTCATTGCCAACAGGGCAATCTTTTCTTTATCAGACTGTGCCTGATCCAGCATGGATTGAAACACCAGCATTTCGCCGAATACGGAAGCAACTTCTTCCGTCGTCATTCGCGTCGTTTCATTCAAAACGCCGTTTTCTCTCCGTAGCTGATGATGACAACCATGTCCAAGTTCATGAGCCAACGTCAGAACATCATTCCTTTTGCCAACAAAGTTCAACAACAAAAACGGATGTTCTTCAGTCTGTGGTCCGGAACAAAAGGCACCACTACGCTTACCTTCTTTCGGCGCCACGTCAATCCACGGTTTGTCAAAAAACTCGCGCGCAATATCATACAGCTTCGGCGAAAAAGCCTTATACGCATCCAAAACTGTCTTCACTGCCTCATCCCAGCTGTATTCTTTATCATCTTCAATCGGCAGTGGCGCATTTCTATCCCAATATTTAATTTTATCAACACCAAGCAACTTAGATTTGATTTTATAAAAGCGCCAGGCAATATTTTTATAATTATCGCGCACAGTTTCCGCCAAATTATTAACCGTTTCATCGCTGACTTCTTCCGCCAGATTCCGCGCCGACATCGGTAACATAAAACCACGCTTTTCATCTTCAACAGCCTTGTCCTTCATAATCATATTATAGATATAGGTAACAGCAAAGCTGTTCTCTTTGGATACATTGTTGATTTCTTTGCCGGATTTTTCACGCAATTCAGCATCAGGACTGAGACACAACCGACTGATCTGTGCATCATTATACTTTTTACCATCAACCGTATAAGTCAGGCGTGCCATATATTCCTCATACAGGCGCACCCACGCCGAACCAGATGTAACGTCTTTTTCCAAAAGCGTCTTTTCTACCTCTTCAGAAAGTTCATAAGGCTTATATTTCTTCACCCTTTTTAAATACGGCAGATAAAATTTCACTTTATCGTTCTGAAGCAGTTTTTCTTCTGCCTTTTCATCTAATTTATTATATTCCAGACTGAAAAATAACAAATCTTTACCAGCATCATTCAAACTTTCAACAACCTTTTGATAAAGACCAGATGCTTTCGGATCAGTTAAATGGGTTGAAGAATTTAAGCTGGCATAACCTCCAAGCTTGGAAGCCTGGCGGCTCAGATCTTCCAATACCAGCAAAGCCTCAAAAAACGCCTCTGCATCAAGTTGCGCTACTTTACCACGATACTTTGCTGCAAACGCCCGTGCCTTATCTGAATATGCCCTGATATCCTCATCAATCTGTGGATCGTCAACATCATTATAATACTCGGATAAATCCCATTCAGGCAACTTTTTTTCTGTCATCACATTTACTCCTTACCATCAAACCAGGTATCAAAACCTGAAAAAAATCAAAACTGACATATCTCCGCATCAAAACTCATCTTTCCGTCCGCTTTCCGGCATACTCACATACCCGGAAATATTATTCAGGCTATCTTCGGAAAAATCACCAGGATAAGGTTCATCCAGTCGATTCGCTTTTAACAAATCCTCAGAGAAAGGCTCATCCAGTTCGGGCGGAACCTCAAACGTTTCCGCCTTAAACATATAATTTGCCCATGGCGTCTTTTGCTGACCACCCAACCAGACCACTATTCCGTCAGCCATAACCCCTGCATAACAAAAATATCCATCACTAACAGCTGAAAAAACCTTTCCGACATGCTTTTCTTCGCCGTATTGTCCCAGTTCATAAACCATCTGATATGTACACGGCGCAAAGCCCCGCATTTTGGCATCATTATGTGGCGCCACCGCTACAATGGCAATAAACAGCATAAAAACAACAACAAACAACAATAAAAGAATGCCGAACCAATATTCTTTAAGTGTATTCACCAATTTTCTCTGTCCTTATAAAATTCCTCCAGCTGAGCCAGCTCTTCCCGTGTATTGGCACTGGCCACCTCTTTGGGGCAACACTCCACGGCCGTACATGTCAACCCCATATCGCGGGCAATCTGCACCGCATCTGTCAGATAATACTCGCCGGCAGCATTTTCATTGCCGATTCGATTCAGAATATCAAATAAATAACGCCCATCAAACCCCATACAGCCCGAATTGCAAAAACCGATTTTTCTTTCTTCTTCCGTAGCATCTTTATATTCCACAATCCGCAACAGTTCGTTGCCATCCATAACCAGACGTCCATACCGGGCAGCATCTTCAGGCTTGAATCCCATCACAACTACCGCAACCCCTTCGCGTATTTGCGCCACCACCCTTTCAAACGTCTTATCCGTAATCAGCGGTGTATCGCCAAAAATAACCAGAACAGCCCCTTGAAAACCAGATAACACCTCCTGAGCACATTTAACGGCATCGCCAGTACCAAGCTGACTTTTCTGAACAACCGTCGGATAAGGCGCCGTTTCCTGCCTGACCAAATCCCCATCCGGAGAAACAACAGTAACAATCTTTGCCACATTCATCGTTTTCAGCGTATCAAAAATATGATGAATCATCGGCTTGCCACAGACAGGCATCATTACTTTCGGTAAATTGGATTTCATTCTTGTTCCCTTACCGGCTCCGAGAATAACAGCTGCAATTTCATTATGAGAAAAATCTTGTTTTTTTTCCTGTGCGGATGTAATAAAGTCCACTCCCATAGTTATCCCCTTTGAAAAAATTAACTTCTTGTCTTTATACTAAAAGATATATATGCTATTTATACGATAAATCATACCATTCCGCAACTGTGAAAGAGAAGATATGAAGAGTTTTTTTATCTATATTGTTGCTATTATCCTAACCTGCGCCACCCTGCCCGTCATGGCCGGCGTTCGTAGCATTACCGAAGAACCCCCCAGACCGACGGATCCGAAAAAGCGCCTCAGTGAACTGCAAAAGCTTTATCAGGAACTGCCTGATATCAACAACAAAAAAGCCGTTACCGAATATATAAAAAAACGTATTCCTCTGTTACACCGGGTAGAGATAGATGAATCTGACCTCACAACATCTTCCACCACCAGCATAGTAGATACCAACGCCGCAAAGAAAAAGGAAGAAAATGTCCTGTCTGCCTATGAAAAAATCTATCAGGAAAGTATGCAACGCGCCGGCACTATGAACAATACAGTCAATGAAGATGTGGAGTTGGAAGGAACCTTTTACCGTGAAAAACATCAGTCCTCAAACATTGAACTACCTGCTCTCAACTTCCCTTATGTTACAGTAAAACTCTCTGATGAACGCGAAATCTTGGCTCCAGCGGATGAACATTTCCCTTATATTTTAACCACCATAAAGATTGAACCGACCGGCCTGTTAAAAGTAACAGAAGATTTTACGTTTATATCCAATAACGAAAGTTTCCCCCAGGGTTTTTTCCGTATTCTCCCTAAATATAATTATTCGCGTAACGGCCAACGTCGCCGTACGGACATCTCCCTTATTTCCGTAACGGTTAACGGTGAGGAAAAGCCATATAAGATGACCGAAATTGGCAACTATATCTACATAGAACCAAAAAAACCTTTGGATTTGCCCACCGGCATCTACCGCTATCAATTCAATTATATTATAGACCGCGCCGTTTGGTATCACGAGAATTTTGACGAGCTCTTTTGGGACGTTACAGCCAAAACACTCAAAAACGTTGTTGGATCCGCCAATGCTGTCGTTTATCTGCCACCAAATCGCAGTTTCGCTGCCCAAAACGCCATCGTCAGCACCCGCCGTGGCATTAACGCCAAACGCGTAACCATAAATGCCCTCACTCCCAGCGCATTGGGATTTGCCGATACTGAAGCACTGGGCGTCGGCGAAGATATCCATCTGTTTTTAACAATGGAAAAAGGAACGCTGATGCCACCGGATTTCAGCAAAAAATACCAATGGTTTATACACGATTACGGAGCCTGCTTCTTTGCCTTGCTGGCTTTAGTAGCAATTTTTCTGTCATACAAAATATCCTTGGAACAAATCCGCCGCAATAAAGATAAAACCAACATCTACATCAAAAGGACGCCGGCATTATACCGCCTTTTAAACGCCAATGTCTATGATGCCAGATCTTTTGGTGCCGAAATTTTGTCACTATGCGCCAAAAACATATTGGAACTGCAGCAAAACGGCGACCGCATCATCCTCATAAAAAAAACCGATAACCTCCAGAACCTTTCGCTGACTGAAAAGAAACTGGTCAAAACGCTCTTTCCCGGGTTGGAAACAGTTTTGCCGGCCTTGCCGGAAGCAGCTCTTAAATTAAACCGCGCATATAATGTCATACAATATGGCACACTGCGAAAATTCCTCTTTTACAAATTAAAGCTGAATGCCTTATACCTGTCTTTCAGTGCCGCCATGTTAATAACAGGCATCATCTGTTCATCATCTCTGGCCATCTCCCCATGGAATACTTTATGGATTGTTCTGCTATTTACGACGCTTATGTGTCCGCCACTCTTGCTTTTCAGTATTCATTTCAAAAGCAATGCCATTAACATCGCAGTCAAAGCTTTTTGCGCATTCTGTGAACTCTGGCTGGCCGGATGGATAGCTATCTATACATCAAACTTTTATGCCGTTCTAATACTGTTGAGTCTCTATTTGATTATCAGCTATAACCGTTTATTCTCGCGCCGTAGTGGCCTGCTACGCAACAAAATAAAGGAAACGGAAGAATACAAATCCTATTTACAGAAAAATATTGAATTAACCAGAACCGAAAGAAATTTCGCCAGCAAAATACCTTATATTTACGCTTTTGAGCTGGAAAATAAATACAAAGAAGAAAAATCGTTTATGCTGATTGACGCTTTTCTTCAACTGTTACCTCACAAATCAGCCAAAGGAAAAAAAACATGAAAGGAATAATACTGGCCGGAGGCTCGGGAACTCGCCTTTACCCGATGACGCAATGCGTGTCAAAACAACTTCTCCCGGTGTATGACAAACCGATGATATATTACCCGCTGTCAGTGCTTATGCTGTTCGGAATAACCGACATTCTGATTATATCCACGCCACACGATACGCCAAATATTGAACGCCTGTTCGGCAACGGGGAAAACCTCGGTCTGCACCTGGAATATAAAGTCCAGGATAAGCCCAACGGCATTGCCGAAGCTTTTATCTTGGGGCATGACTTTATCAACAATGAAAAAGTATGTCTGATTCTGGGCGATAATATTTTTTACATCCAGTCGCAAATAAATAACTACCGCACATTGGTACAAGAAGAAAACTGCGCTGCCACTGTATTCGGATATCATGTCTCTGACCCAGAGCGTTTTGGCGTAATTGAATTTGATGAATTAAAACGCGTTATTTCCATTGAAGAAAAACCTCAAAAACCCAAATCAAACTATGCCGTAACCGGTCTGTATTTTTATCCGGCAGACGTAGCCCAGAAAGCTGCTACACTCAAACCATCCAAACGCGGCGAATTGGAAATAACCGATTTAAACAAACTGTATCTAAAAGAAGGCCGACTAAACGTCATTCCCTTAAAAAGAGGTAGCGCCTGGCTGGATGCCGGTACACCGGACAGCCTGATGGAATCTTCACAATTTGTCCAGATTATTGAGCAACGCCAGGGACTTAAATTAGCGTGCGTGGAAGAAATCGCTTATCGGCAGGGATTTATTAACAGCAAACAAATGCAAGAGTTGATAAACCAATTAAAAGACGGTATACCCTACAAAGAATATTTGAAAAAAGTATACGAGGAAAAACATGATCTTTACTAAAACCGAACTGGAAGGGATTTATATCATCACACCGCGTATATTCACCGATACCCGTGGCTATTTCTTTGAAAGCTATAACCAAAAAGAATTTGAACAAAACGGCCTGCATTACAACTTTGTTCAAGACAATCAGTCTTTTTCAGATTATGGTACGATTCGCGGTCTGCATTTCCAAAAAGGCGAATATGCCCAGGCCAAACTGGTACGTGTTATTTCCGGTGAAGTACTGGATGTTGCCGTAGACATTCGTCGCAATTCGCCAACCTACGGTAAACATATCGCCGTTATCCTCTCCGGAGAAAATCAGAAGCAGTTATTAATCCCACGTGGCTTTGCCCATGGTTTTTCGGTTCGATCTGAAACCGCCGTTTTTGCCTACAAATGTGATAATTTTTATTGCAAAGAAGCAGAAGGTGGCCTCTGTGTCAACGATCCGGCTTTAGGCATTGACTGGCAAATAGACATGACCCGCGCCAATGTTTTGGAACGTGACTTAAGCCACCCGCTGTTAAAGGATTTGGAACCATGCTTTTAGTAACCGGAGCCCGCGGACAATTGGGAACAGCTTTGCAAAATATGTTGCAAGACCGCGCCTTGTACATTGACCGCACCGAATTGGATTTAACCGATGAAACGTCCGTCAGAGAGTATCTCGCCGGAAACCGATTTGACTATATCATCAACTGCGCCGCATATACAGCTGTTGACCACGCTGAAAGCGATGAAGAAAACGCCAGAAAGGTCAATGCCCTGGCACCGTTATATTTAGCTCGCTATGGCCAAAATATCATCCATGTTTCAACCGACTATGTTTTCGACGGTACAAACTGTAAACCTTATAATGAAACCGACAAGCCTAACCCGCAAAGCGTATATGGCAGAACTAAACTGGAAGGCGAACAAAATATATTAAACAACGCCACAACAGCTGTCATTTTCCGCACCGCATGGCTTTACTCTCCCCACGGCAGCAATTTCGTAAAAACAATGCGCCGTCTCGGCGCTGAAAAAGAATGTTTGAATGTCGTTTTTGACCAGATTGGTTCACCGACAAACGCTTATGATTTGGCCGCCGCAATTGTGCACGCTCTGCCACAGATTCGCACTGGAGAAAAAGAAATTTACCACTTTACCAATGAGGGTGTTTGCTCATGGTATGACTTTGCCAGAGAAATAATGGAACAATCAAAACTCCCCTGCCGTGTCTGCCCGATAGAAAGTAAAAATTATCCTACGCCGGCCATCCGCCCGCATTATTCGGTTCTGAACAAAGCTAAATTCAGAACGCATTTCAACATGGAAATTCCACATTGGAAAGAAGGATTAATTAAATGCCTGAAACAATTTTGATAACCGGCGGCGCCGGCTTTATCGGCTCCAATTTCATTCCCTTTTATATGGAAAAACATCCAGCAGACAAAATCGTCAATCTGGATAAATTGACCTACGCCGGCAATTTGGACAACCTGGACGAAGTAGCCCAAAACCCAAATTGTACCTTTATTAAAGGCGACATCTGCGATGAACGACTGGTAAACGATCTGTTTGACAAATATGATTTCACCGGTGTTATTCATTTTGCCGCTGAAAGTCACGTAGACAATTCAATCAAAGAACCTCTCGCATTCATCAATACAAACCTGGTGGGCACTTTTAACCTGCTGAATGCCGCCCGCCTGCATTGGTTTGATGCCCCTTTCACCCCAAAATCCGGATACGAGAACCGCCGTTTTCATCATATATCCACTGATGAAGTGTATGGCACGCTCGGCGCTGAGGGCTTTTTCAAAGAAACCACGCCTTACGCCCCTAACAGCCCATATTCGGCCAGCAAAGCTGGTTCTGATTTTCTGGTTCGTGCTTATCATCACACTTACGGTATGAATACAACCACATCCAACTGCTCCAACAACTATGGTCCCAAGCAACATTCGGAAAAACTCATACCGACCATTATCCGGAATTGCTTAAACTTATCACCAATTCCGATATACGGCAACGGACAAAACATCCGCGACTGGCTGTACGTAACCGACCATGCCAAAGCAATTGATCTGATATACCATCATGGCAAGAACGGCGAAACTTACAATGTCGGCGGACACAACGAGCTTACCAATCTGCACATTGCCAATACGATATGCAGTCTGCTGGACGAATTGCGCCCACGCAAAGACGGTGAAAAATACGCCAATCTGATAACTTTTGTCAAAGACCGCGCCGGACATGACCTGCGTTATGCGATTGATCCGTCAAAAATCAGCAATGAACTTGGATATAAGCCAGAAGAAACATTTAAAACCGGCATAACCAAAACTGTCAAATGGTATTTAGACAGATCATAAACCATGCCGCAATCAACAAAATACTCCCTCCTGCTAAAACGCAATAAACCTCTTTTGGCAGGCTTTTTTGCGTCAGGTAGTTTCCAAGCCATAAGAAAGACAACGGCAACAAAACCATCACATATCGATATTCACTGGAACAAAAATACGGATAGGTTATCCAAAAATTGACCCATGCCGCCAACACAGAAAAGACAAATACCACCACAAAAACGTTGAAGCCCCAATCTTTACCCATCTTATAATTAAGCAAAGAAAAAAAGCTCAAAACCAAAATAACAGCCAATAAAGTTCCCAAACCATACAGTATATAGGCCCAAACCTTCCCCTGCCATACCCATTCGCCGAATAAAGATGTTTTAACCAAAGCCAACCATACGTTCGGTTCAGCTAATCCCCCCCGCACATCAGCAAAAACACTGCCCGCCATACTAAGGCTCCATAGCCGTTCCATCAGAGAATAACGACTTAAATCCTGAAAAGCATTGCCAACCGGTGGTGGCACCAGGGGTAAATTATATGCCAACAAAAACCAGCCCCATACAAAGCCACCCGCAACACCCAGTCCGATAACAGCAAACTGTCCCCATATTCGCAAGGACAGCTTATTTTTTGTCTGTAACAAGCGAAACAAACCCAATACGCCAAGCGCCGGCACAATCATCAAACCGGAAAATTTAATCAACCCTGCCGTTAATAACAAACCAGAAAGACAAAATGCTTCGCGCCAGCCCCCACATACATGCCACAGATAACTGGCATATATCATCACGACCATCAAAAAATAAACCGCCGCATCATTATTAACCAAATTTGCCGCAATACCATGCGCCGGGAAAAAACAAAATACCCCCCATAACCATAGCTTCACCCGTTTATCAATCTGCAAAACCGTTACCAACCGCCAAAAGACGATTTCCGCTCCCGTAATACAAAACAGACTGATAAAACGAACAGCATCAAAACCTGCTGCAAACGGTGCACCGAGTATCATGCATAATTTGGCGGTAACAGCCGAAATCAAACCCCACAAAGGCGGTTGAAAAAAAACAGATTGCAGATAGGAGCTAGGTGCCGCCACAAAAAAACCATGCTGCAAAAAATAATCCGCATGCATCAAAAAATTATAATAATCATATTGACGTACATTTCCCCACGAACCAAGCACATACCACAAATTAAGCAAAAAAGCCGTCGCCAACACGGCATCAGCCTCGATTCGTTGCTTTTTTAACTGCAAATAAAACAAACTGCCGCCAAAATACACAACAGCCAACCCCAATGTCCACGGCAATACCACATGCCAACACATCAGAGTAAAACACAAAAAAAACATATCTTTCAAATTAAAATGCAACATCATATTTTTTCACCTTGCCTGATAGCTCACGTCAAATCGACCGTTTCTACCCAACTGTCTAAAACAGTATATTTTTTTGTATGCTAAAACTGGGCTTCTAAAGATTCTTTTAACAAAAACACGGAAGAAAAACCTTTCCCAATCTTATAAAAAAACAGATAGACAAAACTCTTGACAACTAAACAAAAAGCGGATATGTATTAACCGAAAATTAACTATTTTAGGAGTTTTCGGCAATGAAAAAGCTTACAAAACTGGCATTATTTTTATGTTTATATTTAAGTTCTGCTGGTACAGTCTTTGCAGACACCGAAAACTGGTGCGGAACTTATTTTGAAGAGAACGGCCGTGGCTACATCTGGCTGGCACGTGACGACTTTGGTATCGGCAGTTCAAGTTGCAGTCTTGAAGACTACAGTCTACGTACAGAAAAAAGTGGCACAGCTAAAATCGCATTAAATTTCACCCGCAACCGCTCAACAATCAGCAAATGGCGCAAATACAACAACCATTTAATAGAGGTTCGCGGTGAATTTGAAAACGGTTACATCAGCGGCACACGTTTTATCCGAGACATGGGCGTTTGAAAATAATAAAAGTACTATGCCCTTCACCTGGGCGCTTTTACTCAAAAGTTGCCTGCGATTATTTGTGTGCCACTAGCTGATACTTTCTGGCTTTCCCAACACACCTATCTCATAATATCTGCCCAGATTTCCGCAGGCAACATCCCTCCACCTATTTCTTTCATCGGGCTGTTATCATCATTACCAACCCACACCGCTGTGGTGTATTTATCATTTGACCCAATAAACCAGGCATCGCGATAATTTTGCGATGTCCCGGTTTTGCCGCGAGCATTTTTCACCTTTCCGGCTCTTTTGCCAGTACCGTCCATTACCACTGCTCGCAGCAGCAAATTGATTTTACTGACCACTTCTGGAGTGAGAACCCGTTGTTTGCCCCCCATCCAGTATTGATACATCAAATAGCCGTCAGTATCGGTAATTTCACGCACGGCATACGGAAAAACCGCGTATCCGCCGTTTGCCGTTGCCGTATATGCCGCGGCCATATCAATAACCCGTACATCCACTGCCCCGAGAATAAGTGAAGGTTCATCTTCTACCGTGGTGGTAATTCCGAGTTTTTGCTCCATTTTAATAATATCTTCCAAATTCAGATAAGTAGCCAAATCCACAGTTGCCACATTCAGTGACTTGGCAAACGCATATTTCAAACTAACCGCCCCATGAAAAGATTTATCATAATTTTGTGGTTCCCAATCATCAATACGAATAGGCTCGTCTAAAAGAATATCATCAGGTGAAAATCCTTCCACAAAAGCACGCAAATAAACAAACAGCTTAAAAGATGAGCCCGCCTGACGCGTCGCCTGTGTAGCCCGATTAAACTGGCTTTTATTATAGTCATACCCACCAACCATAGCTTTGATAGCACCGTTTCTATCCAATATAATCACAGCACCCTGGGTTACGTTTTTATCAGCATTAGCACGAATATGCTTGCGCAGCTGATATTCGGCATGTCGTTGTAAATCATAATCCAATGTCGTCTTAACATATATGTCACTATCATATTTCTTAATCAACTCTGGTAGCATGGACATCACATAATCACCAAAATAACGGGCACCCAAAATTTTATCGTTATTAGCCTCACCGATAGGCAATTTAAGTGCTTCATCCCATTCCTTAAAAGAAATAGATCCAGCTCGTCGCATCAGCAACAATACCACTTCAGAACGCTCCAGCGCCAATTTTTTGTTTCTAAAATAATTATAGCGACTTGGTGCTTTCAGAGAACCCGCCAAAATAGCAGCCTCACGCAAATTCAAATCTTTAGCATTTTTGTTAAAAAAACGTTTGGCTGCAGCATTCAACCCGTATGCTCCGCTCCCAAAAAAGACCCGATTCAGATAAATATTTAAAATCTGCTTTTTGGTAAAATGCTTTTCCAGCCATTGCGCTAAAAGATATTCCTGCACCTTTCTTTTAATGCTTTTTTCCCGTGTTAAAAACAGATTCTTGGCCACCTGCTGTGTAATTGTTGACGCTCCCTGTTCATACCGCATTTTGGCAATATTCACGACCATCGCCCGCGCGAAGCCGATATAATCAAACCCTCCATGTTTAAAAAAACGTCTGTCTTCGGTATCTATAACCGCCTGATACACATAATCCGGAAGCTCATCCACATTTACCGGCTCTGCAAACAACGAACCATAAGACACAATTTCTCGTTCATCTGCCGCCAGAATCTTAACTCCTGGCATTCTTTTAACAGACATTGCCACTGAAAAATTAGGTAACGTCTTATAACAATACCAGACAAAAACACCTGCCACCATAAAAAAAGCCAGACCAAGCCACAGCAAAACCATAAACAGTTTCAGCTTCCAGGAAGACTTTTTTCTGTCATTTTTCTTTTTTTTAGCTACCCTCTTGCGCACAACCGCAAACCTGGCTTTATTTTTCCTGTTTTCACTTTTGCCGACCGTCATCGGCCTCCCTGCCATTTTCTTCTCTTTTTTCATTCCTGCTCCGCAAAATTTTTATCATTCACTTAAACCTGATTTTGGTTAGAAAATAATTAAAATTTTGCCACAGTAACCCTTTTCCTGCAAAGTTTGTCATCTGTCCAGATTTTTTACTTGCCAGCCGCTTTGACTTTAGCCCTCCGCAACGCAACAATTTGTTCTGAGGTTAATTCTGCCTTGTTATTGTTACCGTTATTTTCTCGTCCGACCTCACCTCGTGCCACAACTGCTGCTTTCACTTTAGCCATCTGCAATGCAACAATTTGTTCTGGGGTTAATCCTGCCTTGTTATTGTTACCACTATTTTCTCGTCCGACCTCACCTCGTGCCGCAATTACCGCATCTTGCCCCAAAGCCCCCTTCTCTCGTGCTTCTTTTTCCCGCAAGCGCTCCCCAATCATCTTAACCGTTTCCGACGACGGCACCCAACCAAAGCGAAAATCCTTAATACCGATCTCTGCAAGTTCTCTTCTGATACGGGAATCCTCATGAAAGCCTGCTTTTCCTCTTTCTGCATTCTGTACAAAAAGTTCAATATCTTTGGCTGGAAAGTCATAAGTAACCCCCGCTATCGCCATTCCCAATGATGACAAATTATTCTTATCAAACTTTATGCTTTTAAGTTCTGGATTTAAATCGCAAAGCTCCGCCCAATCTTTCTGATACTCACCCACTATCTGCTCGCGATTTCCATATTGCAAATTCCGCCATGCTTGAATATAAGCCTTTTTTTTATCAAGTTTCGAACTGGTAATAATAGAAACTCCATCTTTTTTGCTATACCTTCTATTAAAACAAAATTCCCGTCCATTACCTTTCTGAAAAACGTCAACACAACCATATTTTATGGCCCTTTCTTTATGATATTCAACATCCGACATTCCGTTTGGAAATTTATAGCCACCTCCGATGGCAATACCAAGCTCCTTCTCCGCTTTCGGAACGCTCTCCTTTCCGTCAATTACTCCATCATTATACCAATCCCTTACCATTTCCTTTACTTGCTTTTCCGATGGTATTCTTTCCCACCATTTTTTCTTGAATTCAGGACAAATACGAACCATCTCATCATAATACTCTTTACTGCTGAAACTCTTTGATTTTGCAAAAATATCATCCATAATATCCGCATACACAAGACCATCAAATTCTCTGCTCATTTTACCATCCTCCCATGTACCTATAATTATTTAATAATACCACAAAAATTAACACTTTGCAAACAAAAATAGCAAAAACGAGAGTTTTCCCTTTACCGCAAAACTATTCAACGCTATATTGGCAGAAAACGGGAGATAGAAATATGACAGAAAAAATAAAAACCAAAGAAAAAGTTTGTTTGATTGACGGTTCAGGATATATTTTCCGCGCTTTTTTCGCCAGCCCTCCGATGACCAATCCCGAGGGGCTACCTGTCAATGCCGTCTACGGTTTCTTAAATATGTTCCTAAGCTTGACAGCAAACATCAAATGCGACTATTGCCTGGTTTTGTTTGACGCCAAACGTCAAAACTTTCGCAATGAGATCTTTCCGGAATACAAGGCTACCCGCCCCGAACTACCACCAGAGTTAAAACCACAGTTTGACCTCATACATGAAGTAGTAGAGGCGCTGAACCTGCATTGGCTACAAATGGAAGGTTATGAGGCCGACGACCTGATTGCCACTTATACCGCCATGGCGCTCAATGAAGGCAAAGACGTCACTATTATTTCTGCCGACAAAGATTTGATGCAACTCATCCGCCCCGGCGTGGAATTTTACGACGGCATGAAAAACAGGTTTTTTACCCCCGAAGACGTCAAAGAAAAATTTGGTGTCTATCCTGAGCGCGTAACCGACGTCCAGGCCTTAGCGGGCGATTCTACCGATAACATCCCCGGCATCCCCGGCATCGGGCTGAAAACCGCCGCCGAATTGATTAACTTGTTCGGTTCGCTTGATGGTGTATTGGAACACGCTGCGGAAATCAAACAAAACAAGCGCCGCGAGCTGATTATGGCACACAAAAAAGATGCGCTCATTTCTCAAAAGCTTGTTACCCTTAATCCAAATGTTCCAGTCGAACTACCGTTAAAAAAACTGCACTGCATGGCGCCACATCATGATATATTGATGAACCTGCTTGATCGCCACGCATTCAAAAGCCTTAAAAACAAAGCTTTAAGCTGGCTCAAACAACGCTGCAACAACCTACCAGAAGAAAAACAACAGCTAATCCCCATTTACCGATTGATTAACAATGAAGATGAATTAAAACAGCTCGCCACTACCATCGTTGCCGAAAACGCTTTTGCCTTCAACATCCACACTGCCAGTGATAAATTCCTCGGTATATCAGTCAGCCTGAAAGATGCTCGCGCCTTTTATATTCCCGTTACTGCACCATCTACCACCGAACCAGTGGATTTATTTTCAGCAGCAGCCGTTCCTCTGCCCCCTGACAGAGATTTATTTGCCACCACCACAAAAACCGAAGGAATCTCACCGCAAACATTACAAAATTTCCTGTCCGAACTTTTTGCCAATCCGGC
Organism: uncultured Acetobacter sp.; assembly: GCA_964416205.1. GTDB lineage: Bacteria > Pseudomonadota > Alphaproteobacteria > RF32 > CAG-239 > CAG-267. The sequence goes on along the minus strand of CAYQDC010000026.1, from coordinate 7,341 downwards.
TGTATTAAAAATTTCATTAAACCTCAAGGATAATCTGCACCTGCTGGCAAAAGCCATGCAACGAAAATTTTCGCCTTTTCCATACGACGATGTAGCCATCATATCCTATGATCTAAACAGCTCGTCCGCCACACACACACTGGCATCTCTGTCTGCTAACTTCTTAGGCCTCCCGCTAAAAAGCGCCGCGCCCGAATATAAAAAAGCAGATTTCAAATCTATGCCAGCATCAGAGCTCGTTTCATTTTTTGCGGAAGAAGCCGACTTCATCTACCGCCTATACGTCCTGCTGACACCACAGCTGACACAGGAAAAGCGCTTATTTGTTTATGAAGGAATAGACCGCCCGCTTTCCACCACCTTATTTAATATGGAACAAACAGGCATCAGACTTGACACGACCCGACTCAAAGAAATGGATGCTGAATTTGACTTGGAAATGCGCAAAATTTCCCAGAAAATTTATCAACTTGCCGGCGAAGAATTCAACTTAAGCTCACCTAAACAAATAGGTGAAATTCTTTATACCAAACTGGGATTAAAAGGCAAAAAACATTCTTCCGGTTCGCTGAACACCAGTGCCGAAGTTTTGGAACAAATGGCAGAAAAGCATGAATTGCCACGCAAGATTTTAGATTGGCGTCAATACCAAAAACTCAAATCTACCTACACAACAGCACTACTTGCCCTGATGGACAACAATCATCGCATCCACACCACATACAGCCAAATATCTGTCAACACCGGACGGCTGTCTTCGCTTAACCCCAATCTGCAAAACATTCCAGTTCGTACACCGGTCGGACGCAAACTCCGCGAATGTTTCATCGCCAACCCCAACTGCAAACTGATAGCCGCCGATTACTCACAAGTAGAACTGCGCCTTCTTGCAACCATTGCCGACGTAAAATTTCTCCAGGAAGCTTTTAAAGAAAACATAGACATTCATCGTAAAACAGCCTCCCAGGTATTCGGTATACCTTATGAAGAAGTCGATGCAGAACATCGTCGCCGTGCCAAAGCCATCAATTTCGGCATTGTTTACGGCATATCCGCTTTCGGGCTGGCTAAAGAGATTGACACCACCCCAGCCGATGCCCATCGTTACATTGATGCCTATTTTGCCAATATGCCAGAAGTAAAAAACTACATGGATAAAACCATAAACTTTGCCCGCCAAAATGGCTATGTCGTAACTCCATTTAATCGCAAAATTACTATTTTCGGTATTCAGGACAACAACAAGCGCCTGGCATCATTTGCAGAACGCGTCGCCATCAATGCACCAATACAGGGTGGCGCCGCCGATATTATCAAGCTAGCCATGAATAAAATCGCAGTCTCGCTCGCACAGACCGGCCTGAAAACCCGCATGTTGCTTCAGGTGCATGACGAGCTGGTATTTGAAGCTCCCGAAAACGAGATAGAAACCGCCTCGGCATTAATAAAAAAAGAAATGGAAAACATCGCAGGTATAAACCTTAAAGTGCCATTGATTGCCGACATCGGTATAGGCAACAACTGGGGCGAAGCGCACTAACCCCCTCTTTCCCGCGCATAACTACCCAGCTCAAAAAATATATTTTATCTTTTTTCCATCCTTCGGAGCGATTCAACTTTCTTTTTCTCCGACAAAACACCTTTTAGCAACGAAAACAGTCTTTTCTGCTGTCTATAGCCTTTGTTTCGCCTGATACATTTTTCCCATTCTGACAATCGTTTCTGTTGCCATGACCAATAGACATTTTACTTTCGACAAACCTTTTTCTCTCATTTCTTGGCAATACGCCGATTGTTTAAAACACTTCACCTCCTGTCATTACCTTAGCAAAAGAAAAAACCGTCTGTATTCATCCTCCAATATTTTCACTAAGAAAACCATTTTTATCTCCTCTTCACATATTTAACATATCCATTTCAAAACAGCATACTAAAACCGAAACATTTTCAATAATTTTATATACAAAAACATTTTTATGAATTACATAGCTATATAAACTAACTCTGAAAAGGAATATAATCATGCTGATATTTGATTTGGACGGAACTCTGCTTAATACAGCAAAAGACTTGGAAAATGCCTTAAATTATGCTTTGCGTACCCATGGTTTCCCTGAAAAAAGCGAAGCTGAAACCATGACACTGCTCGGCAATGGCATTGATGCATTGGTTGCCGGTGCACTCCCCCATGGGCAGCAAAACCCGGATTTTGAAACAACCTTTGCCACATTTAAAACCTATTATTCCGCTCATTTAAACGACTACACCGCTCCCTATCCGGGAATTATCACACTGCTGAAAGAACTGCAAAAACGCAACATTAAAATGGGCATTGTTTCCAATAAATTTGATGAAGGCGTCAAAGCGCTGACGGCCCGTTTTTTCGGTGGTTTGATTGACCATACACAGGGCGTGAGCTGCACCGTAAATAAAAAGCCCGCCCCAGACGCAGTTTTTGCCCTCATCAAAGAACTTAATGCCGAAAAAGAAAAAAATATTTACATTGGCGATTCGGAAGTAGACATTGCCACCGCTAAAAATTCCGGTCTACCCTGCATCAGCGTTTCATGGGGCTTTCGCTCCCGACTGTTCTTGCAACAGATTGGCGCAACAACCATCATTAATACCCCTTCGGAAATCCTTAACTTAATCTGATTTCAAACCTTTTCTGACTTAAATGGCTCTATGGACAATACTCACCTATTGCTCACAGAATTTTCTTTCTGCCTTAAGTTTCTTTAATGTTCTATGCCCGGCATTTAAAAACTTTTGCTGAATCCCCGCCTACTATGACATATAACAGTATGTCACCGTGCACAACCGCTCAGCCCTGAATAACAGCCCCTTCACCGATCTTCGTTCCCGATAATATCAACATCCGCCCCAATAAAAACAGATGTTTAGATTCTTAAAAATCAACATTTCATCATAAGGTATCATTTTCCCTCATAATTATGATTCTGCATAATAATCAGACAATCACCCGCCATATCGCATAAAAGCCGATATTAACCTTTCCCTTGTTGGTAACCTTCACCCTATGCACATACACATTATCACCAAACCTTGTATCGCAATTTATTTTGCTCGTACCGCCACATACAAATTTTTGCCAGCATTCATGACCATTCTGCGAAGCTTCCATATATAAATATTCCAACACAATCCGCACCCCCCCCCAAAAAAAAGGTTTGCAATATTTCTTTATCGGTACCAAACTGCTTAAATTTTCGCCAGCAATTTTAACTCTCTTACTCCTCTTTTGCCGGCACTTCACATACCGCAGGTATTCTTCAATATTTCCGCAACTGCTGACGATACAACGAAACATTCTGATTATGTTGCGCCAAACTTATGGCAAATCGGTGTCCCCCACTTATCCCATCCGCAACAAAATACAAAAATGGCGTTTTTTCCGGTCTGGCCACCGCCCAGATGGCATCAATCCCAGGACTACAAATCGGTGCCGGCGGCAATCCCTCATACAAATAAGTATTATAAGGGGAATCGACTTTCAAATCACGCCGAGACAAAAGACGTCCCAACGGCTTTTCCCCTTTTGTTAAAGCATAAATAACCGTCGGATCTGTCTGCAGCTTCATCCGTCGGTTTAAACGATTGACAAAAACCGATGCTACTTTGCCCCTTTCCGCAGCCAATCCCGTTTCCTTCTCCACTATACTGGCCAAAACCAGCAGCTCCCTTTCCGATTCTAAAGGAGAGTCCTTATCTCTCTCGGCAAAAGCCTTTGCCAATTCAATCTGCATTGCCCTTTGTGCCTTTAACAAAATACCATTTCGGCTTTCTCCGCGCGAAAAATAGTATGTCTCAGGTAATACATCACCTTCTTTTAAATCAATGGTTATATCACCGCTGAGATACGGATTATTTTCCAAAATTCTTTTTATCTGTGCCAATGTCAAACCCTCGGGAATAGTAATTTCCCGCACGATAACATCTCCCTTCACCAATATCTTAGCCACCTCGGCAATAGATATTTCACCATCAAAAGCATATTCTCCAGCCTTGATTTGTCCAGCCAACCCGTAAATCCGTGCATATAACTCAAACAACCTGGCATGAGTAATCACCTTTTTTTCTTCCAAAAGCCTGGACACACCACTCAGCGTCGCACCACGCGGAATCTGCACCTCAGCCCGTACTGTCAGGCGATGCGACAGCTGAAATTGTTTATTCAACCATAAAAAGGCAAAAGCTCCCGACAACATCAGCAAAAGAAGAGTTATCAGAAGCCCTCGCAATATTTTCATATCAAACCTGCCAAACAGGGTTAATCATTATACTTCTTAAAAATGATAGAAGAGTTAGTACCGCCAAATCCGAAAGAATTGGACATAGCTGCCTTAATTTCACGTTTTTTAGGTTCAAGCGGAACCAAATCAAATCCTTCCAATTCGTCTGCCGGATTTTCCAAATTAAGCGTCGGCGGACAAATCTGTTCCTGTATCGCCATAATGGTATAAACAGCCTCAACTGCACCAGCTGCACCAAGCAGATGTCCAATAGCGGACTTGGTAGAAGACATGGAAACATGCTTAATACCTTCATCACCAAATAAACGCTTTACTGCCATAGCCTCTCCAACATCACCAGCCGGAGTAGATGTGCCGTGCGCATTGATATAACCGATATCCGATAAATCCACACCGTTTTCACGAGCATGCTCAACGGCCATTTTCATTGCCCGGTAAGCTCCATCACCAGATGGCGCTGTGATATGATAAGCATCACCACTCATACCGTAACCAACAACCTCAGCATAAATCTTCGCTCCTCTTTTTTTGGCATGTTCCAACTCCTCCAGAACAACTACACCACTACCCTCGCCCATAACAAAACCACTGCGAGCCTTATCCCATGGACGAGAGGCTTTTTCCGGAGCATCGTTAAAATCAGAAGTAACGGCTTTCATCCGTGCAAAACCAGCCAGCCCCAAAACATTAACGGCAGATTCAGCACCTCCAGCAACCATCATATCGGCATCACCACGCGCAATCATGGCAGATGCATCACCGATAGCATGCGTACCAGTTGAACAGGCCGTCACACAAGCATGATTTGGCCCTTTTAAGCCATAACGGATAGATACATTGCCAGAAATCAGATTAATCAACACTGACGGAATAAAAAACGGGGAAATTTTCTTCATCCCCACATCGTTAAAGGAAATAGCATTCTCATAAATAACCTGTAATCCGCCTATACCTGAGCCGATCATAACACCGCTCCGATCTTTCTCTTCCTCACTGGCCGTTTCGACATCCCAGCCAGCATCTTTCAAAGCATCTCCGGCCGCTGCCATGCCATACATAATAAATTTATCATTTTTCTTCTGATCTTTCGGAGCAAACACCGTATCCGGATTAAAATCAGGTTCATTCTCGCCAAAAGGCACCCGACCAGCAATCATAACAGGAATATCTTTCAGATCAATATCATCAATCCTTCTAATACCAGATTTACAAGCCATTAAAGACTTCCAGTTATGCTCAACACCTCTGCCGAACGGCGAAACAACACCCATACCTGTAACGACAACTCTTCTCATTCGCTAACCTTCCTTCTTTACCCGCCATCCACCCGGCGGCAGCCTAAACAGTCGCCGCCGGTAAAACACGGATAAACCTAGTATGAAAAAACTCGCCTGTAATCATGAGCGAGTTCTAACTTATGATAATTCCAAAGACTTACGCAGCTTTTGAAAGATAGTCAATAGCATCTTTTACTGTAAGAATTTTTTCTGCTGCTTCATCAGGAATTTCACAACCAAATTCTTCTTCAAATGCCATAACCAGTTCAACAGTATCCAAGCTATCAGCACCCAAATCGTCAATAAAGTTTGCACTGTCTGTTACTTTTGATTCTTCAACACCTAAATGTTCAGCAACAATTTTCTTAACACGATCAGCGGTATCAGTCATTAAATTCAACCTCTAAAAATTATTAAAACAAATTTTAGACTAACGTCTGAAACAGACGCTACACACAAAAAACATATTTGACAAGCTTTTTTTTGTACTTTTCAACGCACCAACATACACACAAAAAAAAGACCCTTTTATTTCAACAAGTTAGAAACGTCTAAAAAAATCATTTTTTCTTAAAAAATAGGCTTTATTTCTTAAAAAACATACCCTACATATAAAGGAGATAAAAAAATTAGGCAACCAATTGATGTTTTATGAAGGGATAAAATATGCAGATAGGAATTATTGGTACCGGCATGGTAGGCAGCGCCATTGCTTATGCGCTGGCTACGGAAGGCTGTGCGGAAAAATTAATTTTAATTGATGCCAACAAGGAACGTGCCATTGCCGAAGCAATGGATATCTCCCATGCTGCACCTTTTACATTCGGCTCCCAAATAATTGCTGGAGATTACAAAGATTTAAAAGACGCAGGCATCGTCATCATCACGGCCGGAGCCAACCAAAAACAGGGGGAAACCCGCCTTGATCTCTTGGAAAAGAATGTCAACATATTCAAAAGCATTATCCCCGAAATTGTAAAATATGCTCCGAATGCAATTTTGATTATTGCAGCAAACCCGGTTGATATAATGACCGAAGTAACCTTAAAGCTTTCCGATTTTCCCCAAAACCGCGTTTTCGGCACTGGTACGGTACTCGATTCTGCTCGTTTTCGCAGCATTTTGGGTCATCACCTCGGCATTTCGCCAAAATCCGTCCACGCCAATGTTATCGGCGAACACGGCGACAGTGAAGTTTTGGTATGGTCCAGCGCTGTTGCCGGCACAACTTGTGTAGAACGCTTAGCAACCCAGCTGAACAAAGATTTAAACCAGGTTATCAAAGGCTCCATAGACAACGAAGTTCGCAATGCTGCTTACACAATTATCAAAGGTAAAGGTTCAACATATTTCGGCATTGCTTCCGCTACACAATATATATGTAACGCGATTATTAGCGACAAACATGCCATTTTAACCGTCAGCTCACACCATGACGCCGACGGAACCTGTTACTCCGTACCAACCATCGTCAGCAAAAACGGACTTGAATACGCATTAATGCCAGAATTATGTGATACGGAAAAAGAAGCTTTACAAAAAAGCATTGCTACATTGTCGAAATACACACAAAAAGCATTAGCCATGTTGTAATAACATACATACGGCAAAAGAAACCCACCGGCCTAGCCGGTAGTTCTTCTTTAACGGGTGTAACCATAATAGTACCCGTGAACGCCTTAAGGGCGTATAACGGTCTGACAGGGCGAAGATTACTTGCTACCCGTAAACGGGTCAAAATCCATTGTTAATTGACTTTGCTCTGCATCTTCTTTAAGTTGATTGCGGAT